>CAZLSP010000002.1:0-219022 GCA_964562145.1 uncultured Anaerolinea sp. | reverse complement strand
CCTTGTTGCCGATGTGCTTGGCTTACCCCCCGAAGAATTTGACCATGAGCCCATTGTGCGCAAACCGCTCCCCGGATTGCGCCAGCGCACCCGCGCTTTCATCAAAGTGCAGGATGGTTGTGATAATCACTGCACTTTTTGTATCACCACTGTGGCACGCGGCGCAGGGCGTTCGAGACCCGTGGAGGCCGTGCTCGAAGATATTCGCGTGGCGCTGGCCGGGGGCGCGCAAGAAATTGTCCTTACCGGGGTGCACCTTGGTTCCTGGGGGCATGATTTCGGCGCACAACTCCCGCTTTTAATTCAATCCATTCTCGATAAAACTGACGCGCCGCGCTTGCGGCTTTCTTCCCTGGAGCCGTGGGACCTGAACGAGGGCTTTTTCTCGTTATGGGCGAATCCCCGGATGATGCCGCACCTGCACCTGCCGCTGCAATCGGGCAGTCTCTCGGTCCTCAAGCGCATGCTGCGCAAAACCACCCCCGATTCATTCCGTCAACTGGTGGCAGCTGCCCGCGCCGCCATCCCGGCTGTGGCCATTACCACCGATGTGATTGCCGGTTTCCCCGGCGAGAGCCAGTCTGAATTTGACGAGACGCTGGCTTTTGTGCGCGAGATCGGTTTTGCCAGCGGGCATGTCTTTACCTATTCTTCCCGTCCGGGAACCCCGGCCGCGCGCATGAAAGACCACCTGGCCCCGGAAATTAAAAAGGCGCGCAGTGGTCAGTTGCGCGCCGTCTTTGCAGAACTTTCTGAACGGTATCGCCGCCAGTTTATCGGTCAAACGCTGCCAGTGCTGTGGGAAGCCGTGACCGAGGTGGGGCAAGCCGGTTGGCAGGTGGAAGGCCTGAGCGGGAATTATGTGCGGGTGACGGCTATCGCCCCTACGCCGCGCTGGAACCGGGTGGATGATGTCCGTTTAACGGAGGCCAGCCCTGACGGGTTGCGCGGTGAGCTTCTCTTAACCGAAAGCTGAACAGCCGCCTTAATCCTCCAGGTGATAGGTGTGGTAGGTATTCTGGCACGGATTTCCCCATGAAATATGAATTTCACGCGCGGTCAGGTCCATTACCATGGCGGTGATGGTCTTTTCGCGGTCGAGCGCATCGGCCTGGTCGACGGCATGATTGCAGATGGAGTTTGAGAAGTTGACGTGGTCTTTTTGAATAGACTGTAGCGATTTGATGGAATGTGCGCCGTTTTGGCGCAGCAGCCGATTGGCGCGAAAATAACGCACCCGCGAGGAGATTAATTCCTCCGGGTCGTTTTCTATTTCTTTCATCTTGGTGGTCAGGTAATGATTGGTATGCGCCATGTAGCCGTCCAGCGCGTACAGGATCTCGAAACGCCGCGCCGAAACTTCAACCGAGTAAATTTCGCCGCTTTCGTGCAGCAGCAAGTGGTTATACCCGGCCGCGCGATGGGGGACCAGCATTTTGCGAATCGCCTCGGCGGGGGTTTTGGATGCCAATACGGCGCGAGAGAGCACCAGGCGCGGGATGCCGATGCGCGAGTCGTTGGGGTAGACCGAGTCGATGAGTTGGGCGATGCCATAAGCGTTTAACCCCACATTGGGCAGCAACCCGCCATAATTCATGGCGATAAAAGGCGGTTCGTCATCGGGCCGCGCGTGGATGATAAAGACATCGTCCTCATCTTCGGGGACCCAATCTTCGTTGTGAGCAGCCAGCACATGCCCATCGGCGGTGCGTTCTTCGTTGACCGCCATGCTGGTGCAGCGTGTCAGATGCAAGGCATCCATGGTGACGGCTTCCATGGCATTGAGAACCACAATATCTTCAAAAGGAACGTTTGCGCCCTCAGAAATACCGGTCATCTCATCCACATATTGCGGGTAGCGTTCTTGCGCAAAGGGCAGGTACTTGCGAGCCTGTATTTTGGCTCCATCCCAGGTTAATTCCAATTGTTCGTAAGCATCTTCGAGCAATTTTCGGGCGTTTTCAACACTGTGCTGGACCTGTTTGCGTGCGCCCTCGCCAATCTGGCGGCCGATTTCACGGTGCGACCCCGAAACCTTTAATATGGGCAGCGGGTTGGGGTGAACCGGGGTGTTATACGGGTTGTTTGACATGACTTCCTCCAAAAGCTCCGGGCGTTGGCCTGGCCCAGGCTGGCTCATTTTATCATGGACAAAAAAACGCCCACCCTATGCGGGTGGGCGCATAAACGGGGACAGGAACCCGTCTTTTAGTTGATTCCGGCGCCGGGGTTAGACTCGGCTGTTGGCGGTGTGGCCGTGAAATGGAGTTGGCGCTCGCCGAAGCGGGTCATAAAAGCTGCGCCCAGGGCCAGGGTTCCCAACAGGGTGGGTACCGTCCAGCCAATGCAGGGCAGCAGGCCAAAGCCATTGGCAGCCAGGTTGAGTAGAAAAGTTCCCAGGCCCGCCGCCAACGGCAGGGATGCCTCGCGCTGGGTGGTGCGCATCAGGCGCAGCCCCAGTTCGGTTCCCAGGCCGATCCAGCCAAAGATGGAGGCTGCCGCAAAGATTACCGAAGCAATCAGGATCATTGGAATGGTCAGCGGGATGGTGATGATCAGCAGGCTGAGCAGCGAAAGGGTTAGGATGGCGGTGATAAACAGGATGACGCTCAGGATACCCATCAGCCCGGCATTCACAGGTCGGGTCGGGATCAACTCGCCGATTCGGCGGGTGCGCTCGGGCAGGAAGAGCACGACCAACATAGCCAGCGCGCCAAAGACCACCGAATTCCCAAACACGCCCAACACATTCCAGACCAGGTCGGCCAGCGGGTTGCTAGATGCCTTTTGCGGAGTTTCAACAGGTTCAGGGGTGACGGCAGGAACGGGCACGGCCGGGCTGTTGGGAATGTTGACCAGTTCACCATCGACACGCGCGCCTTCTTCGCGGGCAACAGGTGCGCCTACCGGAACAATATTGCCAAAAATGTGCGCCGTGCTGCCCAATTTTACAGCACCGCCAATGACGACGGCGTCGCGGGTCACTTCCCCGTCCAGGGTCAGGCTGCCGCCAATTAACACAATTGAACCATTAACTTTTGCGCCTTCTTCAATAGTGATCGAGCCGCCGATAATAATCAGGTCCTCGTTGAGCGTTTCACCGCTTTCGAGGGTGTAGTTTTCCCCAAACAAGGGGCCAGCCAATAGTCCGCGGGCCTGCGCAGCCTGGTAAGGGACCAATAAAAGCGCCGCAAGGGCCAACAGGGTCAGGAATTTTCCAGTGAATTTCATCCGATCTCCTTGAGCCTATGCAACCGACTGTGCGACCTTGCCAACCCGGCGGAACGAAATTGTCCACACCGAACCGATGACGATGGAAAGACCCAGGGCAGCGACCCAGGCATAAGGCGGAATGAGCGCAGCCACCACATTCAAAAGGGTGCTGCTCAAAATGCCGAGGGTGCGTACGGTAAAGGCAAAATAGACTACTTGATTAAACCACGCAAGAAGGATCTGCCAAGGCTCCAGTCGAAGATACTCCAGGTAGGGTAGCAAGACCCAGGCCAGGGCGGCCAATCCGGCCACCGCCAGCACGCTCATTCCTACAGCGCTGCGGCGTTGCTGGGTCTTGCGTTCCGCTGCCAGGCGGGCCTGGAAGCGGAGCGCAAAACCTGCAGATGGGGCCGCCACCGGGGCGGCTCGCAGCGACAGGTTGGCGCGCGCCAATGTGCTGCAGGTGGGGCAACTGCGCAGGTGAGTGCGCAAATCGCGCTCCTGTTCGGGAGTCAATCGTTCGTCATTTAACAGCCAGTCTTCATAAGGCCGGTGTTCCATAGGGCATCCTTTCTATGCGGGCTTCAGGAGAGTTGGCCATCATTAGCCGGGCAACCGCTTTACGGGCCCGGTGCAGGCGGCTTTTGACTGCGCTGACCGTCAGGTTGAGGCTTTCGGCGATTTCAACTTCTGAGAAGTCGTACCAATAGCGCAGGACGATAGCCGCCCGGTCTGTGGCATCTAGCCCCTTGAGGGCAGTTTGGATTTCTTCCTGCTCCTCGCGGCGGACTGCTTCATGTTCAGGGTCAATCGCGTTGGCATCGGGCAGCTCCATCGGGCGCTCATCATCTTCGCGCTCGGCATCGAGCGAGAACATGGTAAAGCGGCGACGACGCAGCCGGTCGATGCAGTAGTGGGCTGCGATGGAAAGCAGCCAGGTGGGGAAGGGGCGTTGGCGGTCATACCGGGATAGATTCTGATATGCGCGCAGGAAGCTTTCCTGGGCAGCGTCCTCAGCCGACTCGGGCTCACCCAGCATGCGGTAGCACAGGTTATAGACCGGGGTCTGGTACTGCTCCACCAGCCGGGTAAAAGCCTCGTCATTTCCTTGTTGAGCCTGGATAATCCAGGTCAATTCTTCGTTCACGGGTTCTCCTGTCGTCTTTCTGTGACAATTTACGCAGGCTGGCGCAAAAAGTTGCAGAAAGGACTCTCCAAATAAAAAGGGAACACAGCCTTGGGGTTGGGAATGATTCTAATCCCTTTCGGTGATTCGGGGTTGTTACGTTTAATCTGCCCGACACTATGATAAAATTTATTTATCTTCTTTCAGGAAAGGAGGCTCGTGAGCAATGAAAATTCGAACAGCTTTTATTTTTGCTTGGGTTGTTGAGCCTCCTGCCGGTGAATTGTTTTAGCTGCTAGTTTTGCTGTTGCTTTCTTCTCCGCAGGTGCTCAAGCCTGCGGTTTTTTGTCGGTATTGACCGCTGAAACCGCAATGTCGCTGCCGATGGATTAAAAAAGGAGATTTATGGAACAAAAAACGAAGCTTCCAACCGGTTTTTCTGCTTTTGTTGTTATCTGGATCACCCAGCTTGTTTCGGTATTGGCCTCGGGCATGACGGGCTTTGCGATGACCATCTGGATGTACCAGAAAACAGAAAGCGCAACTGCGATGGGGTTGATGCAGGTTTTTTACATTACCCCCTTTTTGATTATGTCGCCCATTGCCGGGGTGTTGGTGGATCGTTACAGCCGCAAGTTGATGATGATGATCAGCGACATCACCGGCGGGGTGGGAACATTGTTTGTGCTGGTGATGTTTGCTACCGGCCGCCTGGAGTTCTGGCACCTCTATCTTTCGGCGGTGCTTAACGGAATCGGGAACACCTTCCAGTGGCCCGCTTATTCAGCGGCTATCAGCACCATGATTCCCAAAGAACAATTGGGGCGTGTCAATGGCCTGATGTCGCTGATGGAAGCCGGGCCGGGTGTCCTGGCTCCCATCCTGGCTGGCGCTTTATTGCCGTGGATCAAACTGGAAGGGATTATGCTTTTTGACGTGGCGACCTTCCTGCTCGCCATCAGCGGGCTGGCTTTTGTTCACATCCCCCAGCCGCGCCAAACCCAGGAAGGTCAGGAATCGCGAGGCAGTTTCTGGAAGGAAGCCTCCTTTGGTTTCAGGTATATTTTTGCCCGCCCGAGCCTGTTGGGGTTGCAACTGGTCTTTTTTGTAGGCAACCTGTTCTCAGGGATTGGCTTTACGGTTTTTGCCCCGATGCTCTTGGCCCGCACCGATCAGAACAGCCTGGTCTTTGGCTCGGTGCAGACCATGTTTGCCGTTGGCGGGATTGTTGGGGGGCTGTTGATGAGTGCCTGGGGCGGGTTCAAACGCCGGGTACACGGGGTTTTGCTGGGCTGGATGCTCTCGGGCTTTGGCATGGTTGCCATGGGCCTGGGGCAGAACCTGTACTGGTGGATTCCGGCTGCCATTTTTATTGACCTGGTCCTGCCGCTGGTGAATGGCTCTAACCAGGCCATCTGGCAGAGCAAGGTGGCCCCCGATTTGCAGGGACGCGTTTTTTCGGCCCGCCGCCTGATTGCGTGGTTTACCAACCCCATTACCCCCATCGTGGGTGGAACCCTGGCAGACTTTGTGCTGGAGCCGGCCATGCGTACCCAGGGAGCGCTGGCCCAGGCCTTTGGCCCGTTGGTGGGCACCGGCCCCGGGGCGGGGATGGGCCTGCTGATGGCATTATGTGGCCTGGGCGCGGTAGCGGTTGGGATGGCCGGATACCTGTTCCCGGTCATCCGGGATGCCGAAGATATCCTGCCCGATCACGACACGCTCGCCCCGGCCAAACAACCTGCCTGAGAAGGCATAGCCCGTTTGTCACAAATAAGAGACGCCTGGACAGGCGTCTCTTATTTTGCTTGTATAATCCCAGCAATGCGTAAAATCTTGTTAATCCTTGTCTTTTTCCTGGGGAGCGCGCTGATTGTGATCAGCGCAGGTGAGTTGGAAAACACCTGGAAGACGCTCCAGCATAGTGATTTCCTGTGCATGGGATTTGCCGTAGTATTGATTGCCGCCTGGACGCTTAATGAAGCCTGGGGATACCAGTACCTGTATCGCCTGATGGACATCGACGAAAGGCTCTGGCACCTGACCCTGGTTTCTTCGGCGGCCAACTTTATTAATGTCGTGGCCCCCAGCGGCGGGTTTGGCGGTGTAGCGGTCTTTATTGATGATGCCGGAAAGCGCAAATACCCGCGCGGACTGGCGGCTGCGGCGGGCGCATTGCACCTGTTCCTCGACTATGCCGCTTTTATGGTCATCCTGGGGCTGGGATGGGTGGTTTTCATCCGTCGAAACGACCTGAACCCCGGTGAAATGACCGCTTCGGTCATTATGCTGGGGATTTTTCTCGGGCTGGGCGCGCTCATCTACATTGGGTCACAGTCTGGGGAGCAGTTGGGGCGGGTGCTGGCCTGGCTTTCGCGTCAGATTAATCGCCTGATCTGGTTTTTTACCCGGCGCGAGTATTTCCGCGAGGTGGCCTCGAAAGAGTTTGGCATGGAAGTAGCCGAAGGGCTTTCGGTGCTGCGCACGCGGCATCGCGCGGTGGTAGTGCCCTTCCTTTCAGCCGTGGTCAGCAAAGGTTTGCAAATCTTGATCCTGATGATGACTTTTCTTGCCTTTCGAGTCAATTTTTCCATCGGAACCATCATCGCCGGATTTGCCTCCTGTTACCTGTTCCTGATCGTTTCTCCTACCCCCTCTGGAATTGGGGTGGTCGAAACCCTGCTGCCGTGGACGTTTTACTCGCTGCATATTCCCTGGGAACAGGCCGTGGTGGTGACCCTGACGTATCGCGCTATGACCTTTTGGCTGCCGTTATTGATTGGCGGGATCTCCTTCCGGGTGTTGCAGCGCGAATGACCGGGAAGCTGGCGCATTATGATGAAAAGCATGCGCCCTGCCGAACTTGAGCGCAGAAATAGAAAAACTCCCTTCTGATCCGGGTGGATGCGAAGGGAGTTTTTTTGGTTCAGCCAGGGCTACCTAGCGATAGATTTTCTTCCAGTCATCTTTGAGAATGTTACCCAGGAGGGTATCGGCCATGCCCTGGGCGGGCAACACATCCCCATCGGGTTCAACATACAGCCAGGTTTTCCCGGCTCCGCTGTGCAGGCCGTCTTCGGCGGTTTCGAGCGTAACCGGGTTGGCCCCGGAGTAAGGCACGGGCAAGTCAAAGACCAGGCGCAGGCCCATATCGCCCGCCACATCGCGCAGGCGGGCCAGGTCATCGTGCAGCGCCGGGTCCGAGATGCTGAGTGACATGGCTTCGACGCCAGCTTCATGCAATTCTTTCATCAAGGTCGGTGCGGCGGTGATGTTTTTGGGGGTCAGGGTGTAGTGGACTGCCAGGAAAATATCGGCAACCAGCGCGTTTTGAATGGCTTGCCAGTTGGGTTCGCCATCGCTGGGCAGGATGATCATCAGGTGGTCGAGGCCGGTTTGCAGAAGCGTGTTCAGGTAGTCGTTGTCGGCCAGTTTGTGACCATCGGTGAGCAGCCCGGCGACCTGGCCGTTCTTTTCGGCGTGGGCAATCAGTTCGGGCAGGTCGGCGCGCAGGGTGGCTTCGCCGCCGGTGAAGACGATATGCGGTACGCCCATGGCCCAGGCTTTGTCGAGGATGTCTTTCCACTCGGCGGTGGTCAGTTCACGCTCGACACGCTTGGTGGGGGCGTTTAACGGGTCTGCACCGGCAGGGAGTTGATAGGTGAGGGCGCAGTCGAGCCGCAAAGGGGCGGTCAGTTCCGCGCTGTTGGGGGCCATTCGCTCGAAATCGAGATAGTAAACGGGATCAAGGTCGGGGGTGTGGATCAGGGTTTCGATTCGCTCTGAAAAATCCTGGTAGTCGCTTTGGGCCTGGCTGCGGCTGATGCGATAACGCGCGGCGATCTCTTTGGCAGCCTGTTCGGGCGCAATGCCGCGGATGAAATGATAGGCGTATTCGGCGGCGGTAGGGTTGAGGTGTAAAACGGTGCTGGCGTTGACAATTAACAGGCCGCTGCCGTCTTTTTGCAGGCGCAGGTGCAGGCGGTAGGGTTCTTTGTCTTCGGGCGGCGACTGGAAGTGGTGCACGCCCGCGGGCAGGGGTTTGACGGGGGTGAAGAGCGAGGTGAGGCGTTCGATCAGGTTCATGTTTGGCTCCTTTGCGCCTAGTGTCCGGCGCCAATTTCCATGAAAAACAAAATGAAATAGCCGATGAGCAAAATAATCCACCCGGCCAGTTCCACCTGTTCCATCAGGCCGCTCCATGAGAGCGAGAAGTTGTCCTGGATGGTGTGGACGATACTTTCGAGATTTTCGAGTTTGTCGCGGACAGCCTGTTTCCAGTTGTCGAGATAAAACTCGTCGCGGATGGCGTGGTAGAGTTTGGCGGTGTACCAGTCGCCAATTAAGAGCAGGTTTTGGTCGGTATGCTCGAAGTCGAGCATCAATTCCATGCGCAGCGAGACGATGCGGCGCAGCGAGGAACGGGTGGGGCCGGGGCGCAGCGCGCCTTTTTGGCGGGCGTTGAACTGTTCGTTAATGGCGCGCAGGCTGGCTTCAATGGATTGGTCCAGCATGCGGTAACGCAAGAGCTGGTAGTTGCCAATTTTGAGCAGTTCGATATCAGACTGGAAGTCGCCGACCGGTGAAATGATGACAGCGCCGTCCCAATCGACCACGGTTAATTCGTCTTGTGAGTAGCGCACGCGGCTGACCAGGATTTCATCAATTTCGGCCGGGTCGAAGACTTCACGCTGGGTGCGCATAAAACGGGCCAGGCTGCCGGCATTTTGTTCCAGGAACTGGTCGGGCGTGCCTTCGACCCGGTTAAGCAACAGGATGCTGTATTCTTCATACAGGCCGCTGTCACGGTGTTCGTCGGGTAAAAACAGATCGAGCAGGGCGCGTGAGATGCGCTGGCGATGCTGGAGGGCGTCCTGCCCGAGCGCGTTGGGCAGGTCGAAGCGACATTCGACCATCTGCACCCGGTCGTCGAGCCGCTGACGGATAACGGTGGCCGCGATGCCTTCCACATGCACCGGCTGCTGGCCCAGGGTGATGATGCGCACATCCACCGGCTGGAAGTAAGGTGCGTCCTTTAGTCCTGTGATGCGTTCAGCCGGCTCAACGGCCTGGCTGGCGCTATCGGGGAAAGCAAGCAGGTAACAAATTTGCATAGGTTTGTGCAGCGCAGGCTGCGAAAGTTTGCAGCAGCGCTGCCTTTCGACGCATTAACTACGAATAAAGTGTGGTAATTCGGCCGGAATCTCCAGCGACATTTCTACAAACCCGGCATATTCTCCGTCTTTGTACCAGGGAGATTGGTAAATGAGCTTTTTGACGCCTTTTTTCTCAATGGTATAAACGTTTTTGACGCGGGCGGCCATTAGCGCCTCCAGTTTTTCGCGCGCCGGGGCCGGGTGGCAGTCGAGCAGGTTTGAGCCAATCAGCCCGTACCCGCCATCGCTTTCAAAGGTCGCTGCGGCGCAGTCGTTCATCTCCAGGATGATTCCCTGCGGGTCGCAAACAGTGATCGAGGCGGGGAATTCTTTGATCCAATCCATTTCTGTCTCCAACGCTACTGGTTTTACAGCTGAATTAACTGCGGACCGGCAAACTGTAACGGGCAGCCGCCGCCGCACTCGGCCAGCAGGGCGCAGCCTTCACACTTTAGCGGCAGGTCTTGCCGTTCACGCAGTTTGACCGAAAGTTTGTGATTCCAGATCGTATCCCATTCGTCGCGCAAAATGTTCCCAAGTGGCTGGTAATACGATTGGCAGGGCAACACATCGCCGTTGGGTTCCACGCACATATTGTATTGCGCCGCCGTACAACCCTTAACGCCCAATTGCATCTGCACCGGGTCAAAGTGGCAATACTGGGTCGGCGTATACCAGATCAAACGCTGTCCGCGCGCATCGGTTTTTTGGCGGGCCATCTCCAGCAAGGGGGTCAGGTCCCGCTCTGGCAGGCCCGTGCCCACCGAAGCGCCATGCCCTGAATAAATGAGCGCATTCAGGCCAATGGTTGGCACGCCCAATTCGGCCAGGAAATCGAGCGTTGCCGGGATGCTCTCAACGTTGTCGCGCAGCATGGTGGTATTGGTCATCACGAACAGGCGCGTTTGCAAGGCATTTTTTACACCGCGAATGGTCTGGTCAAATGCCCTGGCATTCACCATCTTGTTATGGATGTCGGCATCGCAGGATTCAACCGTGATTTGAACATGGTCCAGGCCCGCATCGACCAACCGTTTCACAAAATTTGGATCAGACAGCCGCCGGGCATTGGTATTTAAACCGGTAATTTGGCCGTTGGCCTCGGCGTGGGCAATCAACTCTGGCAGGTCATCCCTTAAAGTGGGTTCTCCGCCGGTGAAAACGATGTGCGGAATTCCCAGCGCCCAGGCTTTATCGATGACCTGTTTCCACTGTTCGGTCGAGAACTCGGCAAAGGTGCGTTCACGGGCATTGTAGCAGTGGTGGCAATCGTTGTTGCAGCGATACGTCACCGCCAGGTCCATGCGGTAGGGCGCCGAGGGCCGGGCGCTAAAGGGCGGCATGGTTTCCAGGTCCAGCTCATGGATCGGGCAGACGCCATCCGGGCGGATCAACTCGGAGAGTTGGAAGTGGAACGCCGCCAGGTCTTGTTCCAGGACGTTGCTTTCCACCTTCCAGGCTTTTTTCCCGGCTTTTAAGATTTCGGCATCTTGCTTGCCGTCCAAAATCGATTGCGCCATCCAGGCGGCTGTCGGGTTCAGGTGCATGACCCGGTTGGCATTGACGATTAACGTCCCGCTCCCATCAGCGTCGACGCGCAGGTGGATGCGTGACTTTTCACCGTCCTGGGCATAGTGATAATGGTGAAGGACAGGACCCGGAACCGGTGATTTTTGCTTGAACCATCCAGAAAAGAGATTCATACCGCTACCTGTAAATTGACATCAAAACGAGATTTATCGTCCGCCACCGGCGCAAGCGCAGGCACAACCGGCGCAAGCACAGGCACAGGCGCAGCCACCGCCGCCCGACCGGCCTCCGCTGCTGCGTGAGGGCGGAGGAGGCGGGTTGGTGACGTTGGTGACGCCGTTGGTAAAGTCATTAATGTTGCCGAGCACGCGCTGGGCAAAAGATTGGGTTCCGTTGACCACCGAAGCCGCAAAATCGGCGCCGGGCAAGGCCGAGCGTCCGCTGGCGCTGTTGCCAAACGGGTTGCTTAACGGTCCTGTGCTGGGGCCAGAAACCGGCCGCGTGGTGGAGAGATGTCGATAAGTGGGGTCATAGCGTCCCCACCAGGTGGGAACAATCACCGGGCCGGTGAAAACACGCCGGGTGCGGTCATCGTAATCCTTATCGAGCATGGTCCATTCCACAGCTTCTTCGTACATCTGGCTTTTGACCTCGGGCGTATTGGCGGCCTCAATCTGTTGCCAGGCTTTTTCATTGATGGCTTTGTAGTACTCGATCGATTCTTTGCTGCTGAAGCCTTTCATCTTTTCGGTCACGCTCTTAATCAGGTTCACGGTCATATCTTGCAGGGCGCGACGGCGGCGCTTGGTATCGGTCAGGCGCATGGCTTCGAGAAAGTTTAGCTCATAAGGCTGCAGGGTGTTGGGCAGCGGGTCGGCAATTTCCAGTTCCAGCGGATCGCGCGTGAGCACCTGGGCGGCGTTCTTTTTAATGATGCTGAACAGGATCATGGTCATCACCTTATCCAGGCTTTGACCCATTAAAATGGCGGCTTCCACGGCCGTCAGGCCGCGTTTAATGCCATGCCCTTCGATTGAGATTTTGGGCGGCAGGTATTGCATTTTGCGTTTGCGCTCACTGACCGCGCCCAAGATCGGAATGCCGAAGAAAAAGGCTCCAAAACAGCAGAATGGCAGGATATTGGCAACTGCGCCAAAAGCGGCCAGGATGCCGCCGATAATCAGATCGAAGACGGTCGTGCGCACAATCGCATCTTCGGGGATGTACTTGGCCGGGTAAGATGCGCCAAAGGTGTAGCGCGTGTACCCGTTGGCATCGGGAGAAAACCAGGAATAAGTGATACGGCCCTGGTCGTCGAAACCCGCTGCGGGTTCTTGTCCGCCCGGCCAGCCTCCGCTGGGGATGTGGTACTTGGGCTCTTCAGCCAGGACCCCCTGCGGCAGGTGGAAAATCACCGCCATGTTGGTGGTGCCGTTTACATATTGCGACCCAAACCAGGTCGGCGAGAATTCACCGCTCGCGTAAGTATCATCCTGGTTATCGGGGTAATACATGCGCTCAATCTTGCCAATGCGCACATTTACCGTGCCTGTTTCGCCGGGGCGAATGTCGTAAGCGCCCAGGTCAATGGCGACGCCGTAAGAGCCGTCTCCCTGGTAATCACTGGTGACGCTGACCGGGCTCCCGTCTACATCGGCGCTGATGCTATCAAACGAGTAATTGCCGTTGGGCAGGCCCACGTCCACAAAGTCGATTGCGTCTGCAGAAGCATCGTTGGCGAAGGTAAAAGCATATTCCACCGCCACCGTTCCATCACCATTCCAATAAACATTTACCACTTCATTTGGAAGCTGGAAGGAATACGTTTGCGCTGAAGCGCTGGTGGTCAGGCCAAAGGCCAGCACACAGGCCAGCAGGAAAGAAAAGAGTCGGTATTTCATGGAGTCCCTCCCCAGAGACTTACCACTTGGGTTCTTCTGTCAGGTTGTAGGTCGCCTGGCAGTATGGACAGGTTACAACCGGCGCACCGGCCATGATCTTGATGTCATTCGAAGAGATCGGCCCACCGCACGATTGGCACTTCATTTGTGAAACCTTGGTCTCGCCTGGCAGGTCCACCTTCATCGTCACCTGCTGCACCACTTCGGTTTTTTGGCCGCGCATCCCCATCCAGACCAATCCGCCGCCTCCGGCGAAGAAGAGCAGGCTTGCGCAGGCAAACCCGATCCCAAACAACATAAAGTTTGAGTCGCCCATGACAGACGTACTGCCAATCACATTCAAGATGCCGTATCCCAGCAGGCACAGCCCGATCAGGAACAACACGCCCGCGCCAATAAAAGAAACAGTTCGACCCATAGAAACCTCCAGTGATTAAATGCCATTTCAAAGTTTAGCATTTTGTATAGCCGTGCACAAATGACTTTCGTCTCTATTTTGTACGGGATTAAAGGATGAAAAGTTTCGTGGCGGAGGGTGCGCCGCACCTCTCCGCCACGAAATAACCCGTTTTATCGGAATATCCTCGCCCGCACCTTTCCCGGCAAAGATGCGGCGCACACCCCTTAAGAATCCGCATCCCCCTCAGCGGCCTTCCATTTACGCAGGCCATAAATCTGGCTGACGGGGAGCACCGCTAAAATGCCATTGTTGGGCCGGTTTAAATCGCCAACCACCTGCTCGGTGGCTGCCACCAGCGCCGGGATGATGCTATCATCGTCGATCAGGGTAAAAAGCGTCCGGCCGTGATGTTCGGGCGTGTTGAAAAAGTCACTTAACGACGGAATCAGCGGCATATCATCGCGCAAAATATGGCTCTGGCGCAACCTGCCGATGCCGGTGTTATACAGCACCGTTGCCCCGGGAATGCCGCATTCCTCCCAGGCGGTTAGCACTTCATGGATTTTCTCCGGGTCATGCAATACGAATAAAACCAGACTCATGGGGTTTCCTTTGTGTCGTGGGGTGGTGTCTTTATTGTCTTCCGAAACGATGGAAATTGCAATGTCCAATCTGCGGGCAGGTGAAACAAGGCGCGTAACGCAGGCGGGGTGATCAGCGTTGTGGCAATGACCATCCCCACTACGGCTGCAAATTCGGCTTCGGTCACCAGGCCAGAGCGCGCCCCGGCGCTGGCGACAATCAGCCCCACCTCGCCGCGTGAGACCATGCCCATGCCTAATTGTACGCTTTCGCGCCAGCTAAAACCCGCCATCCGCGCCCCAAGGGCTGCACCGCCCCATTTTGTGATAACAGCTGCCAAAATGACCACCAACGTCAGCAAGATGGCCTCGCCATGCAGGTCAATCTCGGTTTTAAGCCCAATGCTGACAAAAAAGACCGGCACAAAGAAACCATACGCCAGGGCCGAAATGCGCGGGTCGATGATTTCCTTCTCGGGGGTGCGCGCGAACATCAGACCGGCGATAAAGGCCCCGGTAATGGCCGCCATCTGGCCAACCAGCTCGGCGGCCAGGCCATAGCCCAGCAGGGTGATGATGGCCAGGGTCAGCAGGTTCTGGCTAATGGGCAGGTTGCGCACGATCCCAATCAGGCGCGGCAGGCCCCACAGCCCAAAAGCGAAGGCCAACCCAAAGAATACGCCCATACGCACCATCACCAGGCCAATTTCGGCCAGGCTGCCCGCGCCGGAGGTGAGCGCAAAGAATACCGAAAGCAGGAAGATGACCAGGATATCGTCGAAAACTGCGGCCCCGAGCAAACCCAGGCCCACGCGGCTCTTGAGCGCCTTCATTTCCATCAGGGTTTGTGCCGAGATGCTAACCGAGGTTGCGCCCATTACCAGCCCCAGGAAGATGGCCTGTTGCTGGTTCATGCCAAAGGCCATTCCCACACCCCACCCGGCCAGCAAAGGCAAGATAACGCCCATAATCCCGGCCGCTCCTGAGACGCGCACATTGCCGCGCAGTTCGTTCAGGTGCAGTTCGAGCCCGGCGATGAACATCAACAACAGGACCCCAATTTCACCAATCTCAACGACAAAATGTTCCAGCGCCGGGTCGTTTAAGAAAGGCCAGCCGAGCAGGTGCAGCACCGAAGGCCCAAACACAATTCCTGCCAGCAATTCACCCAGCACCGAAGGCTGGCCCAGGCGAATGCTTAGATACCCGGCCAGTTTGGCGGTGAACAGTAAAAGCATAAGCAGGAAGGCAAGCTGTAAGAACGGGGTCATGGCCGAAAAAGTGTAATCGAAAACTTTTTCGCAAAGATTAATTCCAGATTAAAACGGGAGCAGGCTGCGGGGGCGCAGGTTGCGGTTGTGATGAAATGCACAAGCAAAGGTGACACTCATCGCCCCGGAAAGTGTTCTAATGGCTGTACAATTAAACTCCAAAAAAGATTCGAGAAATTCGAAGCGAGGCATGATGACCCTACAAGAGCAGTACCTGCGTTGGAAAGAAAGCGCGCACAAAAAATCGACCGATAAATTTCCCGAGCGCAAGCCGAAGTTTGAGACTTCTTCGGGAATTGAACTGCCGCCTGTTTTTGCCCCAGCCGATGACGACCCCGATTATATGGAAAAATTGGGTTTCCCCGGCGAGTATCCGTTTACACGCGGCGTCCAGCCAACCATGTATCGCGGCCGGTTCTGGACGATGCGCCAGTATGCCGGTTTCTCCACCGCGGCCGAATCGAATAAGCGTTATCGCTACCTGCTCGGCGCGGGCCAAACCGGGCTTTCGGTGGCTTTTGACCTGCCCACCCAGATTGGTTACGACGCCGACGACCCGATGGCCCTGGGCGAAGTAGGCAAGGTAGGGGTGTCGATTTCGTCGATTGAAGACATGGCGACCCTCTTCGACCAGATTCCGCTGGACAAGGTTTCGACCTCGATGACGATCAATGCCCCGGCCGGGGTGCTGCTGGCAATGTACATTGCGGTGGCGAAGCGCCAGGGCGTTGAAGCCAGGGCCTTGCGTGGAACCATCCAGAACGATATTTTGAAGGAATATGTGGCGCGTGGCACGTATATTTTCCCGCCTGCCCCGTCGATGCGCCTGATTACAGATATTTTCTCGTATTGCGCCAGCCATGTGCCGTACTGGAACACAATCTCCATTTCCGGTTATCACATCCGCGAGGCGGGTTCAACCGCCGCGCAGGAAGTGGCTTTTACGCTTGGGAATGCGATTGCGTATGTAGAAGCCGCGCTAAAAGCTGGTTTGCAGGTGGATGATTTTGCCGGGCAGTTGTCGTTCTTCTTTAATGCGCACAACAACGTCTTGGAAGAAGTCGCCAAGTTCCGCGCTGCGCGCCGCATGTGGGCCAAAATTATGCGCGAACGCTTTGGGGCGCAAAAACCCTCCAGCTGGCAGCTGCGCTTTCACACCCAGACGGCCGGTTCAACCCTGACGGCGCAACAGCCCGAAAACAACGTGGTGCGCGTAACCTTGCAGGCGCTTTCGGCGGTCTTGGGCGGCACCCAGTCGCTGCATACCAACAGCATGGACGAGGCCCTGTGGCTGCCGACCGAAAAATCGGTACGGGTGGCGCTGCGTACCCAACAGGTGATTGCCTACGAATCGGGTGTTGCCGATTCGATTGACCCGCTGGCGGGTTCGTACCTGATCGAAAGCCTGACGGACGAGATCGAGCGCCTGGCATCCGAGTACATTGCTCGTATCGACAGCCTGGGCGGTGCGTTGAGCGGCATCGAACAGGGCTATCAGCAAAACGAGATCCAGAATGCGGCCTATGAAGCCCAGATGGCGATTGAAAAGGGCCAGCAGGTGGTGGTGGGTGTCAACCAGTTCCAGGTAAAAGAAGAGATGACACTCGAGCGGCAGGTGATTGACCCGGCCATCGAGCTCGAAGCCCGCGCGCGGCTGGCCAGGTTGCGCGCAAGCCGTGACCAGGCCAGGGTGAACGAGCTGCGCGCCCGGCTAGAAACGGCGGCCAAAGGCAGTGAAAACCTGATGCCGCTGTTTGTGGAGTGCGTGGAGAACAATATGACCCTTGGCGAAGTATGCAACACGCTGCGCGGGGTGTGGGGCGAATACATCGCTCCGGTGTTCTAGGAGATGGATTTCCAGGGACGGCAGCCGCCGTCCCTGTTTTTTTAAGCTACGGCGGGATGAGCCTGGATTGGTGACGGTGATAGAATAATGCTGTTTTGCACAATGGGCGTTGCGGGGGAGCCGCAAATGCGCCTGGTTGGCCCGTTGACGGGTTTCACTTCATGGATGACATAGAACAGGGACATTATGACCAATCTCAAACCTTTACCGCGCAGCGCCCCCGAGGCGCAGGGCATTCCATCCGCTGCGATTGCCGCTTTTGTTCGCGCGGCGCAGGGCAAATATGATTTGCACAGCTTTATGTTGTTACGCCACGGAACGGTGGTGGCCGAAGGCTGGTGGCAGCCGTACCGCGCCGAGCGCCGTCACATGCTCTTTTCGCTCAGCAAAAGTTTTGCCTCCACCGCTGTGGGCCTGGCCGTGGCTGAAGGCCGCCTGAGCGTGGAAGACTTGCTGGTGGAAATCTTCCCCGAGGCTGCGCCGCGCAAAATCGGCCCCAACCTGGCTGCCATGCGGGTCCGTCACCTGCTCTCGATGTCGACCGGGCACGACCAGGACACCACCAACCGCATGATTCGTACCCGCAACCCGGTCAAGGCCTTCCTGGCGCTGGAGGTGGAGCATACCCCTGGCACGCATTTCGCCTATAACAGCGGCGCCAGTTATGTGCTGGCGGCCATTGTCCAAAAGCTGACCGGCCAGACGCTGGTGGAATATCTCACCCCGCGCCTGTTCGAGCCCTTGGGCATCGAGGGCGCCTGGTGGGAAACACACCCCGTTAGCGGAGTCAATTTTGGTGGCTGGGGCCTGAACCTTAGAACCGAGGAGATTGCCCGCTTTGGGCAGCTTTACTTGCAAAAGGGTGTTTGGGAAGGCCAGCAACTGATCCCGGCTGATTGGGTACAGGCGGCCACTTCCAAACAGGTTTCTAACGGCAATGACCCGCTCTCCGATTGGGCGCAGGGCTATGGCTACCAGTTTTGGCGCTGCCAGCCACAGGGAATTTATCGCGGCGACGGCGCTTTTGGGCAATTTTGCGTGGTCATGCCCGACCAGGATGCTGTTTTAGCCATCACCGGCGGCCTGCCCGATATGCAACTGCCGCTAAGCGCCGCCTGGGAACACTTGCTGCCAGCCATGCAGCCTGCCGCCCTGCCCGCCGACCCGGCCTCCGCCACGGAATTGGCTGAAACGCTGCAAAATCTCGTTCTCAATCCGCCTGCCGCCGGGGCCATTCCGGCTGCCGCTGCGCATTTCACCGGCAAAACGTACACCTTTGGCAAAAACGACGAGAAATTGGGCGCATTGACCTTTGATTTTGCGGCCCAAACCCTGACCTATCGCCTGTTGGGCGGCGGTGCGCGGGGCGGCACCCACACCCTGCCGTTTGGCAGCGGGACCTGGGTTGAAGCGACCACCCCGCTCAGTTTCCCGGCCCCCACCCCGGTGGCGGCCAGCGGAACCTGGACTGCGGACGATACTTTTGTGCTGACCCTGTGCTTCTTCGAGACCCCCTTTAGCGCGAACTTCACGTTCCGCTTTACCGGCGATGAGCTGCAGCTTGACATCAAGGACAATGTCTCCTTTGGGCCCACCGAACGGCCGAGAATGATAGGGAAGCTGAAAAAGTAGAACGACGGGAATCAACAACGCCCCGCAATTTGCGGGGCGCTTTCGCTTTTTTATTCTTGTACGATCCAGTCGAGTGCTTTTTCCAGGCTGTCGAAGGGGGTCAGCGAGCCTCGCCCGGTAAGATTGAGCAGGGTGTTGACAAAATGCTGGGTGGATGAATTTAGCCCGATTACGGCGCGACGGCGCACGTATTTGCTCGATTCGGTCAGGATTTTCTTAAAAGCGGCCGAATTTGCCAGGGAAGCGTGGATGCCGTGCGCGTCGATGATTACCAGAACGGAATGTTCTGGTTCTTTCTGCATTTCGCGGATGACATTTTGCCCTTCGGCATAGATTCCATCTGAATCATCCCAAAACTCGGAATAATCTGCCAGTAAGATGCGTTTGCCGTGATGTTCCAACCACCGAGATTTCATACCTGTATGACCTTTAAACAATAATTATAACAAAATGGGTCGTTTGTGAGAAGAAAATTCCGGGTTGTAATTTTTTTGGATGAAAAAGCAGCGCCGTAGAATTCTGCGGCGCTGCTCCGGCACTGCGTATCACTGAAAAGCCTACTTCTTTTTAACCCAGCCCAATCCAATGCGGCCGCGTTCCTTTTCAATTTTCAGGATTTCGACATCGATAATGTCGCCGACTTTGAGCACGGTGCCAAAGGGGATCTGGCTTTTGTGCAGCAGGCCATCCTGTTTGACGCCGATATCGACAAACGCGCCGAAATCGACCACGTTGCGAACGGTGCCTTTTAGCTCGAAGCCGACCGCCAGGTCTTCCATCTTGAGCACATCCGAGCGCAGGATGGGGGCGGGGGCTTCCTCGCGCGGGTCGCGGCCGGGGCGCACAAGCTGTTCGAGGATGTCGCGCAGCGTGGGAAGGCCGCAGCCGAGTTCGGCGGCCAATTTTTCGGGGACGGTTTTGGCGGTCAGCGCATCCAGGGCGGCTTTGCGCTCACTTAACGGCGAGGCAGGTTTCAGCCCGGCGCGTTCCAAAACGGCCAAGGCTATCGGGTAGGATTCAGGGTGGATGGCGGAAGCATCCAGCGGGTTGACTCCGTCTCGAATCCGCATAAACCCGGCGGCCTGTTCGTAGGCCTTCGGCCCCAGGCCCGAAACTTTCTTCAGTTCATCCCGGCTTTTAAACGCCCCGTTGCCATCGCGATAGGCGACGATGGAGGCGGCCAGCTTGGGCCCGATCCCGGCGACGTGGGTCAGCAGGGCCGGGGAGGCGGTGTTGGCATCGACGCCGACGTTGTTGACCACACTTTCAACCACACCGTCGAGGCTGTGGCTGAGGGCGGTCTGGTCAACATCGTGCTGGTACAGGCCGACGCCGATCGATTTGGGGTCGATCTTGACCAGTTCGGCCAGCGGGTCCTGGGCGCGGCGGGCGATGCTGACTGCGCCGCGGATGGAAACATCCAGATCGGGGAATTCGGCGCGGGCGAGCGGGCTGGCGCTGTAAACCGACGCCCCGGCTTCATTGACGATCAGGTATTTGACGGGTCGGGGCGACTGGCCAGTCGCCCGTACAACTTCGGCGGCCAGTTGCTCGGTTTCGCGCGAGGCGGTGCCGTTGCCGATGGTGATGAGCGTGACGTGGTGGCGGTTGATCATGTCTTGCAGGGTGTCGATCGCGCCTTTCCAGTCGTTTTTGGGTTCGTGCGGGTAGATGGTGCCGGTATCGAGCAGTTTGCCGGTCGGGTCGACGACGGCCACCTTGGTGCCGGTGCGGTAGCCGGGGTCGAGACCGATGACGGTCTGGTTGGCGAGCGGCGGCAGCGAGAGCAGCGCGCGCAGGTTGGTGGCGAAAACGTTGATGGCGTGACTGTCGGCTTTTTCGCTCAGTTCGCGGCGCACATCGCGCTCGATGGAGGGCAGCAGCAGGCGGTTGGCGGCGTCTTCGATGGCGAGGGTCAGTTGGTCGCTGAACGGCGAAATGATATCTTCCTCGAATTCGGCCTCAATGGCGGAACGCCAGTCGCGCTCGTCGATGTGGACGCGCAGTTTGAGAATCTCTTCTTTTTCACCGCGATTGAGGGCGAGAATCTGGTGCGGCTGGAGGCGGTCGACGCGGCCTTCGAACTCGTAATAGCTTTCGTAGACGCGTTTTTCATCCACCGCGCCTTCGATTTTCTCGGCGGTCAACTTGGCGAATTTGAGCGCGCGCTCACGGGTGGCCTGGCGGACGTTGGCATTGTCGCTGATGGCTTCGGCGACGATGTCGCGCGCGCCTTCGAAGGCTTCCTGCCAGGTTGTCACCTGCTCATTCAGGAATTCGGCGGCGATTTCGGCCAATGGGCGTTTGTCCTTGGCCTGGGCGATGATCTTCTCGGCCAGGGGTTGCAGGCCCTTTTCTTTGGCGATCATGGCGCGGGTGCGGCGTTTGGGTTTGTAAGGCGCGTACAGGTCCTCCAGCGCGGTCATCGAATCGGCGGCGGTGATGGCGGCGCGGAGTTCGTCCGTCATTTTGCCCTGTTCTTCGATGGAGGCCAGGATGGTGGCGCGGCGCTCGTCGATGGTGCGCAGGCGGACGATTTCGTCCGCGACGATGCGCACCTGCTCGTCATCGAGCGTGCCGGTCATTTCCTTGCGGTAACGGGCGATGAAGGGGACGGTGTTGCCCTCATCCAGGAGCTGGATGGTGGCGGTAACCTGGGTAGGTTTGACTTTTAGAAGGGAAGCAATCGTTTCGGCGTGAGACATGGGCGCGATTTTACCATGCCAACCCGGTGCGCCTGGCCGGGAGCGCGTTTTTTAAGAAAATTTCACCTCCCTTGCAGCCCGAACCTGGCCTTGGCCTGACCCGTGACACGCCCCTCGATTTGTTGTAAACTGATTTAACCTTCTCACGACTTATACAAAACAGGCTTGCAGGCTGAAAAGTCGGTTAAGACGTGCACGCGGTATCCATCCCACTTTTATTGGAGCGCTTCATGCCCAAAGAACATTTAAATTATCGATGGTTTGTTGTGGCTGTCTTTTTTGGTTTTATGTTGTTGCACCAGGTCGATAAGTTGTTGATTGGCCCGCTGACCCCCAGGATCATAGCCGAGTTTAACCTGACCGATACGCAGATGGGGGCCATCAACACCGGCGCGCTGGTGGTCGGCACGTTGTTGTATCCGTTGTGGGGTTACCTGTACGACCGTTTTGCGCGCGCCAAACTGCTGGCGCTGGCATCCTTAATCTGGGGTGCGACGACCTGGTTGAGCGCGGTGGTGCGCACTTATCCGGCTTTCCTGGCGACCCGCGCCTCTACCGGCATCGACGATTCAGCCTATCCGGGCCTGTATTCGCTGGTGGCCGATTATTTTGGGCCGACCCTGCGCGGCAAGGTCTACGGGTTCCTGCAACTGGCCCAGCCGATTGGCTACCTGCTCGGCATGGTGCTGGCGCTGATGATCGCTCCCGGCCTGGGCTGGGACTGGCGAACCGTTTTCTATCTTACCGGCGGCCTGGGCATCGCGCTGGCGGTGCTCATCTTCTTTGGCGTAAAGGAAATGCCGCGCGGGCAAGCCGAACCAGAATTCGAGGGCATCGAAGAGTTGCAGAAATTCGAGTTCAACTGGGAAGCCGCCAAAGATGTGCTGCGCAAACGCACCATGTGGTTTGTCTTTTTACAAGGTTTCGCGGGTGTCTTCCCGTGGAATGTGATCACCTACTGGTTTTTCACCTATCTCGAGCGTGAACGTGGCTACGACTCGAATAGCGTCCTGTTCACCATGGCGCCGGTTATCCTGCTGCTGGCGGTGGGCTACCTCATCGGCGGGGTGGTCGGGGACTGGTTGTTTAAGCGCACACCCAAAGGCCGCATCATCGTTTCCAGCGTGGGCGTGTTATTGGGCGCCATCTTTATGTATTTTGCCCTGCAAACCCCGGTCGCCGACCGGAACACCTTTTTTGTGCTCATGTGCCTGACGGCCGTCTTTATGCCGCTGTCTTCTCCCAACGTCATTTCCACCGTTTATGACGTGACCTTGCCCGAAGTGCGTTCTACGGCTCAATCGGTGGAATATTTCATCGAAAACTTTGGCGCGGCCTCGGCGCCCCTGCTGGCCGGGTTAATTTCCACCGCCACCGGCAGCCTGGGGCTGGCTATCCTGCTCATTTGCACCATTGCCTGGGGGCTGTGTTTTGTGCTTTACCTGGGCGCACTGTTTTTTATCGATGGTGATATTCACAGCCTGCACAATAAACTGGTTGCGCGCGCACAATCTATGAAATAAAAGCCCATCCCTTGCGTCTTATGGAAACTGTCCAGGTCGACCTCGCCAAACCCAAACAGGTCCGTGCTTTCCTCGACCTGCCTTTTCGCATTTACCGGGAGACCCCGCAATGGGTTCCGCCCCTGGAGATGGATGCGAGATTGTTCCTGGACCCCAAACGCCACCCGTTTTACAAACATTCTGAGGCCGCCTTTTTTCTCGTCCAGCGCAACAATCGACCCGTTGGCCGCCTCGCGGTCCTGAACAACAAACGCTACAACGCCTATAACCAGTCCGCGGCTGCTTTTTTCTACCTTTTCGAATGCGAGAACAACCCTGAAGCCGCCTCGCAACTCTTTGAGCGCGGATTCGCGTGGGCGCAGGAACGCGGGCTGACAGAAATGCTTGGCCCCAAAGGTTTTACCGTGCTCGATGGCTTTGGGATGCTGGTGAAGGGCTTCCAACACCGCCCGGCCTTTGGGCTGCCCTACAACCCGGCTTATTACCCGCTCCTGGTAGAGGGGCTGGGCTTCCAAAAGGTCAGCGAGGCCGTTTCGGGGTATCTCGACCCGCAAGCCAACTTCCCCGAGCGCATCCACCAGTTATCCGAGCGCATCCAGCAGCGACGCGGCCTGCACATCGCCCGCTACAAGACCCGCAAAGACCTGCGCAGCCTGGTTCCGCATCTTAAGGAACTGTATAACGGCGCGCTCGAGGGTACCAGCGGCACAGTTCCACTGGATGATGACGAAGTGCAGGCCATGGCAAACCAGATGCTGTGGTTTGCCGACCCGCGCCTGGTGAAAATTGTCATGAAAGATGAAAAGCCGGTTGGGTTCTTGCTGGCCTACCCCGATCTGTCGGCCGCGTTGCAAAAGACACGCGGCCGCCTGTTTCCGTTTGGCTGGCTCACTTTACTCCTGGAATTGAAAAAGACCCCCTGGGTTAACATCAACGGCGCCGGGATGCTGGACGAATATCGCGGGCTTGGCGGCACGGCCATCCTGTTCAGCGAAATGTACAAGACCATCCGTGAGAGCGGCCAGTTTCAACACGCCGACCTGGTGCAGGTTGGCACCGAGAATGACCGCATGCAGCGCGAACTGCGTGACCTGGGTGTCGATTTTTATAAAACACATCGCTTGTATAAAAAAGACCTGGGTTTGCCATGCAGCTCCTAAAGGAGATCATCCGCCAGGATGGCCTGGACCTGAACGGCCGGACCAGTTACCGCGAAGCTGTCCGCGCCATCATTCAACGCGGCGACCTTTATCTGTTGGTTTATTCCTCCAAACGGGGCGATTATAAATTCCCCGGTGGCGGGGTGGACGCGGGCGAAACCCATACTGTGGCCCTGGCGCGCGAACTTCGCGAGGAATGCGGGGCGAGGCTGGCATCGGTCGGCCCGGCGTTTGGAAAAGTTGTCGAATACGACCGGGCCCAGCGGGACGGGTATGAGATTTTTAAGATGACCTCGTTTTATTACTGGTGCAGTGTAGAAAAAGCCTTTGAACCTCAACACCTGGAAGCCTACGAACAAGAACTGGGGTTCCAGCCGGTCTGGGTGGCGCTTGATGACGCCTTACGCGCCAACCGCGCCCTGAGTGTTTCTGGCTACCGCGGCGAATACCGCTGGGTGACCCGCGAAACCTTTGTCCTGGAGCAAATTAAACAGCGAGGACGACATGACCCCCAATTTTGATGAATTCACCGGGAAATTACTTGGCTGTATCCATTTTGCGGCGATGTGCCATCGTGACCAGCGCCGCAAAGACCAGCCGCGCTCGCCTTATATCAATCACCCGCTCGAAGTGGTGCACCTGCTCTGGGAAGTGGGGGGTGTCCGTGATGAGACCACACTGCTGGCTGCCTTGCTGCACGATGTCATCGAAGATACCGAAACCGCCCCGGCTGAGATTGCTGGGCAGTTTGGCGAGCTTGTGTTGGGCGTGGTGCTCGAAGTAACCGATGACAAATCGCTGCCAAAACAAATGCGCAAGCGCCTGCAAATAGAACATGCCCCGCAACTTTCAACTCGCGCCAAGTTAATCAAACTGGCTGATAAAATTAGCAATGTCTCAGACTTGCTTCATTCCCCGCCACACCGCTGGCCGCTGGCGCGCAAACAGCGCTATCTTTTGTGGACAGAACAGGTGGTGGCCGGGTTGCGCGATACCAACCCGGCTCTCGAACATCATTATGATGTCTTGCTGGTGGAAGGGAAACACAGCCTGGGCGTAGAATAATATTTTTTTGGAGGACCGATGGTCAAAATAGTGGCTGATACCACGGCAGGTTTGCCGAAGGAAGTGTTCCAACAGCGTGGGATTCCCCTGGTGCCGCAGCTGGTCATCTTTGGCGAGACTTCGTACCGTGATGATAGCGAACTGGATACCGACTCGTTTTTGCAAAAACTGCGTGCCTCCAAAGCGTTGCCCAAAACGGCCGCACCGCCTCCGCCGCTGTACAACCCAATTTTTTTAGAGGCCGTCCGCAGCGGGGAGAGTGTGGTGGTGGTCATCCCGTCTGGAAAGGTGAGCGGCACTTTGCGTTCGGTGGAAACAGCCCGGCGAGAGTTCCCCGATGCAGATATCCGCCTGGTGGATACCGGCACCATTGCCGGGAATTTGGGTTCGCTGGTCTTGCTGGCTGACGATATGGCCAAAGCGGGCGCCAGCGCCGAGGAGATTGTCCAAAAACTCCAGGCGCTTGCCCCGCGCGGGCGGACCTATTTTGTGCTCGACACGCTCGAATACCTGCAAAAAGGCGGCCGCATTGGCGCGGCGCGGGCCCTGATTGGAGAACTGTTACAAGTCAAGCCGATCTTACAGATTAAGGATGGGCAGGTGGCCCCCTTTGACCAGGAGCGCACCAAGAAGCGCGCCATTGCCCGCCTGTTAGAAGTTGTGGCCGATGAAGTTCGCGCCAGCGCCGAACCGCACCTGTGTGTGATGCACGCCGATGCAGTGGACGAGGCCAGGGCCCTGTGCGCTGAACTTTCAGCCCGTACTGGCATCCGTGATATTCCAATCTACCTGTTGCCCCCGGCCATTGTAGTGCATGTTGGTCCCAAGGTGCTGGCCGTTGGGTTCTTTGCCTGACCGCTGTGGTATAATTTTCTGGCTAATTTACAAACTCTCCCACGTTCGTGGTACATGAAGGAGCAAGGAATATGTCTGGACATAGCCATTGGGCAACCATTCGCCGCAAAAAAGGTGCGGCAGATGCAAAACGCGGTGCAATTTTTACGCGTCTTGCGCGTGAAATTGTGATGGCTGCGCGCCTGGGCGGCAGCGACATCGATACCAATGTTCGCCTGCAACTGGCGGTTGAAAAAGCCCGCGCGCAGAACATGCCGAAAGACAACATCGAGCGCGCCATCCGCCGCGGCGCTGGCGAAGACAAAGATGCCGCCGCGATTGAAGAACTCACCATGGAAGGCTATGGCCCGCACGGTTCGGCCCTGATGGTGGAATGTGTGACCGATAACCGCAACCGCACCGTTGCCGACCTGCGGCATGCCTTTAGCAAGAATGGCGGCAACATGGCCGAACCCGGCGCGGTGGGCTGGCAGTTCGAGCGCAAGTCCTACTTCTCCTTCCCTGCTAGCGAATTATCCTACGACAAAGCTTTTGAACTGGCGATTGAAGCTGGCGCCGACGATGTCCAGGAAGATGGCGAAAGCATCGAAATCATTGGCCCGGTTGAATCATTCAAGACCATTGGCGACGCACTGCGCGCAGCCAAAGTCCACCCCGAAGAAGGTGGCCTGCGCCTGATTGCCAAGCAAGACCTCGAACTGGGTGTGGAAGAGACTTTGCAGGTGCTCCGTTTCGTCGAAGCGATTGAAGACCTCGACGATGTCCAGAATGTGTATTACAACCTGAAACTCTCCGAAGAAGCCCTCGCGGCCCTCGAAGCAGAATAAAACCAGTAGGGGCGGGATACTCCCGCCCCTATATGATTCATATGACCCTCGCACTCGGCATCGATCCCGGCTCTGCCACCACCGGCTATGGGCTTGTTCGTCAGCATCGTGACGGCTCACTCGAGGCGGTAGATTTTGGCGTTATCACCACCCCCAAAGATTTACCCGCCCCCGAGCGGTTGGACCTGTTGTACCAGGGGCTCAACAAAATCCTCGACCGGTACCGCCCCGAAACCGCGGCGGTGGAAAAACTCTTCTTCCAGAAGAATGTCAGCACCGCCATTGGGGTGGGGCAGGCGCGTGGGGTGTTGCTGTTGGCCCTGGCCCAGGCTGGCCTGGATGTGGCGGAATATACCCCCAACGAGGTCAAACAGGCGGTGGCGGGTTACGGTTCGGCCGATAAGCGCCAGGTGCAAGAGATGGTGCGTGTCCTGCTGGTGTTACCGCAAATCCCCAAGCCCGATGATGCTGCTGATGCGCTGGCGATCGCAATTTGTCATCTTAATACCCATCGCTATGCCAACCTGTAGAGCCTTTTTTGATACAATCAGGCCATGATTGCAACCCTGCGCGGTGAAATTACCCAGATTGAAGAGAGCGCCCTCATCCTCGAGGTGGGTGGCGTGGGCATGCGTGTCTTTGTCCCCAAACCGTTGTTGAACAAGTTTCAGCCGGGCGAGATTATTTTGCTGCACACCCACCTGGTAGTGCGTGAGAATGACCTTTCCTTGTATGGATTTGAGACGGTCTCCGACCGCCAGCTTTTCCTGACCCTGCTGGGGGTTGATGGCGTGGGGCCCAAGGTGGGACTCTCGGTTCTCTCCACCCTCAACCTGGATGCCGTCCAACGAGCGGTGTTCAGCGAAGAGCCCGATTTGCTCAGCCGCGTCCCTGGCGTGGGCAAAAAAACTGCCCAGAAGATGCTGCTGTATCTCAAAGACCGGCTCAAACCGGTCAGCGGGCTGGAAAAAATTGCCTCCATGTCCGACAGCGATTCGGAAGTGCTGGCCGCCCTGACGGCGCTTGGCTACTCAGTGATCGAGGCGCAGTCCGCTATTCAGGCCATTCCCAAGGATGCGCCCAACGAGGTGGAAGAACGCCTGCGGCTGGCGCTGGGTTACTTCCAGTAAACAAAAACCTAATCACGTGCGGAAGCTCTGCTTCCGCTTTTTCTTATGGGGCCTGGTAGCCCTATCTGTGGAGGAGAAGATGCTCAACAATAAAAAGATTGCTTTTATCGGTTCGGGCGCAATGGGCGAAGCTATGCTCTCGGGTTTGCTGCGCCAGGGACTATCCCTGCCTGAGAACCTGGCTGCTGCCGATGTGCACGCAAAGCGTGTGGATTATTTGCAGGAACGCTATGGCGTGCAGCCCTTTACAGAAAATCGCGCCGCAGTCGCCGGGGCCGATGTGGTGGTCTTATCGGTCAAACCCCAGCGGCTGACCGAGGTGCTCAAGGGCCTTAAAGGGGCGCTGGACCCCGAAGCGGTGGTGATTTCGATTGTTGCCGGGGCCAAGATTTCCAAAATCAGCAACGGGTTGGGCCATAAGGCCGTGGTTCGTTCCATGCCGAACACCCCGGCCCAAATTGGGCAGGGCATTACCGTTTGGATGCCCTCCCCGGCGGTTAATGAAACGCAAAAAGGGCTGGCGAGCGCGGTTTTGGGCGCGCTGGGCGAGCAGGTTGAAGTGGACGATGAGAATTATCTCGATATGGCCACCGCTCTTTCGGGCACCGGCCCGGCCTATGTTTATCTTTTCATGGAAGCCATGATCGATGCCGGGGTGCACATGGGTTTCTCGCGCCAGGTCTCCGAGCAGCTTGTGGTAGAGACACTTAAGGGATCGGTGGCCTATTTTGAGACCGTCAACAAGAAAAGCGGTGTCCATGTGGCGGCCCTGCGCAACCAGGTCACCTCGCCGGGCGGGACAACCGCCCAGGCACTGTATTATCTTGAAAAAGCCGGTTTTCGCACGGCCGTGTCGCGCGCCATTTGGGCTGCCTACGAGCGTTCGCTCGAATTGGGCAAGGAACAACCGATTCATCTGCCCGAAACCCATTCTGGCGAGGGCAACGACTGATGCCTTTGCCGAGTTTCCTGGCCCGGCCGTTGTTTGAGATTCTTTACCGGGTCAACCGTTACCAGGAAGGCGGCCGCACACCGCTTCTCAGGCGCGTTGTTACCCCGGTAGATGCGACCCGCCAAAAAGCCTTCGACACGCTGCTCGAGACCGCCCTGGCGGGATCCCCGTCTGCGGCTCTGCGTTACGATTTGCCTTACCCAAAATCCGAATTTCTGACCTATGCCTGCGACTGGCGCGGGTTTGTGGCTCACGGTTCGCCGCTCGGCGGCCTGGAAACCCTGGAGCCGATTCGCAAAAGCTCAGACACCTCCGAGTTTGGCAATCGCCAGCAAATTTTTGCCTCACCCGATGCGTTGTGGGCCATGTGGTTTGCGATTCTGGATAAAGAGAAAGTCCGCCAAACCCGCAACGGTTGTGTCCGGCAGGGCAGCGGGTCGGGGCGGGTAAAGTATTACCACTTTGAGCTGCCTGCGGCCAATCGCGTAGACCCGCCTTTTGCGGCGGGTACCATTTACCTGGCGCGCGCTGCCGATTTCCCCGATAAACGCCCGTTTGCGCTGCTCGATTGGCTCAACGCAGAAATTGAAGAGTGGGGCAGCACCCGGCCGGTTGCCCCGTTGACTCGGTTGGCGGTCAGCCCGCAGGATTTCCCCTATTTCGATCAGGTGCGGTTTTGTTTATAAATATTTTGCTCGTTGGTCTGGGTGGAGCGTTTGGTTCTGTGGCGCGTTACCTGGTGGCTGGTTGGGTTCAGACGGTCACCAAAAGCGGCGGTTTCCCGTTTGGGACCCTGGTTGTCAACCTGGCAGGCTGCCTTGTGATTGGTTTCCTGGCCCAATTGGCCGAGACGCGTGGCGTTTTTAGCCCCGAGGCGCGCGCCCTTGTTTTTGTGGGTGTTTTGGGTGGGTTCACCACTTTTTCATCTTTTGGGAATGAGACCCTTAACCTGGCGCGTAGCGGCGCCATGGGGGGTGCGCTGGCAAATATTGGGCTAAACGTGGTGATTGGCCTGTTTGCCGTTGGATTGGGCCGGTGGATGGCTGCCTTAATCTGGAAATAAAGGAGGCGTTGTCACCCTTGACAACCCTTCTTTTTTGCCGATAATTATGAATACTTGAACAATCATTCATATATGTCAACTCTCAACGAACACACCGCTTCCCATTTAGCCGACCTGTTTGGCACCCTCAGCGATCCCAGCCGCCTGCGGATTATCGATGCTTTGCTAGACTGTGAGCGCAGCGTGAGCGAAGTGGCCGCCCTGCTGGGCATGACCGAATCGGCGGTTTCACACCAGCTCAAACGCTTGCGCTTGATGCGCATTGTGCGCACACGCAAAGAAGGACGGATGGTGTTTTACTGTCTCGAAGACGAACATGTAACCCGGCTTTACCAGATGGGCTTGAATCATATCGAACACGGATAAAACCACATGCATTCTCATTCACATTCTCATTTGGGTGACCAGGCGCACCAGACCTCCAAGCGGCTCGGGTTTTCCCTGGCCTTGACCCTCGTTTTCGTTTTTATAGAAGCTGCTGCCGGTGTTTTGGGAAACAGCCTGGCTTTGTTGACCGATGCGGCTCACAACCTGACGGATGTCATTGCGCTTGCTTTGAGCTGGTATGCCATTCGTATTGCAACCCGCCCCTCCAATGCGCGCCAGACCTTTGGCTATCACCGCGCCGGAATCCTGGTGGCGCTGGTCAATGCCACCACGCTGGTGATGATCGCGCTGGGGATTTTTTACGAGGCCTGGAGACGCTTTGCCAGCCCGCCAGAAGTTAACCCGGGCATCCTGGTGGGGGTGGGATTGGTGGCTTTTACCATCAACCTGGTGACGGCGCTACTGGTCAAGGAAGGCAGCCAGCACGATTTGAACATGCGCTCGGCTTTCCTGCACCTGATGGGAGATGTCTTATCGACAATCGGCGCGGTCATTGCCGGTGGGGTGATCTATTTTACCGGGGCCAACTGGCTTGACCCGCTGGTCAGCGTTTTGATAGGTGTGTTAATTCTGTGGAATGCCTGGGGAATCCTGCGCGATTCGGTCAATATCCTGCTCGAAGCAACGCCCCAGGATGTCGATGTGAACACCCTGGTCAGTGAAATTCAAAAAGTAGAGGGGGTTCTGGGGGTGCACGACCTGCATGTGTGGAGCATCACCCAGAGTATGCGCACCATGTCGGCGCATATCTTGACCCGCGATGTGTCGATTTCGAGCGGGGCGCTGATCCAGGCTGAGATTAACGAACTGCTGGCGCACAATTACAACATTACCCATGCCACCCTGCAACTGGAGTGTGCTTGCTGCCCACACGGCGACCTGTTTTGCGGCATGGCCGAAGCACCTCATTTACACGAACATGCTGCTGCCTGAACCCCAACCGGGTGGAGAAATCCATCCGGTTTTTTGTGGCTGGGCTTACAGGCGGTATAATTCTGCGGTAACACTACACTCCACACTGAAAATTGGTCGTTGAATGTCGCTCATTACTGTTTCTTCCCTTACCAAATCTTACGGGCACGTAGATATTTTTGCCAACCTGTCATTTGGGGTTGCCAAAGGTGCGCGCCTGGGCATTGTTGGCCCCAATGGTGTTGGCAAAACCTCGTTGCTGCGCATCCTGGCCGGGGTGGATGAAGCCTCCTCGGGCAGCATCCACCGCGCCCGGGGAGTCCGCGTTGGGTATCTTCCGCAGGAAGCGGATTTCCAGATGTCGGGAACGCTCTGGGCGGCGTGTGAATCCGTTTTTTCCGACCTGATCTTGCAGCAGGAAGAACTGGCCCGTTTAGAGAACCAGATGTCTGGGGGCGATGAGTCGATCCTGGAGCGTTATGGCAAGTTGCAGCATGATTTTGAGCGGCGCGGCGGGTATACCTACCCCACGCGCATCCGCCAGGTGCTGACCGGCCTGGGTTTTGACGCGGCGGATTACAGCCTGAACATTGACCATCTCTCCGGCGGTCAGCGCACGCGCGCTTTTCTGGGGCAGTTGCTGCTTTCGGACCCGGATGTGCTGCTGCTCGATGAACCGACCAACCACCTCGATATAAAGGCGGTTGAATGGCTCGAAGGCTACCTGAGCCAGTGGGAAGGCGCGGCAGTGATTGTCTCGCATGACCGGTATTTCCTCGACGAGGCTGCCAATGGCATCCTGGAGATGACCGCAGCGGGTGTGGAGGAGTATCGCGGGAATTACAGCCACTATCTCAAGCAACGCCAGGAACGCTGGGAGCGGCGCTTCGAGGTCTTTGACGGCGAAAAAGAGAAGTTGGTCAAAGAAGTGGAATACATTAAGAAGAATATTTCGGGGCAGAACACCTTACAGGCCAAGGGCAAGCTTAAACGGCTGACGCGGGTGGTGCAGGCCATCGAACAGGTGGGCATGGATGCGATGCTCAACAGCAACTGGTCGCAGTTGGATGTGGAGACGACCACCAGCCCCTTTAGCGTGGAAGAGGCCGAAAAACGGGTGCGCGCCCTGCGGTTGCCCGATATCCGCCCCCCACAGCTGCACCTCCGTTTAAGCGCCCAGCGCCGCTCAGGCGAACTGGTCATCCGCACCCGCGACATCCTGGTAGGTTGGCCTGATAAAACCCTGTTCCGCGCCCCTGATATCGAACTGCGCCGCACCGATTGCGCCGCCCTGATTGGTCCCAATGGGGCCGGGAAAAGCACCTTCCTGAAGACCATCCTCGGGCAGCTGGCCCCGCTGGAAGGCGAGGTGTTGCTGGGGGCCTCGCTGCATATCGGTTATTTCGCCCAGGCCCATGAGGGCCTGAACCCGCAGAATACGCTCATCCAGGAGATCCAGAGCGCTTCGCCGAACATGCTCATCTCGGAGGCGCGCCAGTACCTGGGGAAATTCCTGTTTAGTGGCGACGACGCCTTTAAAAAGGTGGAAGTGCTCTCGGGTGGCGAACGCGGGCGACTGGCGCTGGCCAAGCTGGCGTTGGAAGATACCAACCTGCTGTTGCTCGACGAACCGACCAATCACCTCGATATTCCCTCACAGGAAATCCTGGAAGAAGTGCTCGAAGCCTACCAGGGCACAATTTTGCTGGTTACCCATGACCGTTACCTGGTGGATGCGTTGGCAACCCAGATCTGGGAAATTGAGCAGGGGGTAGAGACCGGCGATGCTTCGGAACCCTCGGCCAGCCTGACCGTTTTCAAGGGCACCTACAGCCAGATGAAAGAGGAACGTGAACGTCTGGCGGCGCTTGCGGTGGCGGGGTTGGCGGCGCAGGAGGTCGCCAAACCCCAAGCAGCCCGGGCGCAGGCGCTCAGTGGACAGAATAACAAAGAAGAAAGACGGAAAAAAGCGTTATTGCAGGAGCTTGAAAACGCCATCACAGCCCTTGAAGCCCAACTGGCTGACCTGGGGCACAAGCTCGAAAACCCACCGGCTGATCCGGGCAAGGTGGTGCAACTGGGCAAGGAATATGAACGTGTCCAGAAGCAAATGGATGAAAAGCTGGCTGAGTGGGAAGGGTTACAGGCTTAACGCAGCGTATTCCTTAAACACGGTTTAAGCGCGGATTTGCGAACTTGCAAATCCGCGCTTTTTTTGTGCCGGGCATAAGGAAATTGTAAGGGCAGTGTATGCCCATTTTGAGCGGGGGCAGGCTAAGGTGAGATTAAAATAATAGAGTCGGTTGTGCGGGTGCGCCTGCAGGCGAGAGTGTTTTAGCCGAAGTGATTTTCGAAAAACGGGGGAGAGACAGGGGCAACCGCACTTTCAAAGGGATTCAGGGAAAGGATAAGGATGAACCGTTCAATTCTTGTTTCAGGTAATAAGACGCCGTTATGGGTCGAGATCCTCATTACCGTGCTAGGCATAGCCGGGATGATCTTTGCCGCGTCGTTTATGAACGAGGCCCTGCCAGATGCGGCGCTGGATTTGAAGTATTCGCGCCAGAAAATCACCGAATTGACCCAATCCCGGCTGGCCGGGCTGGGTTTCGAGGCCAGTGACTATCAGTACAGTCTGTGGTTCTCTGAAACACGCATGGCCTCCTTCTTCCTCCAGCAAACCCTGGGTGTGAGGGAATCTAACCAAAAAATCCGTGCCGAGAAGCTGCCCATCTATTCGTGGGGTGCGCGCTGGTTCAAGCCGCAGCAAAAGGAAGAGTTCTACCTGAACCTGTCGCCGCAGGGTGACCTGGTCGGGTTCCAGCACATTATTGCCGAAGACGCGCCAGGAACGAACATCTCACAGGAGCAAGCCCAGGCCCAGGCCGAAGCTTTCCTGGGCGCCAACACCGATTGGGGCCAGTCCCGCTGGGAGCGCATCGAAGCCTCCAGTGTTACCCAACCCGGCGGGCGCGTGGACCATACCTTTATGTGGAAATCGCTCGATTATTCTGTCGGGGAGAGCGAATTGCGTTACCAGGTCGGCATCCAGGGCGATCGCCTGGGTAGCCTGGATTACTGGATCAAAACCCCCGAAGCCTACGACCGTGAGTATGCCGCCAAGCGCGATAAGGCCGGGTTCATTAACTTTATCGCTTATCTTATTACGATGCTCGTATTTGGGGCTGTAGCCTGTGTGGGAGCCGTCATGGGCAAGCCCAACTGGCGACAGGCTGTCATCCCGGCCCTGCTGGTGGCGGGTGTGGGGCTGGCTTCCAGCCTCAATTACCTGCCGCTCTACCCGGCCAGTTACGATACCACCGATGATTACACTCTGTTTTGGCTCAATAATATTAGCGGTTTTGTATTGGGCGCAGTAATGATGTTCTTTTTTATCCTGCTTATTTGGACTGGCGGGCAGCGGATTGCCAAATGGGTCTGGCCGGGCGAAGACCGGGTGTTGCCGCGCGGGCCGCGCGCGCGCATCGAGTTTGGGCGTTCGGCCTGGCGCGGGATTATGGTTTCGGGCCTGCACTTGGGCTATGTGGTCTTGTTTTACCTGCTGACCTCGCAGTACCTGGGCTGGTGGAACCCGGTGGGGCAGGGCAGTTCAAGCAATGCTTACGCTACGCCGCTGCCTTTCCTGGGCGCGCTTGATGTTGGCATCAGTGCTTCGGTGATTGAAGAGGTTCTGGCGCGCCTGGTGGGCATTTCCATTGTGTACTGGCTGACCAAACGGCGCTGGTTGGCGCTGCTGATTCCGGGTTTGGCCTGGGCCTTTGCGCACACCAGCTATGTTTCGGACCCGATCTATGTGCGTGGCATCGAATTGACCCTGGTGGCGCTTTTCGATGGTTTCCTGTTCTGGAAGTTTGGCCTGTTGACTACACTGGTAGCGCATTTCAGCTATAACGCGTTGATCTCGTCTGTGTCTTTGCTCCAGTCGAGTGACCCGTACTATCTCTTTTCGGGGATCGTGGTACTCCTGGTCGTGCTGTCGCTGCCGCTGCCGGGGCTGTTGGCCTGGCTGAAGACGCGCAATAAGCCTGAACTCGATACCCTGACCCTGGCCGATGCCACGCCCGAAGATGTGCCTGCCCTTTCGGGTTTGCCCGTTAAAGCTGATTGGTCTGCCCTGTTGGCTGATGAAAACCGCGCCACGCTATGCCTGCGCGCCGGGCAAGAGATGATTGGGTTTGCCACCGGGTATCGCACCGGCGAGGACAAGTCTGTGATGGATGGCGTCTACGTCGCCCCGGCCTGGCGAAAAATGTACCTGGGCACAAAGCTGGCCGAAGCCCTGCGTGAACGCTTCTTAACTTCCGGGCCGGTGGAGTTGTTCTCTTATGTCGAACATGGCGACAATGATGCAAAAGACTATTTGACCAACATGTTTTGGAAATCTGGCGCAACTGTTCTCAAACATAGCGGCCCGCCGCAGGTTAGCGAATTACCTGGTGAGTTCCGCAAGTTTTGGAAATCCCTGCGCCGAAAAGCCGGGATCGACGATGACGAGATGGTCATCCCACAGCAACGCGAGTTTTAGCGTAAGCAAGGGTAACAAAAAAGCAGGCCGGGTTCCCGGCCTGCTTTTTTGTTGTTATGGGCGACCTTACCAGGAAACCAGCAATTTGGCGATGAGCTGTTTCCAATCCGCGGCGGCCCCGCGCGCCAGTTGTGCGGCAAAGGGTTCCAGTTGCAGCTGCCAGTCGGCCAGCATTTGCTCCAGCAGGCGCTGATGGTCGCTGGAAAAAGCCGGGTGTTGGCGCACAGCGCCGATCAGGGTAAAGGCTTGTTCCGTATCGCCGCGGGCATGCGCCAGGCGCGCAAAAAACAGCACTGCCGTGGCGGTCCAGGGGCCAGCGCCGATTTTGTCAGCCAGGGCCAGCCCTTCGCGCAGGTGAACCTTGGCCACATCCAGGTTGTTCAGGCGCACCTCGTTATGGCCCAGGTTGATCAGGTACAGCGCCAGCGATTGCTGCGCTCCAATCTCACGCGCCAGTTCAATGGCCTGCAGGTAATATTCGCGGGCTTTTAGCGGATTGTTATGTTCATCGGCCAGCGCGCCCAGGTTGTTGAGTGCCACTGCCGCCCGTTCACGGTTGCCGATGGCGGTCGCCAGCGACAGCACTTCCAGGTAGAGATTTTCCTCGCCGCGGGCATCGCCCATCTGCCCGGCAATCACGCCCAGCCGGTTAGTCGCCAACAGCAAGGTGTTGGTTTCACCAATTTTGTGCGCCAGGGCGCGGCTTTCCTCGCAGTTGGTGCGCGCTTTTTGCAAGTCGCCCAGCCGCCAGTAGACGTTCCCCAGCCCGTAGAGGACACGCGCTAGCGTTGAATCGGCCCAGGTCCCCCCGGAGCGCGCCAGTGGCAGGGCTTGCAGCAGTACTTGCTCGGCGTCGATATAGTTGCCCATATCGGTATGGATCTGTCCAATCTGGTTGAGGGCGGCAGCCAATAGCACCGGGCTGGAGTGTTCATGTGGCAGGCTAAGGGCTTTTTCCGAGCTTTTGAGCGCATCGGCGTACTCGCCAGAGCGGAAGAAGGCTTCCCCAATCTTCAGGTGGATATAGGCCTGGTCGCTTGATTCTTGTTGTGGGAGCAGCGATAGCGCACGCTGGAAAAAGCGGAAGGCTTCGCCGAAGGCGCTTACCCCCAGGGCGTTTTCACCGGCTTCGAGCAGCACATCCACCGCCTTGTCGTTTTCACCGGCTTTTTCAAAGTGATCGGCAATGATGGGCAGGTACTCACGGCGGCGTTCCCCACTGACGCGGCTGAGCCATTCGGCCACACGGGCATGGTATTGCGCGCGCTGGCGTTTGAGCACGGTATCGTAAGTGACATCGCGCAGCAGGGCGTGTTTGAAAGAAAACTCTTGCGAACCGGTAAAAGTGGAGACCGGGCTGGAGTAGATCAGTTCTTTGGAGCGTAAGACGTTGAGTGAGTTTTGCAGGCGTTGTTCTTCGGTCTGCAACTCAGGGGTGAGGGCCTCCACGGCGGTATCCCAAAAGATGCGTCCCACCACCGAGGCGCGCTGGAGTGAGGCGCGTTCGAGCGCGTCCAGCCGGTCGAGACGGGCTTGCAGCACCCCGGCCAGGGTGGGGGGGATGCTGGCAGCGTGCAGGCGCGCCAGGTCAATTTCCCATAGATCCTCGCCGGGGCGGATGACTTTGCTATCGATCAACATTTTGATCAGTTCTTCGACATAGAAGGGGTTGCCGTCGGCGCCTCCCACCACCATCTCGCGCAGGGCGGAGGGAATGTGCGGCGCTTTGTGTAAGATGTGCTCCACCAGGCGCTGGCTGTCGGTTTCGGCCAGCGGGGCCAGTTCTAGCGTGGTGATGGGGGTGTTCTGGCCCCATTCGGGGAAGCGTTCGTAGAGGGCCGGGCGCGCCATGCACAGCATCAGCAGCGGGGTTCCGATGGGCAGGTTTTCGGCCAGGTAGGCCAGGGCGTCGAGCGAGCCTTTATCGGCCCAGTGGATATCGTCGGCCATGATAATGACCGGTAGTTGCTGGCTGGCGGCGACAAAAAAACGCGCCAGGGTGGCGAAGCCCAGGTTGCGCATCTGGCGCGGGTCTTGTAACAGGCCGCGCAGGTAAGGGCTTGCCGAAAAATCAAAACCGATGAGTTGGCCTACGATGTGCGCTTTTTCCTGGGCGCGTTCATCGCCAGGCATGAAGAAAGCGAACCCATCCTCCATTTTGCTATGGACATCGGCCAGGGTGTCGCTATCCTGGATTTGGAAGCGGAAGGCGAAAATATCGCGCAGCAGCCCGTACGGGATGCCAGTTTGCGAGGGCATGGAGCGACCCTGGAACAGGAACCAGTTTTCGGGCAGCGGGTCGGTCCAGGCAATAAATTCTTGCAACAGGCGGCTTTTTCCCAGGCCCATATCGCCGATGACGGTTACCAGGTTGGGGTCGCGCTGGCTGAACAGGCGCTGGTAGGCAATTTGCAGGGCTTGCAGTTCTTTTTCCCGCCCAATCAGGCGCGTTTCTACACCTTCAACCCCGCGCACCGGGAAGCGGAAGGCGCGTGGTTTCACCTGCTGGACAAGGTAAGTTTGGATGGGTTCGGTTTTGCCTTTGACGGAGAGCGGGGGTTGGACGAGCACATCAAAGACGCCACGCACCAGCCGGTAGGTGTCGTAAGAGATCAGGATTTCGTCGGGCTGGGCAGCCTGGTTTAATCGCGCTGCCAGGTTGACGGTGTCTCCAATGGCGGTAAATTCGCCGGTCATCCCGACCAGGCCGACAATGGCCGGGCCGGTATTGATACCCAGGCGGAGCTGCAAGGTTTCGGATTGGCTGGAAAAAAAGGGGGAGGTCTGGCAAAAGGTGGTTAGTGTGGTGCGCATCTCCAAAGCGGCGCGGATGGCCTGTTCGGGGTCGTCCTCGCTGACAATTTCTGCGCCCCACAGCGCCATAACACCGTTGCCCATGTGTTTATCGATGCGCCCGCCATGCGCGAGGATGACCGCGTCGAGAGACTCCCATAAGGCGTTGGTGCCATCGCGCAAGTCCTCGGCGTCAACTTTTTCAGTCAGCGCGCCCAGTCCGGGGATATCGGCAAACATGACGGTTAAGATTTTACGTTGCTGGGTTTCTTCCCCGGCCGACAGGGTTGAAGAGCGCAGCAATTGCAATTTTTCGCGCAGCGGGGCCAGGGCCGTCTCTATGACAGTTTTACCCAACACGGCGCGTTGCGCTTCGAGCACAGCAATGGCTTGTTCGAGCTTTTCGATCTCAGAAGTCATCGGTTGAAGTCTTTGTCCGGTCTACCTGGCGGGTTGCCCCCATTTGCGGGCGTGAATATTGACAATGATACTCCATTTTCATGAGCGGAAACAGGGCCGGTGATATCGCGACTTTTGCAGGGTCGCCTTTGCTTGTTCGTTACATTCCGCCCTGTGAGGGTTGGCCGGGCCTAAAAATAAAAAAAGCCCGGAGTTATTCTCCGGGCCAGGGTTTACGGGGTTACTACTGGGGTGATGTTTGGGTCCACGGTTGGGACAATCACCTCGACTGTGGGCGTGACCAGGGTGGCAGGGTCGACGGTGGGTGTGGGTGGGTTGCAGTCCAGGTTGAGCGAAAAATACTTGTTGGAGTATTCTTCGTTGAGCGGGCTGATGTTGCTGGCCATGTTCCAGGTGTTGAGCGCCTCGCAGCGGTCTTTGAGCTTGCCTGCGCTGGCTTGCAGGTCGCCCAGGTTGAGCAGCGCCTCGTAATAGCGCTGTCCGGCGGTCACATCCGAGGCATCACGCAGGTTGGGCGCAAACTGATAGACCTGGCTAAAATAGTTCACCGCCTGGCCCCAGTCGATATCCCAGAACGAAGCGCCAATGATATATAGACGCGCAAAATTGCGCAGGCCATCGGCCTGTCCGTCCAGCGGCCCGAAGCGTTCGGCCAGGGTCAGGTCGTAAATCCCGCCTTCGAGGTTGGTTTGTGGGTAAGCACCAACACCCAAAATCTGGTCGATGCCGCGATTGCGCAGGGCCACATAATACATGCCATCGACCTGGACGACTTTGTAAGCCGGGTCGGCTTTACGCAGGGAATCGAGTGAGCCCAACGTTCCGGCCCAGTCTTTGGCCTGCAACTGTTGCTGGGCCTGGGCAAAAATAGCTTCCTGGCTGCGCAGGTCGGGGGTGGGGGTAATGGTGGGGGTATTGGTCGGCACTGGCGAGGGCGTAATGGCCTGTTTTACCAGCACTTCGGCCAGCTTATCGGCTACACCGGGGAAGCCGGGTTCTTGTTCGATGATGTATTCCAGGCGCTGGCGGGCCATATCGTAACGACCAGCATCGATATCCTGTTGGGCGAGCGCAAGTTGTTCGCCCAGGGTATTGGCGACCAGGGTGGCTTTGGCGTCCAGGCGCTCGGCAATGCCGCGGCCATAACCGGCCAGGCCACCCAGCACCAGCGCGGCGAGCAAAATCAGCAAGCTGATCCAGAAACCGGCTTTGCCGGGCTTGATTTTATTGGGCTGTGTATCAGACACTTTATTGGGCTGTGTTTCAGCAGGTTGGTTGGGTTGGGTTTCAGACATAGACATAGGCGCGATTATATCCCAATTTTAGAGGCGGAAAAGCAGGCGGGCTTCAGACCAGACAATGGCGATGGCCACGGCTGCGCCGATTGCCATACCAGCCAGGGCGGTGATGTACCCTGGCCCCGGAAGCCAGAGCGCCAGCCCGTAGGCCACAGCTCCGCTTAACAGGGCGGCCAGCAGGCCTTTACCGGCCGCCGGTAAGACCTGCAGCGGATGTTTGATACGCCGGTTGAGCAGGGTCAACAGGAAGATGGCTTCTACCGTCAACGATAGTTCGGCGGCGGCGATGACCGGCGCGCCCACCGAGCGGAAAACGGTGACTCCCAGGGCGCCGACGATGATATAGACGGACATACGCACCAACACGCCCCATAACGGAACCAGGGGTTCTTTGCGGGCGTAAAAGGCGCGCGCCATGGTTTCTTGCAGGGCGTACCCGGCCAGGGTGAGCATATAAATACGAGACGTCAGGGTGAGCAAATCTGTTCCCGCTTCGTCGAACCCAAAAGCGGCGGCTACCAGCGGTTTGATCCCGGCCATGATGACGGCTGCGGCCGGGATGGTCAGCGCCAGCAGCACCCGCAGGGCTTTTTCCAGCGTTTCTGAGTAGGTTTTCCATTCGTTTTTGGCTACAAATTGCGCCAGCGAAGGCAGCAAGGCTGTGGCGATGGCGGTTCCGAGCAGGGTTTCGGGGACTTGCATAATCATCCAGCCATAGGTTAGCGCGGTGACGGCCCCGACCTGGTCGAGGCGCGAAGCGAGGTTGTCGCGGGCGATAAACATCAATTGGATGCCGAACATCGTCAGCAGGCGTGGGGCGATCAGTTTCAAGGCCCGAATCAGGCCTGAATCGCGGATATCAAGCGAAGGGGTCCAGTGGAATTGGTAGCGGATGAGGCCCGGAATCTGGATGCCGAGGTGCATTAAAGCGCCCAGGATGACGCCGTAGACCAATCCATGTACTCCCAAACCCAGGGCAGGCAGGGTGATAGGGCCGAGTGAATAAGGTTCGCTGGGTGAGAAGACCAGCGCGCCCACGATCATGCCCACGTTGTAAAGCGTGGGGGCCAGCGCGGGCAGCAGGAAATGCTGGTTGGCTTGCAGGCCAGCCATCACCAGCCCGCTGATAGAGAATATGAGGGTGGCGATCAGGTTCAGGCGCATCAACTCGGCCACCAGGTCTTGCTGTTGGGGGCCAAAGCCGGGGGCAATGCCAATTTCGGCGCGCACAATTTGCCCGGCGAAGATGGCAATCAGGATTGCCATTACGCCAGTGGCAAGGAAGGCCACGTTGGCAACGCGTGAGAACAGTTCCCAGGCGGCGGCGCGGCTTTTGGTGGCGAGGTATTCGGTTAGCAGCGGGATGAAGGCCATTGCCAGCGCGCCGCCCGAGATGAGCGCAAAGAGCAGGTCGGGTAGGTTGTTGGCGACGTTAAAGGCATCCAGCTCAGTGGACAGGCGAAACTGACGGGCGATGAGGATGGAACGGCCAAAGGCCAGGACTTTGTCGAAGGCAAAGAAAAAGCCAAGCAGTAGCGAGGTACGGGTGAGGTGCGAGAGTTTTTTCATGGGGTCATTTCCGCTCTGGCAGGGTTAAAAACCAAACGCCCCGCAATGATACCAGATTGCGGGGCGTCTCCTCTGACGTTTGACAGGCGCTTGGCCTACGGGTCAGTCTTCGTGATGAGCCGGGGCCAGGTTTTCGGCGCCAGGCAGCTTGCCCACCAGGTTCTGCGGTTTATGGATCAAGATGGGGAAACACTGTGGGCAAATGTTGAGGGTTTGGTGTTGGTACTCGAGCGCAATCAGGGGGATTTGCTGCGAGCTGCGGCCACAGTTAAGGCAGGTGTTTTCAGTCACGGAAGCTCTCCTTCTAATGATTTTTGACACTATAACATGGCCGCGAAAGGTCGCCTGTGACCGAGGTCACACTACAGCGTGCCTTTGACGACGCCGCCATCGACCGGGAACATGACGCCGGTAACGTAGGAAGAAGCCGGGGAAAGCAGGAACACGGCTACATTGGCAAATTCTTCGGGGGTGGCCAGGCGGCCCAGGGCGCTTTCACGCGACTGGCGGGTGTATTCTTCGTCGAGGGAGGTGCTGTTGGTGCGGGCGCGGGCCGAGAGCAGTTCGGTCACGCGCTCCGTCTCAGTCCAGCCGGGCAGGATGGAGTTGAAACGGATGCCTTCCTTGCCGAGTTCGAGCGCCAGGGTTTTGGTCAGGCCAATGGTGGCCAGGCGCACGCTGTTAGAAAGCACCAGGTTCATCATCGGTTGTTTGACGGTGTAAGATGTGACCGTCAGCACACTGGCAGCGGGCGAGCGGCGCAAGTGTGGCAGGGCGGCTTTGATCAGGCGCACATGACTCATGAGTGACGCGTCGATGGCTTTTTGCCAGGCGGCATCGTCAAAAGATTCGAAAGTGCCGGGCGGCGGTCCACCAGCGTTGCAAACCAGCAGGTCCAACCCGCCCAGGGTGCCTACGGTTTCCTGAATCAGTTTTGCGGGGAATTCAGGCTGGCTAACATCACCTGCGAAACCGTAAATGGGCTGGCGGGTTTCGTTGGAGATTTTGAGCATGGCGGTCTGGATGCGGGTGTCATCACGGCCGTTGATGGCAACAATACAACCTTCTTGTGAGAGCAGCCGGGCAGTAGCATATCCCAGCCCACGCGTTGCTCCGGTCACCAGGGCGCGTTTTCCTGCAAGTTTTAAGTCCATTTCTCCTCCTTAAGAAATAAAGCGGGTTTCGTGGTGAGTTGGCTATGAAAAAATGATGGCTTAGGCCTGGCTTGGAACCTGGCCGGTTTCGACCCTTTCAATGAACTCGGCGGCCATTTCAAAGACTTGCTGGCGTTGGGCGTCGCGGGTGATGACGTGTCCAGAACCTTCGATCCAGCGCATTTCTTTGCGGGCTGTCCCCAGCCGCTGGTAGATTTCTGGCATTCCATTGGGGTCAACATAGCGGTCATCCCTGGAATGAATCAGGAGTGTGGGCGCTTGCACCCTGGGCAGGGCGGCTTGCATTTCAGCCAGCAGGCGGTTGAGCTGGCCCACTGAGCGTAGAGGGTTCTGTGGATATGAAATGTGCCCATCCCAGCCGGCCTTGTCATACCAGCCGGTCCCTGGCGGGTCTTTGGATTTGGGCATATAAGGCCTGAAGCGCGCCAGGGTGTCGATGTAGTTGAGCCGCCAGTCTTCTTTCAGCTTGAACGGGGCCGACATGGCGACCACTCCGTGCACAGGCAGTTCGGCGGCCATGCGCAGCGAGAGCACCCCGCCCATCGAAAGGCCGCACAGGTAGATGTGTTGGGCCATGCCCGAAAGCAGGTTGAAGCCGTCCTCCACTGAAAGCATCCAGTCGCTATACGTAGAGCGGATCATGTCCTCGGGGCGGGTGGCGTGACCCGCCAGGCGCACGCCCAGGCAGGTAAGTCCGCGCTCACGGTGGAGATATTCCCCCATCCAGCGCATTTCTTTGGGTGCGCCGGTGAAGCCGTGAACGAGCAAGATGCCAACCTCGCGTGATCCGGGGAAGAAGAAAGGTTCAGCTGTAGGCAGGGTTTGAGTCATAAAGGTTCACATAGTTTGCAGGCTTAAATGATTATACTCCCCGCGGGTGGTTGTTTTGGGTGACAAGCCGGGATTTAGCGGGCCCAGGGCGGATTGTGCGCCAGCACTTTTTCGTAAATGGGGCAGTCGGGGGTGTGCGCGCCGGGCAGGTAGCCGGTGGACATGAGAAACTCGTTGACAATCTCGCCGCCCGTGAAGACAAAGGTCTTCTTAAAGAGTTTTGTCCAGCCGTCTTTGGTGAGCGGATGTTGGGCATCGAGCCAGCCACAGAAGGAGCCAAATTGTGGGCGCATGGCCTGGATGCGGCGGGCATTTTCGATGGCGGCGTTGACTTTCAGCCGGTTGCGGATGATTCCGGCGTCGCCCAGCAGCCGGGCGCGGTCCTCTTCCTCGTAAGCGGCGACCCGGTCGATGTCGAAACCGTCGTAGGCGCGCTGGAAGTTTTCAGCCTTTTTCAGGATTGTGATCCACGATAACCCGGCCTGGTTGATTTCCAGCACCAACCTTTCGAAGAGCCGGTTGTCATCGGTGATGGGGAATCCATACTGGGTGTTGTGATAATGATGGTTGAAGGTGTCTTCGGGGTGGGCGATGCAATAGTCGCAGTAAGCGGTCATAAGGATATTCCATCCTTTCAGGGTGTGATGTGTGTGCCTTCAATCGCAGTTTGATACGGACAACCGCATGAGCGGCGCAAAATGATGTCGAATTCGGTCAGGGATACGGATTCGACCGGCAACCCGTGGATTTGGTCAAACAATAATTCGGCTGCCAGTCGCCCAACCTGTTCGGTGGGTGCGCGGACGGTGCTGAGTGGCGGGTTGATGATTGACGAAAGACGCAAGTCGTCAAACCCAACCACCGACACATCTTCTGGCACGCGCAGGCCCGATTCGCTTAATGCGGTCAGGACGCCAATGGCAGCATCATCGTTCCCGGTAAAAACTGCGTCAAAGTGGATTTGGTCTTGCACGACCAGCTTCTTAATCGCGCGGTAGGCATCCCCACCGTTGAAATGTCCTGTGACAAACAAGGGTTCGACGATTTCAATGCCATGATTTTTGAGCGATTCACGGTAGCCGCGCTCGCGCCAGCGTGAATCTTCTTGATTCTGGGGGCCGCGCAAGAAGAGGATGGCCCGCCGCTGGTGCTGTTCGATCAGGTGGTCGATGATGCTGCGGGTGGCAAGCTCGTTTTCCACGGTGACAAAGGGGATGTTCAGGTGCGGGGGCGAGATGCGATGAATCAGCACCAGTGGCAGGTGTGCGTCTTGCAGGTTTTTAAGCTGCTCATCGTTCAGGCAGTCTGAAAAGACTAGGATTCCATCGGTGTTATGCGGGCCAATGGGGGGCTGGCCCCCGGTGCGGTCATAGGTTGTATCGGTGGTGATAAGCAGGCTGTATTGATGTTCTGCGACCACCCATTCGATCCCTTTTAACAACGGGGCGAAAAAATCGGTATGCATACTTCGCAGCACCAGCCCAATCGCCTCGGTGCGGTGAGTGGCCAGGTGGCGGGCAGCGATATGCGGTTTGTAATTAAGCGCTTCCATCACCTTTTGAATGCGCTCGGCCACATCCGGCGAGACCGGGGCATTCTTATTAAGAAAGCGGCTGATGGTGGCAACCGATACCCCCGCTTGCCGGGCAATATCGCGAATGGTCACAGAGTCAGATTTACTGGTCATGGCTATTTTCCGTCTCAAAGGTGCAGGCATTACTTCACCTGGTGAATTTAGTATATCAAATCCCGCCCCCTGAAACAGCAACCGCTTTAGGTCTTAACGAAACGCACCTGTTTGGGCAGGTGCGTTTGGATGGCTTTCGCCGTTTTTTGGTTGTCGGCGGAGGTGGGTGTTATGCGTCTCTGGTTTCAGGCATGCCTGCCAGCGTCCGAAATCAGGAAGATAATATCGGTCTGCCACTTCTGTGGGTCAGGTTCCAGGTCTGGATCGGTAACATAGCTTTCAAGACGGGCCTGCCACCATTCGACATTGTCCTGGGTGGAAGTCTGCCAGGTAATATTCTGTTCCCTGGCCCAATCGAGCAGGGCAGCGGTGGCTTTCATCAGCCCATTGCCCTTGTAGGGACCCCAATAAGTAAGCATAGCGTAACGCCCGGCCGGGAAGGTATCGGTGGTGATGCGCGCATCTCCCTCCAGGGCGGTTTCGACCGGGAAACCGACTTCGATTTCCAGCTTGTTGGCCATATCAGTGGTCAGGTAGCGGATAATGGGCGGGCCGTTGGGTTCCAGACCCTTGCCAGCCAGCCAGGCGGCCACTTCCTGCCAGGCCGGGCCCAGGTACTGCCCAAACGGGATTGGGACTTGCATGCGGAGCGCGGCAAAAGGCTGGGCTGGGCGCTGTACGATGACAGGCTTGGTTATCATAGGATATTCCGAATGCCGATCTCGGACTGCGCAAAGGACAGGCCGTTTTTAGCCAGCGCCTCGTGTAAAAGCCGAATCGCCTTTGGACCGATGCCGTGCCGTTGGCTGACTTCCGCCTCGCTAAAGCGCGATACCTGTTCCAGGCTAAAACATCCCGCCCCGGCCAGCGCGCGCAGCGCCGGTTGAGAGAGACCCTGGGGCAGACCGTTTTCAGGCTTTAGTTTTCCTGCAACATTGTTGCTCATTCTCAGACCTTTCCGGGCAAATCAATCCCATAAATTAAAGTGGGTGAGCCGCGATGTGTCATTGCTCACCCACTTTTGAATGGATTAATAATAGAATAAATTTTCTATTCTGTCAATATGGAGATGCTTTTTGTCCGATTATCTGACCTGCCCGCGCCCAAGGCGCACAAAAACACCGCCATTGGTCATCGAAAAGCTGGTATCAAGTTGCAGGCCCATTTGCCCCAACAAGACCAGGTCACTTGAAAGCACCGCAACCTGCCAGCCCGGGCATTGTGCGCGTAACACATTCCCAAATTGCGCATAGAGATTGCGCAAGTCTTTCCCCTCGCTGACCCTTAACCCATAAGGTGGGTTGGTCACCACCCAGCCCAGCTTTTGCGGAGCTTGGATGGCCGAAACCGCCTGGCACTCAAACTGGATCGAATCGGCTACCCCGGCCCTTTCGGCGTTTTCCTGTGCCATCCGCACCGCCCCCGCATCGCGGTCTGAGGCCAAAATGGGCGCAACTGTGGCTGATTCTTTCGCCGCCGCTTCAGCCAGTACCGTTTTCCACAACGCTTCGTCAAAATTGGGCCAATCCATAAAAGCAAAGCGCCGGTTCCGGCCCGGGGCAATCCCCCGGGCTAACAGCGCCGCCTCAATGGGCAGGGTGCCCGAGCCACAGAAGGGATCTACCAGCGGGGATTGTGTATCCCAGCCAGAAGCCATTAACATGGCTGCGGCCAGGTTCTCGCGCAGGGGGGCTTTGGCTACCGCCAGGCGATAGCCGCGCCGGTGCAACAGTTCGCCAGAACTATCGATGCTGACCGTGACTTTGTCGTTAATCACGCGGACGATGACCAGCTGCGCCGGGTCCGCGTCATCTTCATCGCCGGCTTTTTTACGCGGCGAAGGCGCGCCCAACCTTTCGGCCAGGGTGCGTTCGATGCGCTCAGCCACGGCTTCGGAGTGGTACAGTTTTGATTTATGGCAGGTGACACGGATGGCGACCGGCTGGCCGGGGGTCAGGAAGCGTTCCCAGGGCAGGCGTTTGGCTTTTTCTTCCAGGTCGGCAAAGGTGCTGGCGTAGAAAAACTGCCCCAGCCGGGCTATGATGCGGCTGGCGGTGCGCAGGTTAAGGTTGGCGCGATACAGGGCGGTCAGGTCGCCTTTGAAGGTCACCCCGCCTTCATAGGCCGGTGTTTGGGGTGTGGGAGTGTCGGTTCCTGCGAGCAGGCCCAGACGGCGCATCTCCAGGCTGGTTAAATCTTCCAGGCCGGGTGGGCAGACGGCGAAATAAGAATCCATGATTTCCTTTGATCCCGGCTTTAAGTTTGGCGCGGGGTTATTTGTGCGCGACCAGAACTTGCATGCCTTCCTGGATTTCGTTGTCTTTGCCAGTGAGGGAGGGGTAGATGCTGATTTCGCGGAAGCCCGGTTCGCCCAGCAGGGCGCGGTAGTCATCGTCGCTATAGGCCTGTGAGCTGGAAGAGTAGTGGGTCACTTCACCGCTTTCGGTATCCACAATCAGGTAACGTTCGGTGGCGGCCGAGAGCTTGTCGTCCCAGAAGGTTTCCATCAGGCACAGGTGCGGCTTGGGGCTGAACAACCCGGAGGGGGAGGAGTACCAGACCGAAGGCTGGTGACCGGTGTCGTAGATGGCGTCTTCGGTGGAGACTTCGAGCACCAGGGTCCCGCCGGGGCGCAGGGCGGCATAGGCTTTGTACAGGATGGTTTGCGCATCGCTGCGTTTGAAGACGTTAAACTCGCCGAAGATGAACATGACCAGGTCGAAGCCTGCTCCAAAATCGGTGTTGCGCAGGTCGCCGAGGGTGTAAGCGCAGTTGGGCGGGCAGTTTTTAACGGCGTAATCGATGGAGGCGGGAGAAAAGTCGATACCACGGCACGAATGGCCTCGGGCAGCCAGTTCGGAGCAATACAGGCCGGGGCCGCAGCCCAGGTCGAGGATGCGGGCGGGCTTTTTCGCCAGGATGAATGCGTCGAGCCACTCCACCTGCTTTTTGATTTTAGATTTGCGGCGGCTGGCGGCGTCGTGTTTTTGGGTGAGGTGTTCCTTGAGCATGCGGGCGCTGAAGGCGGGTTCATTCCAGGGGATTTTTTCACCTTCGACCCAGGGGATGGGGTTGAGGTTGCGTTGGATCAGGTCGTTGAGTTTCATTTTTCTTCCGGAAGGGCAAAATAAACTTGTGACGGATTGACGACGGCGATATTGGCGCGCATGGCGGGCATTTGTGGCAGGAAGGGGCTGCTGATTTCGAGCTCATAGAGCGACATCCACGGGATTTTGGAGAGCTCGAGCGAGGGTCCCAAACCGGTTTGGGCCGAGACGCGCGCCAGGCATTTGAACTGGAATGCGCCAACACCAACCACCACCGGCAACATGGCGCGGTTGCGTTCGTTTTCGTCGTAATCAACCGGGTCACTTTGCGGAGGGGCGAGGTGCATGGCTATGGCCGTCTCGATGGGGACGAAGATTTCGGGTGCATTGATGGTTTTAATGCCCCCCGCTGCGAACTGGATGATGCTGGCCCGCAGCATGTGAATGTAGCGGGGCGCGCCCTGGGTGCGCAGCCAGGTGCTGACACGAACACTTTCTTTGGTGACGACTTCACCGCGCAACATGGCGTTGTGGGTGTAGAGCATTACAAGTGTGGTTTTTTCATCAGGTGCGGGAATATACATGGGGATTCTCCATGAAAGGTTGTGCTTATCATATCATTTTTTGCGTATCTCCCACCTTTACAGGCCAATAGCAATTGATTGGGGTCTTTTTTACAGGTTGTGTAAAAAGGCCTCCGGGTTTTGCAGGAAATCGCGCATCAGGCGCACGTGCTCCAGGTCGTTGAAGCGGGCTGTTTTGACAGTTTCTCCTTCGAAAAGCTGGATTGTTGCGCCTGGGAAGGCCATCAAGATGGGGGAGTGGGTGGCGATGATAAATTGAGCCTGTTGGGCGACCATTTCTTTGATGGCTGAGAGCAAGGCCAACTGGCGCAACGGTGAGAGTGGGGCTTCGGGTTCGTCGAGCAGGTACAGGCCGTCAGGCACAAAGCGGCTCTGGAATAGGGCCAGGAAGCTTTCGCCGTGTGAGCGCACATCCAGGCCGTCGCCATAACGGCGGCGCATATCGGCAAGCTGGCCCTGGGTGCTCATGCTGGCCAGCGCACGGGCGTAGTCGGAGCGGTTTTTGAACTCATGACCAATCTCGCGCAGGTCAGCTTCCATTTCGGCGCGCAGTTCGTTCTGGCGTTTGGCATAGCCAAAGAAGTCTTCGGCGCGCAGGAAGAATCCTTTGCGAGTGCGTTTTTTCCAGGCCAGGCGCAAGTGTTTGGCCAGCTCGCGCGCATGGGCCAGGCTTTTGTCGGTTCGCACGCTTTCACTCCCGACCGTCACCATTTCGGCAGCACAGGCCAGCGCCTCGAGCAGGGTCGATTTCCCGGCGCCGTTTTCACCCACTAGCAGGGTGACCGGCGTTTCAAAGCGCAATTCGCCCAACCCGCGCAGGGCAGGCAGGTTAAATGGGAACTTTGGGCGCAGTTCGGGGGCGTTTGCGCTTTCACGTAGGGTAATGGATTGAAGGTGGAACATGGGGAGATGGCGCTACTTTTCCTGGCGTGTTCCGGTTACCGACTGGCCGCGCACGTAGGCAGGCGTTTGCACATGGGGCATAGCCTGGCGTTCGATGCGCACCTGCACCGCGCTGGTAACTTGTAGGGGCGGCGCACCGGCCTCCGCCTGGATGGTGTATTCACCGGGGGGCAGCGGGCGGGCGCGGTCGTCGTAGCCATTCCAGTAAAAGACGTGGCGGCGGCCCACTTTGCGACGGTTGTGCAAAATGGTGGCGCGCGGATAGCCTTGCTGGTCGAGCACTTCGAGCGAAACACGCGCATTTTTGCTCAGGTCGAGCAAAATTGCCAGCGATTTGTCGTCGCCAGGGTAGCCAGGCACAAAGGTGTTTTGTTCGACCGAAAGCGCCAGCGAAACGCGGTTTTGGCGCAGGTAAATAAAAGCCAGGATAATTGCCAGTACCAGCGCGCTGGGGATGACCAGCAGCGGGAACTGGTTGAAGTTTTCGCTTACACGCGCCAGCGGGTCGGCCCCGCCAGTGGCGTAGGTGACCCGGCGCACGAGGCGGGTGATGTTCCCGGCCTGGTCGGTGGATTGGATGTCGAGGGTATTGTCGCCATTTAAGAGTGGGATGGTGACCTGGAAATCTCCCAGGGCACTAACGGGAATTTCACGCCCGTTAATTTGCACCGCACTGCCAGGGTCCACTTTGCCAATCAGTTGCAGGTTGGCGTCAGCAACCTGAGCGCCATCCTGGATGTTGACCTGGATGGGGGGCGCACCGGTTTTCAGGTGGACGAGGCGGTCGAGGGTGGTGACATTCCCGACGTCATCGGTAGCCACCAGCCGCAGGGCATTGTCGCCTTCGTTGAGCAGCACCTGGTGTTGGAAAAACCCATCCGGCCCGACTTTAACCTGTTGCTGGTTGATGGTCAGGACAGTGTTGGGCAGGGTGCGGCCTTCGATGGTGAGTAGTTGCTGATTGGTCCATTCGTTATCAAGCGGTCGTGTAATGACGATTTCGGGGGCCTGGGTAACCAGGCTGACATTGCGTTGCACCAGGGTGGTGTTCCCGGCCGGGTCGATGGCCTGGATCTGGAAGCGGTTATCGCCGTCCAGCAGCTTGGCCTGGAATGCAAAGCGCCCGGCGTTATCGACCCGCAGGGGTTGCGCCGTACTGCTTAACCACACCACTGAACCTGCCTCGGTGATGCCTTCAATCAGCAGGTCGGGTTTGTTGACGCGCATGGCGTCGGGCAGGTTAACGAGTTGGACGGTGGGGGGCAGGGTATCAACCTGGGCTGTGACACTCTGCGAAACGGATCGCAGCGCGCCGCTGGCCAGGATTTCGATGCGGTAGGTGCCATCGGCTACGGCTGCGCCGAGGTCGTTGCGCCCGTCCCAGGTCAGGAAATGGTCCCCTCGTGATTGTGGCTGGGCTTCTGCCAGGGTGCGCACCAGGTTCTGGTCGCTGTAAACGCGGGCGGTTACTTTGGCGTCATCGCCCAGGCGGTAGTTGATGGTGAAAATGTCGTAGCTGCCGTCGCCGTTAGGGGAGATAAACTGGCCTGGGGCAGAGAGCGCCAATTCTGGGACCTGCAACCAGTCACCGACAAAGGTGAGGGCAACAAGCAATACCACAGCCCCGATACTGATGGCTGTGGTCAGCGTCCCGGGTGCAAAGTCTCGCAAGGTGCGGCGCTGTTGTCGTGCTCTGGGTGTGGAGGAGCGTTGTGTTTGCATGCTGCCAAAGATGGTTAAAGTATAGCGCCTGACTGGTTAAAAAGTGTGACGATTTTAATCCAGTTCCAGCATAATCAAATCATCAGGTTTTTTATTTTCGTCACTTTTTTCTGGCGTTGGGGCTGCCTGAACCGCGCGGGGAGCATGAATGGAAGGTTCGTCTTCCTCATCATCCAGTTCGAGGGCGATTTTGCGCGGCAGGGGCAGGGGGTGTTCAAAGAAATCGAGCCCGGCTTCGAGGCTGGCGGCAACCACCGCCGAAACCAGGGTGGTTAATCCCAGGCCGCTCCAGGCTTCGGGCGGAATCTGGATCCCAAGCCACAGACTGAGCAGGATGTGCAGCCCGGCGATGACGGGCACGCCGAGCGCCACCAACACGATGGTTGAGCGTGGTCGGCGGTATTGCAGCCATTCTTTTTCGGCCAGGGTACCCACTGTCCAACCGGCCAGCGCCCAGAGGACGACTTGTAGCAAGTGGTAGAGTAGGCTGGTGGAATTGGGGGCAAGCGGGTCGAGCAGCAGCAGGAGGGTTTCGAGTGAATTGGCCGAGGCGAAGCGCACGGGTAAAAAGCGCAGGTCAGGCAGGATGCCTAGCAGCCGTACCCAGTCGGGGTCGAGACCGACCATTCCGGCGGCAACCTGCCCCCAAAGCGCGCCCAAACCACCCATCAGTGCGCCGCCGACTGGTCCCCACCACAGACCGCCCAGCAACGGGATGGTCCAGGCCAGGTATATTGAACCCAGCAGGGGCGAAGCCAGCGTCAGCAGGGTGCCGCCCAGGTTTTGGATGAACAGATGCTGGCCGATGACAGCGACAGCCAGGAAAATGACAGCCACATAGATGGATACACTATATAGAGGGTACGAGGCTACCAGTACGGCTACAAAATACCCGGCCACCGGTGACCAAAGTGTCAGCGCGAACACGACCGTGGTCAGGACGATATCCCAGTAAAGCGGATAGACTGGCAGGCTTTGGACCAGCCCATAAAGCAGCAGCGCGAGCCCGGTTGCCGCCAGCAGGCGCTCGGCCAGGGTCAGGTGACGACGCACAAGGCTGTGAAACGAATAAAACAGGTTCATAATTCCATTTGCCGTAGGCCGCTGCGTGAAGAGACAGGCCAATTGCCCGTGGAGGAGGGGCGGGCGTGGGTGCGCGCCCACAGGCGCAGCGAGCTGATCTGGTTTTCCATGGTTTGCGCCAGGGGAATGGTATTTTGGATGGCGCTGAGGAGGTCGGCCTGGGTCAACTCGTGCCCGGCTTCAAAAGCATCATACAGGGCGGAAATGACCGCCTGTTCGATCTCTGCGCCCGAGAAGTTTTCACTCTGACGGGCCAGGGCCTCCAGGTCAAACTGGAGCGCATCGCGCCCGCGCCGGGCAATGTGGATACCGAAAATTTCTCGCCGTTCGGCCGGGGTGGGCAAGTCAATGAAGAAGATTTCGTCAAAGCGGCCTTTGCGCAACGCTTCGGGCGGCAAGATGCTGATGTCGTTGGCGGTGGCGACGACAAAGACCGGGGCAGTTTTTTCTTGCATCCAGGTCAGGAAGCTGCCAAAGACACGCGCCGTGGTTCCGGCATCAGAAAGGTGCGAACTGGCAACCCCGGCCAGGCCTTTTTCGAGTTCATCCAGCCACAGCAGGCAGGGTGAGACTGATTCGGCCAGGCGCAGGGCGGTCCGCATGTTTTGCTCTGAAGAGCCGACCAGTTCGCTGAACAGGCGGCCCAGGTCGAGCCGCAGCAGCGGCAGACGCCATTGACTGGCGATGGCTTTGGCAATCAGGCTCTTCCCGGCGCCTTGCACGCCCAGCAGCAATAAACCTTTGGGCTCGGGCAGGCCAAACTGGCGGGCTCGTTCGCTAAAAGCCAGCGAGCGTTTGGCCAGCCATTCTTTGAGAAGCGGCATCCCGCCTACGGCGGTCATATCTTCGGAGGCTTCAAAGTATTCCAGGATTTGCGAGCGGCGGATAATTTGTTTCTTTTCGGCGATGATGATGTCGACATCCAGCGAGCGCGTCATCACCAGTGATTTTGCAAAGACATTCTCGGCTTCGGTGCAGGTCAGGCCCTGGGCCGCAGAGAGCACTTTTTCGCGTGTTTCAGCGTCCAGGTCAATTTTGATGCCGCTAATTTCACGCGCCGAACGCACAACCCGGTCTAGCGACTGCACCATTTCTTCGGGCAGGGGCAGGCCGTAGTCGAGCACGGTGATGTCTTTTTCCAACTCGGGGGGGAAGTTGAGCAGCGGCGAGAGGATGACCAGGGTTTTGCGGCTTTCTTTTAAGTGGTTGGTGATGTCGCGCATGCGACGCACAATCACCGGTTGGTCGTTAACCGGGTGGCGGTCATCCAGGAAAGGGTGAAAATCCTTAAGCACAAAAATAGCCGACTCTTGCGAGGCGGCAATGGCGTCGAGGGCGTTGAGCGGGGGGCAGGTGGATGGGTCGGGGCGCATCCCGTCGTAATCGTCGAGCGGGCGAATGCCATCGGTGATGGTCCAGCCGTAGAGCTTTTTGCGCAATTGCCCGGCCACCTGGCGCAGCACCTGTTCGATGCGCCGCTCTTCCCATGAGACAATGTATAAAATGGGATACTTGGCGCGGATCAGGATGTTCAGTTCGTCTTCACGGGTGGCAGGGTTGGCATTCATGCTCTGACTATAGCATATGGGGGAATCAGCGTCAATCGCTGTGTTTGGCATTTTTGAGATTAATCGTGAAGCCTGCGGTGCGGATGGGTTGATTTTAACACTGAATAGATGATATGTACAAAAATATGTACTATTTCAATTGGCCTGGAATTTTTATTAAGAGAAGGGCTCGGGTTTTGCCGATTTTTGCTTCTTGTGTTGATGTACGATTGTGCATATAATAAAAACATGGCCGATAAATATACTTCAGGCAGCAAGACTCGCATCACCATCCGCATCGATGATGATGTCCTCGACTGGTTTCGCGGCGAGGTTGCCGCGGCGGGGAGCGGCAATTACCAGACGCTGATCAACCGTGCCCTGCGCGAGTACATTTACAGTCGCGAACAATCGCTGGAGGAAATCTTCCGGCGGGTGTTGCGCGAGGAACTCCAGGGTCCGCGCTCAACCGGGTTCAAATCCAATACAATTCGATAGGGTCTGGAAGTAAAAAAGTCTCTAGGGGCGCTTCCTTTTATGGTAAAAATATTCGCAAAAGGAGGCCGAAGATGCCCCGAACGACTCGACTGCCCCACCTGCTCTTGATTTTTGCTGTGTTGTTGAGCGCGCTGCTCCCCACCCTGGTTGTTCGCGCTGAAGATACCCCGCCGCCGACGATGGTTGGCTTGCCCGGAACACACCAGGATGAACTGGGTTGTTCTGGCGAATGGCAACCCAACTGTGAGCAGACTTTGCTCACATACGATGCCGAAGATGATGTCTGGCAGGGGGTTTTTGAGATACAGCCTGCCAATGACGATGATAAAAATGGGCCGCGCTATAAAGTTGCCCTTAACGGCTCTTGGGATGAGAACTATGGGAAGAATGCCGCGCGCGGCGGCGCAGACATCCCGCTCGTGGTTGGACAGTCCACCCAGGTCAAGTTTTATTATGACCATAAAACCCACTGGCTCACCGATAATTTCAACCAGGCTGTGCTGGTTGCTGTGGGGGATTTTCAGGAGCAGCTGGGATGCCAGGGCAACAATGACGCCACTTGTTTACGTTCCTGGCTGCAAGACCCCGATGGGGATGGCCTGTTCGCTTTTGCCACCCGCTCCCTCAAAGCGGGAACTTACTCCGTAACCCTGACACGCAATGAGAACGCTCAAGACACCCTCGGCCCGGCAACCCAGTTTACCGTCAAAGCCGATGGCGACGAAATCTACTTTGGATATGACACTGTGAAAACCGAATTCATTATTAGCACCGATGGCGCGCCAAAAGGCAACCTCGCCAAACAAAAAGCCCATTGGGTGAGCAGCGACACAATTTTATGGAACATTGTGGGCTCGCCCAACTATAACTACACCCTGTATTATTCCAGTGACGCCACGCTGGAACTGAGCGCCGATGGTGTGCAAAACGGGACAGCCCTGCCATTGACCTACCAGCAGTCTGGGGCCAGTAAGGAGATCCTTCGCCAGTTCCCGCACCTGGGTGCGTATACTGCTTTTACCGTCAACAATGCCGATCTGGCAGTGCTGCGCGAGGCACTTAAGGGCCAGGTGGCGGTGGTCGCCAGCGATTCGGCTGGCAAGGTTGTGGATGTGACCGGGGTCCAGATTCCGGGTGTGCTCGACCAGCTTTATCCGTACGAGGGGGCCCTGGGGGTGGCCTTTGAAGGAACAGTCCCCACCCTGCGCCTGTGGGCGCCGACCGCAAAATCGGTGACACTGAATCTTTTCAGCGGCGCAACTGACACTTCGGCTGAGAAACTGCCCATGCAATGGGATGCAGCTACCGGCGTGTGGAGTCTTGGCGGCAACCCGGATTGGGTCGGGAAATATTATCTCTACGAGGTGGAAGTTTATGTCCCGGCCACCGGTCAAATCGAAACCAACCTGGTAACCGACCCGTATTCCTTTAGCCTTTCGACCAACAGTCAGCGCAGCCAGATTGTTAACCTGGGTGACCCGGCTCTCAAACCCGCAGGTTGGAATGCGCTTGCCAAACCGGCCCTGGCCGCCCCCGAAGATATTGTGCTGTATGAACTGCACATCCGCGATTTCAGCATTTCAGACGCCAGCGTGCCACAGGAACTGCGCGGAACCTATAAGGCTTTTACCGTCAAAGAATCCAACGGCATGCAGCACCTGGCCGGTTTGGCCGAAGCCGGGCTTACGCATATTCACCTGCTCCCGGCTTTTGATATTGCCAGCGTGAACGAAGATAAATCGACCTGGCAGGGGGTTGATGAGGCCGCCCTCGCGGCCCTGCCGCCCGATTCGGACCAGCAGCTTTTGGCTGTCAGCGTGATTTCTGGCACGGATGGCTTCAACTGGGGCTATGACCCGTATCATTACACGGTGCCTGAAGGCAGCTACGCCACCGACCCGCTTGGGACGCCGCGCATCGTTGAGTTCCGCGAGATGGTGCAAGCGCTCAACCAGACTGGCTTGCGCGTGGTGATGGATGTTGTTTACAACCATACCAACGCCAACGGCCAGGAAGAAAAATCGGTGCTCGATAAGATTGTCCCCGGTTATTACCATCGCTTAAATGGGGAAGGCAAAGTAGAAAATAGCACCTGCTGCTCGAACACCGCCACCGAGCATGCCATGATGCGTAAACTGATGGTCGATTCGGTGGTGACCTGGGCGACGGAATACAAGGTCGATGGTTTCCGCTTCGACTTGATGGGCCATCACATGCTCGAAGATATGCGCGCAGTGCGCGCCGCGCTCGATAGCCTGACGCTCGCCAAAGACGGGGTGGATGGCAAGTCGATTTATGTCTACGGCGAGGGCTGGAACTTTGGCGAGGTAGCCAACAATGCTCGCGGTGTCAACGCCACCCAGCAAAACATCGGCGGGAGCGGCATTGGCGCTTTCAACGACCGCATTCGTGATGCGGCGCGCGGCGGCAGCCCCTTTGGGGATATGCGTGAGCAGGGTTACGTTACTGGCTTGTACTTCCAGCCCAATGCCAGCGAAGCCCGTGATGCCGGGCAGCAGAAGGCCAAACTGTTCGATTACACCGACTGGATTCGCATTTCCCTGGCGGGCAGTTTGCAAGATTACGAGATTGTGCGCGGCAATGGCGATACCGTTCCGGCCCGCCTGGTGCTTTACAACGGTTCGGCGGCCGGTTATACCCGCGACCCGCAAGAGAACATCGCTTACGTATCGGCGCATGACAACGAAACGCTGTGGGATATTTTGCAGGTGAAAGCCCCTGCCAACGCCACGCTGGCGGACCGGGTGCGGATGAATAACCTGGCCCTCAGCCTGGTCGCTTTTAGCCAGGGTGTGCCTTTCTTCCACGCCGGTGACGACCTGCTGCGCTCCAAATCGCTTGACCGCAACTCCTACAATTCCGGCGACTGGTTCAACAAAATTGACTGGACCTATGAATCGAACAACTGGGGCGTAGGCTTGCCCGGGGAAGGCCGCGACAAGTGGGATATTTTCCGCCCGCTTCTGGCGAACCCGGCGCTGAAACCCGGCAAAGCAGAAATCACCCAGGCCGCGGCCGTTTTCCGCGAATACCTGCAAATCCGTAAAAGTTCGCCGCTTTTCCGCTTGCGCAGCGCCGAAGAGATTAAGAATTCAGTCTCATTCTTAAACACCGGCCCCAATCAGATTCCCGGCCTGATTGTGATGCGCCTGAGCGACACCGGCAACTTTGACCCGCGCTATAACGAGGTGCTGGTCTTCTTCAACCCGGCCCCCGACCCGGTCACTTTTAGCGACCCGGCCCTGGCAGGCAAAAATTACTCGCTTCACCCGGTTCAGCAGAACTCCGCAGATGCGGTGGTGCGCGCATCGTCATACGATGCTGCGGGCGGCCAGTTTAACGTGCCAGGCCGCACTACCGCCGTCTTTGTGCTGGAGGGCAAGCCGGTCACGCCTCCCGGGGCCCTGGTAATGGGCCTGCTGGGAGCCCTGGCGGCCCTGGTGGCGGTAGGAACCTTCCTTTCGCGCCAGCGTGTAGCTTAGACGAAAAGAATCGAAAACGCCGCATCCAAAACGGATGCGGCGTTTTGATTACGGGCGGGCTTAGGGTTTGGTCACCACAAAGTTATCAAAGGAAATATCGGTCCCCGGGTCTTCATACGTCCCGGCGATCAGCCCAACATCGCCGCTGGCGAAGGAAGCATCCGTCACGCTATCTACCTGGGTCCCGTTGACGTACAGGGTCAGCGTGCTGCCAATGCATTCGGCGCGAATTTTGTTGCTGGCTGCACCCTTGTTGACGGCGCTCGACTCAATCAACTGGCCGCCGTTGGTCAGCACAGTCTGGTCGCTCTGGCTGACCTTGACGATGCCTACATACCCGTCGCTGGTAACCACGAACTGGTAAAAATTCGCCAGGTCGTTTGAATCGGTTGAATAGCGGCAGAGCACACCAAAATCGTTCACTTCCGGGCCGGCCAGCATGGTGGCATCCACTTCAATGCGCAAGTCACCGGGCAGGCTGCTGCCCAACTGCGGGTTGGCCCAAAAGCTGAACTTTTCCTTGTTTACATAGATGCGGTAGGCATCATTTTCATAATCCGTGACACCCTCGGTATCGCGGATCTGGTCCCAACCACTCGATGAACTGGAAAAATCATCCTGGAAAAGGACATTCGGGTCCGAAGATTGGTTGGTGTTGAGCCCGGGCACACTACAGGCCAGGCTGGCTGCCAATAAGATCATTGCAACGAACAAAAGTTTTTTCATCACATTCTCCTTGTTTATAGTGAAATAAGTATACATGACCCATCTGCCCGCATCAATCCCCTTGACAGGGGAATGCAAGGCGGTAAAATAGTGTCCATCTGACACAAAGCGGCTTAAACCGCTTTATATTTTCTCGCTCGAAATAGTGTAAATATTACACTAATAATAAGGAGACAGCATGACCCTTTCCCTACCGGATTTTTACATGCCGGGAAAAGTGGGTTCCGTTTATCGGGTAGACTATGCCAGCCTCGCCGCGCTTGCGCCTGTTTACCGTCAAACCCACCGAATCCAGCCCTCAACCGCAGACCAGCGCAAGGTCTGGTTGCTGTTGGTCGATGTCCAGAATACCTTTTGCATCCCCAATTTTGAACTGTATGTAGGCGGGCGTTCTGGTAACGGCGCGGTGGAAGACAATCGTCGCCTGGTTGAAATGCTTTACCGTAACCTCGACCGCATCACCCATATTTCGGCAACCCTCGATACCCATCAGGCCCAACAGGTTTTTCACCCGGTTTTCTTTATCGATGCCGCCGGGAACCATCCCGCACCCTATACCGACATTCACGTCAGTGACCTGGCCTCAGGTGCATGGACCTTTAACCCGGCCCTGGCGCCGCGTTTTGGCGTTACCGCCGAATATGGGCAGCAAATGATGCTTCACTACGCCGCAGCGTTGGAGAAAAAAGGAAAATATGCCCTCACCATCTGGCCTTACCATGCCATGCTGGGCGGGGTGGGGCATGCGCTGGTTCCGGCGGTAGAAGAAGCCCTGTTTTTCCACTCCCTGGTGCGCCTCGACCAGCCCGATTTCGAACTCAAGGGCGATAAACCCTTTACCGAGAACTATTCCGTCATAGGCCCCGAGGTGCTCGCCGGGCCGCAGGGCGAGGTGCTGGGCGTGCGCAACCCCAAATTTATCCAGCAACTGCAACAGGTCGACCTGTTGCTGGTAGCCGGGCAGGCCAAAAGCCACTGCGTAGCCTGGACGGTATCGGACCTGCTCGAAGACATTCGCGCTACCGACCCGGCCCTGGCGAGAAAAGTGATTTTGCTCGACGATTGCTCATCCCCGGTGGTTGTGCCCGGTGTGGTGGATCATACCGAGGCGGCCGATGCTGCGTATGCGCGTTTTGCCGCCGCCGGGATGCGCGTGCTTACCGCCAGCGAAGTGGACGACTTGCTGCGCTGAAATCTTTTACCCATAAGGAATCATCATGTCCATTTTCGATGGCAAACGCCTGACCAACCAGGTTTTCAAGCTCGACATCCAGCGCATGCGCAAAGGCTGGTACTCTGACAAATACTTTGCCAACATCAACGCCATGCTAGTCACCCTGGCCGGGGAGGGCTACACCTACAAGGGCAGCCAGCATAACCTGCCAGCCGGAATCTCGCCTGAGAACATCAACGTTGGCGATATCGAGGTGGAGATGCAGTGGTTCACGCGCCGCAACGGCACAACCGTGGTGGTTGGGGTCGATAAAGCCCTGGCAATGCTCAAACACTGCACCGGTTATTTTGACGGCGACAAATTTATCGATACGTCTGACCAGCTCGAAGTCTGGGCGGTGCACGACGGCTCAACCGTTTCATCGGATGGCGACCCGCTGCATGTCCAGCCGGTGATTAAGGCGCGCGGCCGTTACCGCGACTTTGCCCTGTTAGAAACCCCCACCCTGGGCATCCTGACTCGCGCCAGCCGCGTGGCGACGAATGTGTATGAAACGCTGATTGCGGCGCGTGGCAAGCCTGTGTTGTTTTTCCCGGCGCGCTTTGACCTGCATGAAGTGCAGGCCGCGGATGGCTACGCTTATAACATTGCCGTGCAGCGTTTTAACCAGGATTATGCCCAGACGCTTGGGCCTTTCGTCTCCACCGATGCGCAGGGTGACTGGTGGGGCGGTTACGGCGGCGGGACGGTGGCGCACGCCGCGATTGCTTCCTTCCTGGGCGATACCGCCGAAGCCATGATGGAATTCTCACGGGTGCTGCCCGCTGTTATCCCGCGCATCGCCCTGGTCGATTTTAATAACGACTGTGTGCATGATTCGCAGTTGGTGCTGGATGCGATGTTTGCGCGCTACAAAGAACTGGTCGATGCGGGCGAACATGAGGAAGCCGAGAAATATAAATTGTACGGTGTGCGCCTGGATACTAGCGGCAGCCTGCGGGATGCCTCGGTGACGCCGCTGGGCGACCCGGCGCTGGATATGGGCGTCACCCCGCGCCTGATTTTTAACGTCCGCCAGGGATTGGATTCGGCCTGGGAACGCTGGAGTCTGGATACGGGTTGGAAGGAACGGGCGCGGGACTATTGTCAGCGTGTGAAAATCGTCGTATCGGGCGGGTTCGCCCCCGAGAAGATTCGCAAATTCGAAAAATTGGGCGTGCCTTCGGATATTTATGCGGTGGGCTCGTACCTGTTCAACAACAATGGCAGCACAGTCACCGATTTCACGGCGGATGTGGTGCGGGTCAAGGTTCACGGCGAGTGGGTGGACATGGCGAAAGTGGGGCGCAAGCCGCTGGAAAACCCAAACCTGGAGCGGGTGTGGTGATGAACACAAAACAACGTTTGCTGGAGCGGTTAGAGGCCATTGGTCGTTCGCTCGAAAAGTCGGGCCAGGGTGTGGCGCTAATTGGCCTGGGGTCGGTTGGCACCGAGCTGGCCCGGATGGATGAGTTTTCGGACCTCGATTTCTTTGCGGTGGTGGCCGATGGGCAGAAACGCCGCTTTATTGACAACCTGGATTGGCTGGCAGAGGTGGCCCCGATTGCTTATTGCTTTTTAAACTCGCCCGATGGCTATAAATTGCTCTTTGAAGATGGCATTTTTTGCGAGCTGGCCGTTTTTGAACAGGCCGAACTGCGCGCGATTCCGTTTTCGGCGGGGCGGGTGGTGTGGAAACAGCCCTGGGTGGAGGATGCGATTGCGCTGCCGGTGCAGGGCGCAGGCGGCGCGCCATCGGTCTCGCCGGTGGAATGGCTGGTGGGCGAGGCGCTGACCAACCTGTATGTGGGCCTGGGGCGCGACCGGCGCGGCGAGAAGCTTTCGGCCACGCGCTTTATCCAGGGCTATGCGGTTGACCGTGTGCTGGAATTGGCGGCGCGTGTTGAACCCGAACAGCCTGCTTTCCGCGACCGTTTTTCTAACGAGCGACGTTTTGAACAGCGTTTTCCGGGCCTGGCGCAGCGCTTGCCCGCTTTTGTGCAGGGCTATGAAAAAAATCGCCAGTCGGCGCTGGCGATTTTGGCGTTCCTGGAAGAGAATTTCGACGTGAACCCGTCATTGGCGGCGATTGTGCGCGCCTTGTGTGCCGATTAGGGCCACGGGGCGAGGTACAAGACGTCGGTGCCGACTTTATCGGCCATTTTGATAAATTTTTGGGAGGTTTCACGGTCAACAGGTGTGTATTGGCTGATGAAAATTTCGCCAAAGCGCGTATGAACACGGTTGGGTGAGCTGATAAAGCGCATCCGACCGTGTTCTTTATGCTCCAACTCATGCTGGCCCGAGAGTGTGTTCAGGTCACCCTGCGCCATAATGGCTTTGCGCCAGTGACGCTCAAAGAGCGGGTAGCGTTTAGAATCATGGAACTCTTCCATGATGGCCAGGTAGCGAGGTTGGGTGCGGTAGCGCAGGCTTGCGGCGCGAAAACCCTGGATCAGGGTCAGGATGATGGCATCGTAGTGATCGCCCAGGCTTTCGCGCATCGAAACCATTCCATAGACAAAATGCAGCATATTGAGATGTCCTTGATTGCTGGCCAGCAGGCGCAGTTGGGCCGGGTCGTAAGACATCAATTCCATGCAGACGTGGTTGATGGCGAGCATATCGCCAAACGCGTCGGAGATGTATAAAGGTGCGTACACCTGGGTCAGCGATTGAACCACGCGGGCGATTTCTTTTTTCATCTCATCCCGGTCTATGGGTAAGGAGCGGTTGGGTTGGCGGGCCACCTGTTCAAGATCCAGCCCGCTGGCGCCCAGGAAAAATTCCCTGCGTTCGAGGCTGGTCAGGTTCAGGGCGTTGGCGAGCCGGAATAACAACTTGGGGTCGAGATGTTTTTTGACGCCTCGTTCGATGTTGCTGAGTGTGTTTTCATCGATTTCGGCATATTCAGCCAGTTGGACCTGGGTCCAGCCCAACTCTTGTCGTAAATTTGTAATCATCTGTCCGAAGGCTTTTCGGTTCATGGCTCACCCTTGAGAATTAAAGTACTGCATCAGGAAATAAGAAAATGTTGGGGTTATTTTACCGTACGAGCCGGGCGGGAACCGGGCCAGGGCCTGATGAAGTGATATATTTGCAGGAAATCTTTCACAAATGGAGCTTTCTATGCGCCTGTTCCAAAATGTCTTCCTAATCCTTTTGATTGTCGTTCTCGCCGCCTGTAGCGCCGCGCCCGCCGTCCCGGCCACAGCAACCCTGCCCCCGACAGCGGCTGCCACCGCCACGGTCACGCCGATCCCGCCTGCCACCCCGGTCCCGACCCCGCAGGCCGGAATGTTTTATGTGGACCCGCAGGCGAGCCTCGGGCCGATCAGCCCCTACCTGTACGGAACCAATTACGGCCCGTTTGTGGCCATTCCGGCCTCCATGCTCGAAGAAGCCTACGCCGCCGGGATGACCATTATCCGCTTTCCGGGGGGCGCGTGGGGCGATCGGAACGACCTGAAGCCTTATCACATCGATGGATTTATGCAGATGGTTGAAAAGATGGGCGCAACTGCCACGATCTCGGTCCGTTTGCGCGAAGTGTCCCCTGAAAAAGCCGCCGAACTGGTGCGTTATGTGAATCTCGAAAAAGGCTACAACGTGCGTTATTGGAGCATTGGCAACGAGCCGACCTTATATGGCAAAGAGCTCCAGCGCACTTACGATACCGCCGAATTCAACCAGGCTTGGCGCGAGACTGCCCTGGCCATGCGGGCGGTGGACCCGTCCATTTTGCTGCTTGGCCCCGAGCTGCATGGCGACTATACCGCCAACGAAGCCACCAATCCCAAAGATTCGCTTGGCAAGGATTGGATGATCGAGTTCCTGCGCGCCAACGGCGACCTGGTGGATGTGGTTACCTTTCACCGTTACCCGTACCCCCAGGGGGATAAAAACACCACCGTCGATGACCTGCGCCTGAATGCGCGCGAATGGGATGACCTGATTCCCTATGTGCGCAACCTGATCCACACAGAGACCGGCCGCGACTTGCCGATTGGCATTACCGAGCTAAACACCCACTGGAACAAAGCTGTCGGGACCGATTCGACCCCCGATTCGCTCTATAACGCGTTGTGGCTATCGGCCGTCATCACACGCATGGCCCGCAATGGGGTTTTCCTGCTTAACCATTGGCTGCTGACCTCGCAGGGCGGCATGGGAGCCTGGGGGCTGATCAGCACCAGCGAACTGCGCCCCAGCTATTACACCTACCAGCTCTACAAGCAATTTGGCAGCGAACAGGTGTACTCCTCGTCCGATGACCCCGATGTCGCCATCCTGGCTGCGCGGCGCAGCGATGGCGCGTTGACCGTCCTGTTCACCAACCTGGGCGCAGGAGAAGTTTCCAAGCCGCTGACCGTGGCTGGCGGTGTTCCCGCGACAGCCGAAGCCTTTGTGCTCGACGCCCAGCACAACGCTGAATCAATCGGGATGTTGGACCTGTCTTCTGGCTCCTTGACCCTGCCGGCCCAATCGGTCGTTTTGCTGGTTTTCCAGCCCTAAAAAGACCCAGACAGCGCGAATCAAAAGAACCCCTGGCGTCACAGCTGGGGGTTCTTTTGATTCGCGCTACTCTTCGAAATAATCCGAATCAAGCCGCTTCAACTCGTAGGATGCCACCAGATTGACTCCCACGTTGTAGTCGATCATCAATTGTGCCAGCATGATTCCATCGATCAGGATGATTTTGCTTCCAATCTGACCGGCGTATTCGCGAGCCTCTTTGGTAAATGTCGATGTGGTGATGAAAATCCCTTTTTGCGCCTTTTGGCCCATCAAAGCCCCGGCAAACTTCTGGATTTCCGGCCTGCCAATCGAGTTATCCTTGTCCCACTTTTTGGCCTGGATGTAAATCACATCCAATCCCAGCCGATCCTCGTTGATGATGCCATCGATGCCTTCATCGCCGCTTTTGCCAATCGCTTTCCCCGCTTCCTGGCGCGTACCACCATAACCCATTTTGACCAGCACATCCACCACCAGCCGCTCAAAAAAAGCGGGCGAACAAGTTTTGAGCGTGCGCAGGATTTCATCGACGAGGCTCTGCCGCAAAGTTTGGTAGGCCGCATCCATGATTTCATCAGGCGTTTGGGCGTCATCAACGATGGGTGTAGTTTGAACATTATTATTTTCGCGTTCACGCCTTGCGCGAAATTCAACAAACTCTGGGAATTGGGTCAAAAAATGGACATCAACTCTGCTGGGTGCCTTTTTCAGAACATCCAAACCACGTTTGGTAATCTTAAACTTTCCTCGCGCTGCTGATGAAAGTAGTCCGGCTTTACGTAAATAAGTAGTTGTCCAGCCAAGACGATTGTATATTCTGGTTTGACCACTTGGGATAAGCTCTGTGCGTTCGGTCTCGGTCAATTTGAAATCATCAGAAAGGGCATCAATTGCTTCGCGCAAAGTATGTTCTTTGCCGTCCTCTGCAAATTTGAGCAACGGTAGCATAAAAGTTTGGTAATCAGGAAGTGGCATGGTTTTCCCTCACAATGAAAGTTATCCCATGGTAGCTGATTTCGCCAGTAACAGTCAACTGACAAACATCCTCTACTTTCCACTTTCCACCTCCCACTTTACCGGGATTTTACAACTCCCTAACCTCCCCCTGACCTCCCCGCCCTATAATAAAAACAATCAACCGCCTCTCTTTCCTCTTTCTACCCGCCCCCAAAGCTTCCCGGAGCCTCCCATGCCCCTCACCCGCCGCGACTTTCTCAAAACTAGTTCCCTCGCCGCCGCCTGGCTGGCCCTGGCCGCGTGCAGCCCACAACTCGCCACGGCGGAACCCGCCACACCTTCCGCGCCTGCCCTCACCTCAACCCCGCTGCCCTCCAGCGACCGCATCCTGCACGTTTTGCGCCGCTTCACCTACGGTCCCACGCCCGAAATGCTCGAAAAAGCCCGCCGTCTCGGCCTCGAGGCTTATCTCGAGGAGCAACTCCACCCCGAAACCCTCCCCGATGACGAAGTCGAAACCCTGCTCAAACGCTTCACCACCCTCAACATGACTGTCGCCGAGCGCGTCCAGCTCGAACTGCGCGGCAAACCCGTCCAGGAGCTGATTGCCGCCACCGTCCTGCGTCAGTGGCGCAGCCAGCGCCAGGTTTACGAGAAACTGGTCGAGTTCTGGGGCAACCATTTCAGCATCTACATCGGCAAAAACCTGTGTCGCATCCTCAAAACCGACGACGACCAGCAGGCCATCCGCCCCAACGCCCTCGGCCGTTTTGGCGACCTGCTGCGCGCCTCGGCCCACAGCCCGGCCATGCTCGTCTACCTCGACAACGCCGAGAGCCGCGCCGGATCTCCCAACGAAAACTATGCCCGCGAACTGCTCGAACTCCACACCCTCGGCGTCGAAGGCGGCTACACCCAGGCCGACGTGCTCGAAACCGCCCGCATCTTCACCGGCTGGACCGTCATCGGTCCGCGCAATAAAAAGAAGTCGCCCGGCGAGTTTTTATTCAACCCCAACTTTCACGAACCCGGCGTCAAAACCGTTCTCGGCCAAACTTTTGATGAAAACGGGGAGGCGGAGGGCAATGTCTTGCTCGATGTGCTCGCTCGCCACCCCAACACCGCCCGTTTTATCAGCACTAAATTTACCCGCCACTTTGGAGCGGACTCACCAGACGCCGCGCTGGTTTCCCGTTTAACCGACATTTTCGCCACCTCCGAGGGCGACACCCGCGCCCTCATCCGGGCGCTGGTCAACACCGACGAGTTTTACACCACCCTCAAAGTCAAACGCCCGCTCGAGTTTTTCGTCTCTGCCCTGCGCGTCACCGATGCCGCTACCGCCAAACGCACCCAAAAGCTGACCGACCACCTGCGCACGCTCGGGCAAACGCCTTTCACCTGGCCCACCCCCGATGGTTTCCCCGATACCGCCGTCCACTGGATGACCACCTCCGGCCTGCTCGAACGCTGGAACTTTGCCAACGCCCTGGTCTCCAACCAGATTGACGATGTCACGGTTGACCTGGCAGCCCTCGCCCAGGATGCCGCCTCCCCTGCCGACCTGGTCGATGTGCTCTCCATTCGTTTCCTCGGCGAACCCTTGCCCGCCAACGCCCGCGACCCGCTGGTCGATTTCGCCTCGACCGGCAACCTCGCCGACAACCTCGCCCCCGTCGCCGGTCTCATCCTCGGCTCGCCGTTCTTCCAGATGCGTTGATTTCGTCCATGTAGGGGCTGCGCCCCTACCCCAACAAACCGTCGTGTTCCGTCGTTTCCTTTGTGGTTAAAGGTTTTTCCCATGCAAACCAATCTACCCATCTCCCGCCTCGCCTTCGCCCCTCCCAACACCGAACCCCCTGGCGACCTGCTCATCGTCGTCTTCCAGCGCGGCGCAATGGACGGCCTGAACGCCGTCCTGCCGCATGCCGAAAGCGAATACTACAACCTGCGCCCCACGCTCGCCATCCCTGAACCCAAATCTGGCGACGACCAGACCGCCCTCGACCTCGACGGTTTCTTTGCGCTGCACCCGGCCTTGCGCCCTTTTATGGATTTGTGGGACGAAAAAGCCCTCGCCATTGTCCATGCGGTGGGCTCGCCCGACCCAACCCATTCCCACTTCGACGCGATGGATTACATGGAGCGCGGCACCCCCGGCGACAAAGCCGTCGCTACCGGCTGGATTGGCCGCCACCTGCAAACCGCCCCCTGGCAGAATGAGACGCCGTTTCGCGCGGTCGGCATGGGCGGGATGCTGCCAACCTCGCTGCGCGGCCCGGTGCCGGTCACCACGCTCAAATCGATTGCCGATTTTCACCTGCAAGGCCAAACCAGCCGCTTAAGCGAGATTCAGCAAACGCTGTTGGCGCTTTACCAGTCTGAGATGTCGCTCCACGCTGAAGCCGCCTCCGCTTTCAATGCCATTGACCTGCTCGCGAAGGTGGATGTCTCGACCTATACCCCCTCCGCCGGGGCCCTCTATCCCGAAACCGATTACGGCCTGGCGCTCAAACAGGTCGCCCAGATTGCCAAGGCCGAAATTGGCCTCGAAGTGGCCTGCATCGACCTGGGCGGCTGGGATACGCACAACGCCGAAGGCCAGCTCGAAGGCGAACTGCCCACGTTATTGGCCGAATTCGCGGGCGGCTTATCCGCCCTGTACCGCGACCTGGGCGAGCGCGCCAAACGCACCACCGTTGTCAGCATGTCCGAGTTTGGGCGGCGCGCCTACGAAAACGGCTCCGGCGGCACCGACCACGGTCACGGCAACTGCATGTTTGTGCTGGGCGGCGGAGTCAACGGCGGCCAGGTCTACGGTCCGTGGCCGACCCTCGCCAAAGATGCGCTCTACGGCCCCGGCGACCTGGCCATCACCACCGACTTTCGCACGGTGCTGGGTGAAATCGTCACAAAACGGCTCAAAAACCCGGCGGTGGGTGAAGTGTTCCCGGATTTTGAAGGCCAGGCTTTGGGGGTGGTAAAAGACTAGCGCAGGGTCAGGAATGCGTCCAATTGTGCCAGGGCCTCGGGCAGGTTTCGGCGCGCAAACCCAACACGGAAGTGATTGCCGGGATGGTCATACAGCGTGCCGGGCAGCAGCAAAACGCCGCTTTCGTGCACCAGCTCGTCACAGAAGGTGTCGATATCTCCCTGTAACAGCTTGGGAAAAGCCATTGACCCGGCACGCGGACGTACCCAGCTAAAGCGATCGCTATGGCGGTTAAAAAAGTCATCCAGCAGGGCCAGGTTGGTGCGAATGATGCCCAGGTTGCGCTCGGTCAGGACCTGGCGATGGCGCAGGGCCAGTTCGGACAGGTATTCGCTGGGGGCGCTGTTGCAGATGGTGGTGTAATCTTTTAGTGCGGCCATTTTTTGGAGCAGGTCCGTGTTTTGGGTGGCTATCCAGCCAATGCGCAGCCCGGCCAGGCCATAGGTTTTAGACATCACTCCCAGCGAGACGGCGTTTGGGTGCAGGTCACAGGCTGCGGGGAGTCGCTCGGCGGGATCCAGTTCCAGTTCACGATAGACTTCGTCGCAAAAAAGCAAGATTCCTCGTTCGGCGGCCAGCTGGTTTAATTCCAAAAAGGCTGCGCGTGGCATAAGCCAGCCGGTGGGGTTGTGCGGGGTGTTGACGACGATGACGCGTGTGTTGGGGCGCAGCAGGTTTTTGAGTTCATCGAGGTCGAGGGCCCAGTTGTTTTGGGGACGCGCCTGCCACAGCGTGACCTCGGCTCCGGTGCTGCGCGCTACTTCGGCCAGCGACTGGTAGCTGGGCCAGTGGATTATGGCGTGGTCGCCAGGCCCCAGCGCGGCGTGCATGAACAGGAAAATGGCTTCTTCTGCGCCGGTATGTACCAGGACCTGCGTAGGCGCGATGTTGTTATAGATGCGGGCTATCTCACGGCGCAGCGAAGGCGAACCCTGCGATTCGGTGTAACCCAACCAGTGGTTTTTGAATCCATCTTCTGCGCCGGGTTCGAAGGCCAGCAAATCGGCGATACTGAGTGCTTCGCAATCTGAACTGCACAGCAGGTAACGCGCGCTAAACTCGTATTTGGCAAAATAGCGTTCCAGTTTGAAGGGCGGGATTTGCATGATGACCTCGTATTTAAAAGACAGGGGGCGCAACGCGCCCCCTGTTGACGAATTTTTTGAGCTTACCCGACGACGCGAATCTCGCGCGGCATATCGCTGAGTGATTCGCTGCCGGTTTCGGTGACGACCATATTGTCTTCAATGCGCACGCCATTGCGGCCAGGCAGGTAGATGCCGGGTTCAACGGTATAAGCCATACCGGGTTCGAGCAGCTTTTGGTTGTCGCCGCGCATGTAGGGTTCTTCGTGGCCTTCCATGCCGATGCCGTGCCCGGTGCGATGCGTAAAATAGACCCCGTACCCGGCGCTTTCGATGACGCCGCGGGCAGCCTGGTCGACGGCGGCGCAGGGGAGACCGGGTTTCCCGGCGGCGCGACCGGCCGCGTTGGCTTGTTGCACAAGGGTGTGGATTTTTTGGTATTCGGCCTCTACCTCGCCAATGGCGAAGGTGCGCGTCAGGTCGGAGATGTAGCCATCGTAGCCTGCGCCCCAATCGACCACCAGCAAGTCGCCGGGTTGCAGGGCTCGCTCGGAGGGCGAAGCGTGCGGGTTGGCGCTGTTTGGCCCGCCGGAGATGATGGGGGCGAAGGGCAGTTCGGATTGTGAGCCGTGGCGCAGGAGCTGCATCACCAGTTCGGAGGCCAATTCTTTTTCGGTCATGCCGATTTTGATGAGCGGCAGGGTGGCTTCGAGCGCGTTTTGGGCAATCTGGACGGCTTTGCGCATCTTTGCGATTTCGCTGGCGTCTTTACAGATGCGCAGGGCGGCCAGTGGGTCAGACGCGTCGGGAAAGTCGGCTTCGGGGGCGCCAGCCTGGATATAGCCGAATTCGAGCAGGCGCATGGCGCGCGGTTCGACGCCGATTTTTTTGCCATCCAGCCCGAGCGAGGCGGCGGCCTGGCGGAAGACAGCCTGCCAGTCGGCGGGGTTTTCTCCGTAGGTGAAGCCCTGGGCAGGGTAAGCGAGCTGTTCGAGTTTGAGTTTTTCCAGCTCGGGCAGGATGATGACCGGGTCTTTGCCGGGGGTGTAGAGCAAGACGACCGGGCGTTCCATCAGGTGGAAGTTGAGGCCGGTCAGGTAGGTCAGGGTTTGGCCGGGGTTGAGGGCGACGGCGTCGAGGCCGGAGGCGGCCAGTTGTTCGGCCAGTTTAGCGAGGCGTTGGGAGTAGGTCATGGGGTGGGTTCCTGGGGAAAGGGGTTGGGGGGTGAATTATTTCCGAAAACGGTTGGTGAAGCCCAGGCGCACGATCCAATCTACCAGCCAGGGCATGCGGTCATCGGCCCAGATGGCCGGGCGGAACCACCAGGGGATGATCAGGCGGCGGCGCGGGTGTTTGGCGATGTGAACGACCTGCCGGGCGACGTACTCGCTGGTCATGGTGGTAAAGGCCGGGGCTTTGAAGCGTTTCAGGTCGCTTGGGCCGGTGTGGTGGCTGAATTCGGTGGCGGCCGGGCCGGGGTAAATGCCGCTGACATGGATGCCGTGTGGGGCGGCTTCACGGCGCACGGCATCGGTGAAACCACGCACGCCAAATTTGGTGGCGGCATATACCGAGTAGAGCGGCGCGGCTAGCCAGCCCGCCACAGACGACATGTTGATGATGTGACCGCTGCGCTGGGCCATCATGATTGGCAGGACGGCGCGAGTGACTTCGATCAGGCCGGTCAGGTTGACGGCCACCTGGGTTTCAATGTCGCGGCTGGGGGACAGGTTTTCGAGCCAGTCGAGACGGCCAAAACCGGCATTGTTGAACAGGATGTCGATGCGCTGGTAGTTTTCGATGACGCTGCGCACCATGTTGTCAATATCGGCATGGTTGGTGACATCGACCGGGGTAGCCATGGCCTCGTATCCGGCGGCTTGCAGGCGTTCTACTTCGATTTGCATGCGGTCGATGCGGCGGGCGGCCAGCACCACCGTGGCACCTTCGCGGGCGAATAGCCGCGCAGCGTCTTCACCAAAGCCGGAGGAAGCGCCGGTGATGAGGACTACTTTTCCTTTCAGCGAAATCGCCATGGCGACTCCTTCGTGTGAGTGTGGAATGGGCGTTGTTGTAGCTGTTGAGCTCGTGCGGCAGAGAATCGAAAAGACGAAAGAGGAAAGCGCCTCTTTCGTCTTTCTGTTTAGTCGTCCATCTGTTCTTCGGGTTGGCCTTCTTCGTTGCGGCGGCGCGGGCGCGGGGGCTGCACCACTGGTTCGGGGAAGAGGGCTACCTCGAGCACCTGGTCCATGTGTTCGACCGGGATGATTTTCAGGTCGGTGCGGACGCGCTTGGGGACATCCACCAGGTCTTTCATGTTCTTGTCGGGCAGCATGACCACTTTTAGCCCGGCGCGATGGGCCGCCAGCACTTTTTCGCGCACGCCGCCAATGGGCAGCACGCGTCCGCGCAGGGTGATTTCGCCGGTCATGCCCACTTCACGGTAGATTGGGCGGCCGGTCAATGCCGAAAGGATTGCTGTCGCCAGGGTAATCCCTGCGCTGGGCCCGTCTTTGGGAATTGCACCTTCGGGCATGTGCACGTGGATGTCCATGCGTTCAAACACGTCCAGTTCAATGCCGAACAGGTCAGCGCGTGATTTGATGTAGGTCAACGCTGCCTGGCCCGATTCTTGCATCACCTCACCGATCTGGCCGGTCATTTGCAGCCCACCCTTGCCCTCGAGCACGGCCACTTCGATCGACATAATCTCGCCGCCGTTCTCTGTCCAGGCCAGCGAGGTCGCCACACCGACTTCGTCGCGGCGTTCGGCTTCGGTGCGCAGGAATTGCGGCGGGCCGAGGAATTTTTCAACCACGTTGGGGGTGATGATGGTCGGGAATTCCTTCTTTTCTGCCTTGAGCCGGGCAGCCTTGCGAATGACGCGCCCGATTTCACGTTCCAGGTTGCGCACACCGGCTTCATAGGTGTATTCGCGGATGACACGCTGCAAGGCTGTATCGGCAAAGCGCAGGCCGCTGTCGGTCATCCCGTTTTCATCCATCTGGCGCGGAATCAGGTAGCGGTCAGAAATCGCCATCTTCTCTTCCTCGATGTAGCCGGGGAATTCGATCACTTCCAGGCGGTCGAGCAACGCATCGGGGATGGTGCCGAGGGTGTTGGCGGTGGTCACGAACATCACTTTCGACAGGTCGAAGGCAATCTCGAGATAGTGGTCGCTAAACGAATTGTTCTGTTCCGGGTCGAGCACTTCCAGTAGCGCCGAAGACGGGTCGCCGCGGAAATCATTGCCCAGTTTGTCGATTTCGTCGAGCATAAAGAGCGGATTGCCGCTCCCAGCTTTTTTCATGGTCTGGATGATGCGCCCCGGCAGCGCGCCGATGTAGGTGCGGCGATGCCCGCGGATTTCGGCCTCGTCACGCACCCCGCCGAGCGAGACGCGCACAAACTTGCGGCCCAGCGCCTCGGCAATCGAGCGCCCAAGCGAGGTCTTGCCGGTTCCGGGCGGCCCCACAAAGCACAAGATGGGTTGGCGCTCTTTTTTGGGTTTGAGCGAGCGCACCGCAATATATTCCAGGATGCGGTCTTTGGCCTTTTGCAGCCCGTAATGGTCGCGGTCGAGCACTTTGGCGGCGTTGGCGACATCCAGGTTGTCTTCGGTGAAGTTCGACCAGGGCAGGTCCAGGATCCACTCAATGTAGGTGCGAATAATGCCCACTTCGGGCGCCATCGGCGGCATCTGGTTCAGGCGTTCCAGTTCTTTTAACGAGGTCTTGCGGGCCTCCTCGGGCAGCTTGGCCTGTTCCACCTTTTGGCGCAGCTCGTTTACATCCCGTGTCCAGATGTCGCCTTCACCCAACTCGTTCTGAATCTGCTTCATCTGTTCGCGCAGGTAAAACTCGCGCTGGCTTTTATCCACTTCGTTTTGGACGCGGCTGTGAATCGATTCTTCCAACTCCAGCACATCCAGTTCCTCGGCCAGCAGTTCGTTTACCCGCTCCAGGCGCGCCTTGGGGTCGGGCATCAGCAGCAGCTTTTGGCGCTCATCGAACGAAACCGAAATGGATGTGGCAATCATGTCGGCCAGCCAGCCCGGCTCCGAGATGTTGAGCGCAAACAGGTGCGCCTCCTCGGGGATCGAGCGGTTTAGCTGCACACAGCGGTCGAACATATTCAGCGCCGAACGCATCAGCGCCTGAATCTGCTTGTCGGCCTTCTCTGGCTCGGGCAGCACTTTGACCTTGACCTTGATGTAAGGCGTAAAGCGCGTAAACTCCACAATCTCCACCCGCCGCCGCCCTTGCACCAGCGCAGAGCTGTTGCCGTCGGGCATTGAAAGCAAGCGCCCCACGGCAATTTCTACACCAATGGGCAGGAAATCCACCGCCTTGGGCGATTCCATTTCCGGGTCTTTTTGGGTCAGGCCAATGACGGTCTGGTTGCGCTCGTGGGCGGTTTGCAGGGTCAGAATGGAGGCTTCGTTGTCTACAAAAATAGGCGAAACCATGTGCGGGAACACCACCAGGTCGCGCATGGGCAACACCAGCGCTTCAAAGATCCCGTCTTTGTTGGTCTCATGGTTGGGCACACGGTACAATTCCTCTGTCCGTTGTGAAATCGCCATATTGAAATTCTCTTCTTCTTCGTCGTTCCAATCGTCTTGAGAGTTCATACCTTAATCCGTTTCTATCCGCTTCCATCCATGGACCACCTCAGCAGTGACAAACATGCTGCCCGCTGAGACTATGACATCGCCCGTTTGGCGCGAAAGTTCCAACGCCCGGGCCAAAGCCGTTTCGACAGGGGCAGCCGCTTCACACTCCACCCCAACCTGTCTCGCCGTTTCGAGAATAGCTTCTGGCTCCAGCGCGCGGGGGTGGTCGGCGCGGGTGACAATGAGACGGCTGATTATACCCTTCATTGCGTTTAGCATCGCGGCAATATGTTTGTCTTCCGACACGCCAAAGATCAAGATCACTTTGCGGTTGGGGAAATATTCAGCCAGGGTGGCGGCCAGTTTTTCAAACGAGTCTTCGTTGTGGGCCGAATCAAAGATCAGGGTTGGGTTTTCGCGGCTGGCAATTTCAAAGCGGCACGGCCAGCGCACACTGGCGAACCCACGGGCAATCTCGGCATCGGATAGCTTAAGGCCGCTTTTTTGCAGCGCGGCATACGCAGTGACGGCATTGCTGACCTGGTGCGTTCCCAGCAGGGGAATGCTTAATTTAACGTGTGGCAGGCCGGGGGTCCAGATGGAAAAATCCTGTCCGGCCAGGGTCCCGCCTTCGCTTTTGTACAGCCAATCGAGCCCCACCAGGCTAAAGTCGGCCTGCCGCCCGGCTGAGATTTTTTCTAGCACCTCCAGCGCTTCCTGTTTTTGGGGCGAGGAGACCACCGGCACACCGGGTTTAATAATCCCGGCTTTTTCGGTGGCAATTTGCGCCAGGGTGTTGCCGAGCACGGCAGTATGGTCGTAAGAGAGCGAGGTAATTACTGCCACATGCGGGGTGATGACATTGGTGGCGTCTAACCGGCCGCCCAGGCCCACTTCGATGACGGCGGCATCGACCTTTTGGCGCGCAAAGTACAGGAATGCCAGGGCGGTGGTAATCTCGAAGGTGGTCAGGCGTGGGATTTGGGCTACAAAAGGCTTAATCTCTTCGGTCAGTGCGGCCAGGTCGGCATGTGAGATGGGTTGTCCGTCAATCTGGATGCGCTCACAAAAATCGAGCAGGTGTGGCGAGGTATACAGGCCGGTTTTGCGCCCCGAAGCGCTGAGCGCGCTGGCGCACAGGGCCGAGACGGAGCCTTTGCCTTTGGTTCCGGCCACGTGCAGGCTTGGGTAAGCGGCCTGGGGTTTCCCAAGCGCGTCCATTAAGGCGCGCATGCGCGCCAGGTCAAAGTTGGCTGCAGCCAATTGGTCGGCTTTTTTCAGGCTGTAATCTACAAAGCTGTAGATATAATCTAGGGCGAGGTTATAAGCGGTTTCAGTATCCATTGCGGGCATTTTAATAGCTACGATATTGAGTTGCAAGAGCAGTTTTATGAAAGTAGCTGCTGATTTGTAAATAAAAATATCTGTGTAATCCGTGTACAATAAAATAAAAGGGCGTTGTTTATCCTGCGGTTCCGAGGGGGAGACCGTATGTATAAAGCTTTACCAGTGGGAGGGTGTAATGAAGGCTCGTTTTACGCGCATCTGGTATTGGCTGGTGGGTCCACATCCACGCTTATTAAAAGTCGATGAACGTCGTACCGCGCGCTTGTTGGCAAGCCTGTTATTGGCATACTGGGTTTTAAGCCTGTTCAGCTTTTTGGCTGCCGAACTTTTCTTTGCCACATTTGCAGGCGGTATCTCTTTGCTAAGCTACCGCGATACGCAAATCATCCTGGCAGGTTCAGGGGTGGTGATTTTCTGGTACCTGCTGGTGCGAATGGGATATTACAAATTGGGGGCGATCCTGTACATCGTCGATATGGCCTTGATCGCGCTGGTGTCGCCCTTTGTATCGGCCCCGAATATTTGGATTGGCGACCTGGCCTTGATCTTGATCCCGGTTTTTGTGGCGGCGCTGGTCTTTTCGGCGCGCGGTGTGGCGATCGTCTGGTTTTTGATCTTAACGGGCGGCGTCTACCAGTTGGCGCGGATTGATCCCTCTTCTCAAGACCTGGCAACCGGCCTGACCTTGTTGTTTGTGTCCACCGTGACGGGTTTTGGCCTGGTGGTGCTGCGCAGGCACTACCAGCTCCTGGAGCAGGATCGTGTGCAAGCGCTTGAGCACAGCCAGGCGACCCTGCGCTCGAGCGAAGCGCTCCTGTCTTCGGCGTTGCAGGTGGCTTGCATGGGCACCTGGGAATACGACGTTGAAACCGGGTTGTTCACTTTCAATGATCAATATTATCGATTGCATGACTTAACGGTTGAAGAGGCCGGTGGTTATCAACTGTCGGCGCAGGAATTTGCGGCCAGGTATGTGCATCCTGAAGACGCATTCGTCGTCTCGGAGGTTATTGAACAGGCCATTCGCACAGATGACCCCAACTTCCAGGTTCAAATGGAGCGCCGCATCTTAAAGAAGGATACTACCCCGGTTTGGGTGAAAGTCTGGTTTCGAATTGAAAAAGATGAGCAGGGACGCACCGTGCGGCTGCATGGTGTTAACCAGGATATTACCGACAACAAACGCATCTATGAGCAATTGCAGGTCGCCCTGGAAAAATACAAAGTATTATTCGAATCCTTTCCTATGGGGATCAGTATCACCAATTCAGATGGCCGTATTATTGAAACCAACCGGGAGGCTGAACGCCTGCTGGGTGTGCCACGGGATGAACATGAGAGCCGCACCTATGATAGCGACAAGTGGCGTATTATTCGCCCGAATGGCACGATCATGCTGCCCGAAGAGTTTGCCAGCGTTCGGGCCTTGAAAGAGAATCGCCTGGTTGAAAATGTCGAAATGGGGATTGTCAAAGGCGAAGACCTTGTAACCTGGATCTCGGTTACCGCCGCGCCTATTCCGCATAAGGATTACGGGGTTGCGATTGCTTACGGCGATATCACAGAGAAAAAGCTGTCTAAAGATGCCCTCCAGCAGAGCCATCGCCGTTTGCAAAGCCAGTTAATAGAGATTGCTATGCTAAAGGATGCCCTGCAAGAACAGGCCGTGCGTGACCACCTGACCGGCCTGTTTAATCGACGCTATCTGATTGAGACCTTGCACAAGGAACTTTCACGCGCCGTGCGCGAGAAGTACTCGGTGAGCCTGGTCATGCTCGATATCGACCATTTCAAGGCGATTAACGACACCTATGGGCACGCTGCCGGGGACAGTGTGCTGCAAAGGATAGCGCGCGAACTCCAGGTCACTGCTCGCGCCGAAGATATGGTCTGCCGTTATGGTGGCGAGGAATTTATTGTCATTTTGCACAATACCACCGCAGAAACTGCCATCGAACGCGCCAACCAGTGGCGCGAGGCTATTGATATAATTCAAACTCCCTACGAAGGGCATCCCATTCATGTGACGCTCTCGGTGGGTGTTAGCGTTTTTCCCGACCACGCTGGCAGTGTCGATGTGCTCATCCGTGCCGCGGATGAGGCCCTGTATCGTGCTAAAATGGCAGGCCGCAACTGTGTCTGCTTGTAAATATGCTTAGTCTCTTGCGTGTTCATCTTCACCTCCCTGGCTGTGCCTCGCTGAAAGAGAAGCGCGGGCGCATTAAGCCGCTGCTCTCGCGCCTGCACCGTGAATTCAATGTCTCCGCCGCCGAACTGGATTTACTGGATGCCCATCAACAATCTGTAATTGGCTGCGCCATGCTCGGCAATGATGCTGCCTATCTCCAATCTGCCCTCGAAACCGTGTTGCGCTGGCTGACCGCCAACTGGCCCGATGGCGAGATTATCGACCACACAATCGAAATCCACTAACTCCAACATCCATGAACCCATCTCTTCTGTATATTGCCGCTGCCCTGTTTACCTGGGGCATTGGTGAAGGTATGTTTTACCTTTTCCAGCCCATCTACCTCTCCGAGCTCGGCGCCAACCCTGTCACCATCGGGCTAATTTTGGGTGCATCCGGTTTTGCCATGCTGGTTGCCCACGTCCCGGCCGGTTACCTTTCCGACCGTCTGGGGCGGCGTCCGTTGTTGGTGGCGGCCTGGCTCATCGGCACCACCTCCGCCTGGCTGATGGCCCTGGCGCGTACTTTACCCCTGTTTGTCATTGGCCTGGTGCTGTATGGTTTTACGGCCTTTGTGGCTTCGCCGCTTAATAGCTATGTCACTGCTGCGCGTGGCAACTGGACGGTTGGCCGTGCCATTACGCTCATAACCGCTACTTTTAACCTGGGTGTGGTGCTTGGTCCGCTCACGGGCGGCTGGATCGGTGATACTTTTGGCCTGCGCACTGTCTATTTTGTAGCGGGATTCATCTTTATCATCTCAACCGGCTTCATTTTTATGATTGCTCCCCAGCCTCGTGACCACCACGACCCGCAATCACCCCCGGCCGGTTTGCAAACCAACTGGCGCTTTATGGGCTTCCTTGCCCTGGGGTTTGTGGTCATCCTGGCAAATTACCTGCCCCAACCCTTTGCGCCCAAATTCCTGCAAGAAGTCAAAAGCCTCAGCCTGGGACAAATTGGCTTGCTTGGGACCATTGGCGGCGCGGGCAACACCGCCATCAGCATCCTGCTTGGGTTCTTAGACGCCCGCCTGGGTTTTGTGCTTGGGCAGGTGGGGGTTGGGATGTTTTCACTGCTGCTTTGGCAGGGGACCGGCTACGGGTGGTATGCCGCCGCTTATTTCCTGCTGGGCGGCTTTCGTGCCATGCGTTCGCTCTTCATGGCCCAGATTCGCCCGCTCATCCACGATTCACAGATGGGCCTGGCTTACGGCATTGCGGAAACGGTGGGGGCGGCCACCACCATCCTGGCTCCGGTGCTGGCAGGTTTCCTGTACGAGAGCAGCCCCACCTCCATTTACCCGTTGGCCTGTGTGGCCGTTGTCGTAGGCATTGGGCTCAGCCTGATGTTTTCCCCGCATCCCCAGCCTGTCCCCGTTGTGGAGGAATGATGCCGCTCGAAATTGTCCCCTTTACCCTGGGCCCGGCCCGCACCAATGCCTACCTGGTGGCTGACCCACATAGCGGCGATGCCGCCGTCATCGACCCGTCTTGGGATGGTCAGGTCATCCTGGCGGCGGCGCAGCAGCGCGGCTGGCGGATTGCGCATTTGTGGTACACCCATGCCCATTTTGACCATATTGGCGGGGCCGGGGCCATCGCCGATGCCCTCAACCCGTTACCGTTGGTAGCCCTGCATCCCGCCGACCACGTCTTATGGCGCGCCGAGGGTGGCGCGCCGCTCTTTGGCCTGCGCATTGATCCCGGTCCTGAACCAACCATCGACTTTGAGCATGGTCAGGTGCTGCGGCTGGGTTCCAGCACCTTTGAAGTTCGGCACACCCCTGGTCATACCCCCGGCCATGTGGTCTTATATTGCCCCGAAGCGCAGGTCTGTTTTTGCGGCGACCTGATTTTTGCCGCGGGCGTGGGCCGCACCGACCTGCCCGGTGGCAGTTGGGACGCCTTGGTGGCCAGTATTCGCACACAGATTTACACCCTGCCCGAAGAAACCCGCCTGCTTTCGGGTCACGGGCCAGAGACAACCGTGGGGGAGGAGAAAGTCTCCAACCCGTTTGTGCAGGAATATTGATCTGGTCAGGCAACAAAAATCCCCGGCATTTGCCGGGGATTTTTTCATTTAGCAGGTGTGCCCATCATCACGGATGTAGCAAGAGTCGCTTTGGAACAGGCGCCACTCTTCAACAAAGACGCGATAGTCTTTCAAAAAGGCCATCAGGGCGGCGCGGCCGCTGGCTTGTTGCTCGTTATTTTGCAAAATTGGCAGCCCCAGGTGGGGACCAAAGTGCTGTGCTGCTTCGGCCGGGCTGATCAACTTGCGGTCGTAGCCTACCGCCATGTCTTGGAGTTCGGCTTCCACCCAACTGCTGTCTTCAGGCCGTTGCGGGTCAAGATACAGCGTCAGGGCCATTTTACTTGGCGTAATCGACGGCGCGAGTCTCGCGGATGACCGTCACTTTGATCTGGCCGGGATATTGCATGGTCTCTTCGATCTTCTTGGCAATATCGCGAGCCAGGCGGGTGGAGGCCAGGTCGTCAATTTCTTCGGGGCGAACGATAATGCGAACTTCGCGGCCAGCCTGGATGGCGAAAGCCTGTAAAACACCCGTAAAGGAGGTGGCCATTTCTTCCAGGGTACGAATGCGCTTGATGTAGGCCTCGAGGTCCTCGCGCCGTGCGCCGGGGCGTGCGCCTGAGATGGCATCCGCCGATTCGGCAATCACAGCTTCCACGGTGTCTTGTTCCACTTCGTGGTGATGTGCGGCGATGGCATTGACCACAACCGGGTGGACGCCATAGCGTTTACAGAATTCTGCGCCCAGTCCGGCATGGGTGCCTTCCTGGTTATGATCCATGGCCTTGCCGATGTCGTGCAAGAAACCACCCTGTTTCGACCATTCCACGTTGGCGCCCAGTTCGGCCGCCAGGATCCCGGCCAGCTTGGCGACTTCTACGGCGTGGGCCAGCTGGTTTTGGCCGTAAGAAGTGCGGAATTTAAGGCGGCCCATCATACGCATGACTTCGGGATGCAGGCCCGCGATTCCGGCGTCGAAAGCGGCCTGTTCGCCCGCTTCGGCGATGACCTTGTCGACCGCTTTGGTTTCGTCCTCGATCACTTTTTCGATATGCGCGGGGTGGATACGTCCATCCAGGGTTAGGCGGGTCAGGGCGCGGCGGGCAATTTCACGGCGCACCGAGTCGAAACACGAGATGGTGACGGCTTCGGGGGTGTCATCGACAATAACATCAACACCGGCGGCCTGTTCAAAGGCGCGAATGTTGCGTCCATTGCGGCCGACGATGCGGCCTTTCATTTCTTCGTTGGGCAGGGTAACGACTGCCGAGGTTACTTCGGAGACATGTTCAGATGCCACGCGTTGGATGGCGTCGGCGATGAGTTTGCGGGCGCGTTTTTCACCCTCTTCACGGGCTTCAGCCTCAATCTGGCGGATGATGCGCGCCATGTCGCCGCGGGCTTCTTTTTCCACTTCATCTAGCAGGATCTTGCGGGCATCGTCGCGGCTCATTTCGGCGATTTCCTGCAGCTTTTCCATCTGCTGGCCGTAAATTTTATCAACCTCATTGGCGCGCCGGTCGATGTTGCTCTGGCGCTTGTTCAGGTTCTGTTCGCGTTGTTCCAGGCGTTCTGCGCGTCCGTCCAGTTCGCTTCGGCGGCGGTCGAGACGCTCTACCTCTTTGTTCAGTTCATTACGACGTTGGTTGTTCTCTTTTTCTGCGTCCTGGACGATTTTCAAAGCGCGGTCACGCGCATCCAGTTCGATTTTGCTGGCTTTCTCGGTGGCTGTCTGAATAATGTTTTGGGCCGTTGCCTGTTCTTCCCGCCGCTGTTTTTCTACCTGGTTGCGGTTGAAAAGATAGCCCACAGCAATCCCCAGAATCAGCATGACAATGCCAATCACAATGAGTAGGATCGGGCTGTTCATTTTTAGTCCTCGTCTATAGAAAGATGTTCCTCGCTTGAATGTATTTCCTGCCAGAGCTTTTTAATAACGGGTGCTATCACAGAATAGGAGAACCCGCGTCTTCCCAAAAAACCGCCGAGTTTGTTACGGAACTCCAGCCACTCCAGCTTTTGTACCTTGCGGGTATATTTGCGGGCGGCTTCCAGCGCCAGGGCCTCATCATCGACGTTTTGTTCCAGCGTCTCGCGGATTACGTCTTCTGCCAACCCTTTGCGCCGTAATTCCATTGAGAGTGCGCGACGGGAACGGGGTCGAAAAGTGTTGCGATTCTCTACCCACGTTTGGGCAAAATTCTGGTCACTTAGCAGGCCGGTTTCCTGAAGCCGCTTCAGCGTGGATTCAATGACGGCTTCGGGAATTTCATGCTTTTGTAAATTATCACGGACTTCGCGAATTGAGCGGGCGCGGTATTCAAGAAAGCGCAAGGCTTTCTGCATTGCCACCTCTCGCGCGTCATCCATTTGCAGCGATGCAATCTTCTCATCGCTCAAGACTTGTCCCACCGTAAGCCAGGCAGCTACAAGACGGGACAAACCAAAGGCAAACTGGTTCTCGAGGTAGATATTGACCCGGTTTGGGTTTTTCTTCTGGACTTCGATCGCCGTTATCTTTGCCATTTAAAGCACACAACCGTTAACTTGCCTGAGCAAGCCACGGCTGCGAATGGATAACCCGGAAATCCCACCCTGCAATGTAAAAGCTTTGGGAAGGTAAGCTGATTTAGATGACAACGTGTCATCTTTTCAGACTATTATGAAGTCGGCCTTATGAATATCGTCCCGTCCTATAATTATGAAGGGAAGGGTGATTTCAGAAATGCCCGCAAATTTGGAGCGGGCGAACCAATATCATATCCAGGTGGAACAAAAGCCATGGCCGCAATCATCAGGCGGCAACTTGCCTAAGCAAGTTTTAATAATTATACATGGATTATTAACAATTTACCATCTTTTCTTAACGTTTAGACTGATACAAGTTGATTGCAAATAAAAATCGGCCAAGCATCATGCCAAAGTATGACAAACAGAACTAACATCCGCGCCAGAATTGTGCCATAATCAGATAGCATTCAAATCACCCAAGGAGGATTTTGATGGCTAAATTGACCGTCACCCGTGAAGATGCGCTTGAATACCACAGGCTCAAGGGCAAACCGGGGAAAGTAGCAATTGTCCCAACCAAACCGATGGATACCCAGCGCGACCTGAGCCTGGCTTACTCGCCCGGGGTGGCCCATCCGGTGCTTGAAATTGAAAAAGATGCAGACCTGGCCTACGAATACACATCCAAAGGCAACCTGGTGGCCGTTATCTCCAATGGGACGGCCATTTTAGGTCTGGGTGACCGTGGCGCACTGGCTGGCAAGCCGGTTATGGAAGGCAAGGGCGTCCTCTTTAAGAAATTTGCCGATGTCGATGTGTTCGATATCGAGGTCAACAGCCACGACCCAGAAGAAATTATCAAGGTTGTTGCGGCAATCGCCCCCACCTTTGGCGGCATCAACCTGGAAGACATCAAGGCCCCGGAGTGTTTCCACATTGAAGAGACCCTCAAAGGCATGCTCGATATCCCCGTGTTCCATGATGACCAGCATGGAACCGCCATCATTTCTTCGGCGGCCCTGGCCAGCGCCCTGGAAATGACGGGCAAGAAACACAGTGAAATTCGCATGGTGATCTCCGGCGCAGGTGCTTCGGCCATTTCATGCGCCGAACTGGCTATTCGCTGGGGGGTCAAACGTGAAAACATCATGCTCTGCGACACCAAGGGCGTCGTATACAAAGGTCGCGCCGAGGGGATGAACAAATACAAGGACCGGCTGGCAGTTGAAGACAAGGGTCACCGTACCCTGGCAGATGCCGTCAGGGATGCCGATGTGTTCTATGGCCTCTCTGTAGCCAATGTGCTGACTCCCGAGATGGTTAAGACCATGGCTCCCTCCCCAATCATCTTTGCCATGGCCAACCCTGACCCTGAAATTCGTTATGAACTCGCCAAAGAAACCCGCCCCGATTCGATTGTTGCCACTGGTCGTTCTGATTATCCCAACCAGGTCAACAATGTGCTTGGGTTCCCCTTCATCTTCCGCGGCGCTTTGGATGTGCGCGCCAGGGCCATTAACGAAGAGATGAAGTTTGCGGCTTCGCAGGCATTGTACAAACTGACCAAAGAAGATGTGCCTGATTCGGTGTTGCGCGCTTATGGTGTCGATAGCATGAAATTAGGCACCGAGTACATCATTCCCAAGCCGCTCGATCCGCGTGTTTTGTTGTGGGAAGCCCCGGCTGTAGCCAAAGCGGCTATGGAAACCGGCGTAGCCCGCAAGAAAATTGACATCGATGAATACCGCGAGCAGTTGGCATTCCGCCAGGGCCTCGGACAGCGCGTGCGCTACTTCATTATGAACAAGGCTCGCGCCAGCAAAGCCACCAAACGCCTGCTCTTTGGGGAAGGTGAAGAGACCAAGATCATTCGCGCTGCCTCGCAGATTGTGGATGAAGGTATCGCTCGCCCAATCCTGATTGGCCGCCCTGATATCATCAATGAAAAAATCAAGATTCTCAACCTGGGCTTCAAGCCTGAGATCGTTGACCCGACCCGCTTTGAGAAACTCGAAAAATATGCCGAGGCTTACTATCACCTGCGCCAGCGCAAGGGCCTGACCCTTTCACAAGCTCAAAAGTTTATCCACGAACCCAATGTGCTTGGCCCCATGATGGTCAAAATGGGTGATGCGGACGCCTTCCTCTCCGGGTTGACCTATGAATACCCGGATGTCATCCGCCCGGCGCTGGAGATTCATCACACCGCCCCTGGCACGACCCGCGCTGCGGGCGTGTATCTGATGATTGTTGAAGATAAGACCTATCTCTTCACCGATGCGACTGTCAACATCGACCCCTCGGCTGAAGACCTGGCCCAGATCGCCTGCCTGGCCGCGGATTTTGCCCGCAAGCTCGAGATCGAGCCGCGTGTAGCCTTCCTGTCCTTCTCCAATTTTGGTTCCACCCCGCACCCGCTGTCGAACAAAGTGCGCAAGGCGGTGGAATTGACCAAGCAGAAGTGCGATTTTGTCATCGATGGCGAAATGCAGGCCGATACAGCGGTAGTGACCGACATCATCGACGAGCGCTTCCCCTTTAGCGCCGTCAAAGACGCCAATGTGTTGGTCTTCCCCTCGTTGGAAAGCGCCAATATAGCCTATAAATTGCTGGCCCGCCTGGGCAATGCCAAGGCCATTGGCCCGATCCTGCTTGGAATGGGCGCCCCCATTCATGTCCTGCAAACCGGTGACGAGGTCAATGACATCGTCCAGGTGGCGGCTGTCGCCGTAATGGATGCCATGAATCGCAAGTAGACAGTTTTTAAGGCAGGGGCGACCCGCCCGGTGCTGGAACGGCCAGTTATTCAGGTACAAGCAATTTCCTGAAAATTCGACCACAGCAAAGGCGGGCCGCCCCTACTTTTGTTTTATAATAAAGTTATGGATAAACTCCCCGTTCCCCAACCAGACCGAGAATCCTATGTTAAACATCGCCGCGATGTAAACCGGCAAATCATCCTGCCGCTTGTGCTCGTCATCCTGGTCGGGTTGGTCTTTGCCGGCCTGGCTGTTTACGGGGCGGTGGGCAATCATGCCGGGGTAAGCCTGTGGGCCGATATTGGCCTGATTTCGCTTATTCTGCCCTCCATGTTAATGGCGCTCATCTTGCTGGCGGTGCTGGCGGCGCTGGTATACGGCATGTCCAAATTGTTGGGTGTGACGCCACGCTACACCGGCCTGGTGCAGGAGTATGCCCTGTGGCTGAATGCCAAGATTGTCCAATGGACCGATAAGATTATCCAGCCCGTATTAAGCATCCGCGCCTGGCTGGAACTGTTCATCAAACGCGAGGAATAATATGGCACGCAAAGGTGAAGAAATCGAACTCCGCTCTCCCTCCAGACTCAATACAGTGATCGCCGGGGCCGCGATTGGCGCGCTGGCCGGTGTCGTTGCCGCCAGCCTGTTGCATCGCCGCGCTGTGCGGCAAGAACGAGAGAGTACCATCTCTGCCGCAGAAGGCATCAAAGTCGGCCTGCTGGTTTTTGGTCTGCTGCGTGCCATCTCTGCGTTGGGGGATGACGACTAGACAGAAAAAAGACCGGTGAGCCGGTCTTTTTTATTGGCTTAGAGTTCAGGAGGAAAAATGCCAGCCAACCCAATCGTCTGGTGGGAGCTCGCCACCCATGATGCCGAGAAGACTGTCAACTTTTTTCGCGCCGTGTTCGGGTGGCAGATTGATTTTGATGAAAAAGCCGGGTTTTTCAAGCTGCGCCACCAACCTCCCACAATTTCGGGCGGCGGGATTTTCACCCTGCGCCGCGCCAAATTACCTTTTGTGGCACTTTACATCCAGGTCGAAGATATCCAGGCTACTGCCGAGCAAATTAAGGCGCACGGCGGCTTGATCGTCGATCCGCCTGCCGAACTAACTCCTGGTACCTGGATTGCCCTGTTTAACGAGCCCTCGGGGGTAACCTTTGCATTGATCCAGGGCGAATAGGAAACTGGATTGTGGGAGGATTTAAGAAGCGTGCTCAAGCAGCCAGCCGCGCAAGGTTTGGCGGGCGTGCTCTGAGAGTGGCGTGCTTTGCCGGGTGACATCCTCCACCTGGACAATAACTGTTTCAGCCTCTGCTACACAGGCTCCGTTTTGGAACAGCTTTTGGAAGAGGGTCATCGAACTATTGCCGATTTTTAATAGGCCAGTCCCAATCTCTACCTGGCCGGGCCAGATAATTTCTTTCAAGAAGTCCAACTTCAGCGAGACAATCACAAAACTGGCACCATCTCTCAGGATGGGTAACGTTGGGTTGTACAAAACCTCGACCCGCCCGGTTTCGAGAAAAGTTGAAAAAACCGCGTTGTTGATGTGCCCTTGCCGGTCTGTATCGGCATAGCGAAGCTTGTCAAAGGTTTTCAGGGGAAAATCTTGGTAATTTAGGAGTAGCATACATAACCTTAATATCGCACAGTTTCCAGCATTCGTTTTTCCGCTTCAGAATCCGCTTACCGATAGAATCCGTTCACTTAGGAATCCGCTTATCTGAGAATCCGCTCACCCAAAAATCCGCTTATCTAAAAATCCGTTTACCCTTTTACACACACCAGGCCCTTCAAATAGGCCCCTTCGGGGAAGTGGATTGAAACCGGGTGATCTGGCCCCTGGGTTAATGTTTCCACAATTTGGGCCTCCACCCCGGCATCCAGCGCTGCGCTGGCCACAATCTTCTGGAACAGACCCGCGTCGATACCGCCCGAGCAAGAGAATGTTGCCAGGATGCCCCCCGGGCGCAGCAGCTTAAACGCCAGCCGGTTAATATCTTTATATCCGCGTGCCGCTTTTTCGGCCTGGGCGGCCGTTGGCGCAAATTTCGGGGGATCGAGGACGATCAGGTCCCAGGAGCGATTCTGGTCGCGGAACTTTCTCAGGGCTGTGAACACATCCGCATCCGACCAGTCCAGGCTTTCAGCTTGAATGCCGTTTAAGGCAATGTTTTCACGCCCCAGGGCCAGCGCGTCACCGCTGGTATCGACCGATAGCACCGATTTCGCCCCCCCGGCTGCGGCGTGGACACTAAACCCACCCGTATAGCAAAAACAATTTAGCACATCACGCCCACGGGCCAGTTCGCCCACCCGTTTGCGGTTGGACCGCTGGTCGAGGTAAAAACCGGTCTTATGGCCGGTTTCGATATTGACGAGGAACTTAAGCCCATACTCGGTAATTTGCAGGCTTGGGGAGGTCAGGCTGCCGCGCAATAATCCATTTCGCGGAGCGAGTCCTTCCAATTCGCGCACATCGGCATCTGAACGCTCGTAGATTGTAGAGCAGCCGGTTATTTCCAGCAGCAGGTCGGCCAGGGTTTCGCGCCAAAACTCCGAGCCAGCGGTCAGCGATTGCAACACCAGCGTTTCACCATAACGGTCTACAATCAGGCCAGGCAGCCCATCCGATTCTGCATGGAGCAGGCGCAGCGCATCTGTAACGGTGGGCAGCCCCAGGGCGGTGCGTTTTTCGAGGGCAGATACGATTCGGCGGCGAAAAAAGTCCGCATCCAGGTTTTCATCCGGGTTAAAAGTCCACACCCTGGCGCGGATCTGCGAAGAGGGCGAGTAGGCTGCGCGTGCCAAAAACTGCCGATTTGAATCGAGCACATCCACCGTTTCGCCGCTTTGCGGGTTGCCGGTGACTTTGTCTATTGCGCCTGAGAAGACCCACGGGTGGCGGCGCAGTAACGATTTTTCACGCCCGGGTTTGAGAAAGATTGAGTTCATTCGTTTTCAGGGTAGGTCGGGTTGAATATTTCCATCCACGCCGGTGGGTTGGCTAGTGGGCCAAAGCCAAATTTTTCGTATAGGCCATGCGCATCGCGGGTTGCCAGCGTCCAGCGGCGCAAGTTTTGCAGGTCTGGATGGCCGGTAATCGCTTGCATCAACCATTTGCCCAGCCCGCGGCCGCGATACTCTTCGTGGATAAAGACGTCGCACAGGTAGGCAAAGGTGGCGTAATCGCTAATCACACGCGCCAGGCCGACCATGCGCGTACCATCATAAATGCCAAAGACCAGCGAATTTTGTACCGCGCGCTCGATGCGGCTGCGTGGGCGACCCTGGGCCCAGTAAGCGCGTGCGAGCATGTCGGTGATGGCGTCCAGGTCCAGGCGGGCCGGGTCTGTGGACAGGGTCAGTCCGTTTTGGTGGATTTCAAGCAACTGTGGCATGCGCCGAGTGTATCATAACTGCCTGTGGCGGGTGGGGTAAGCTTCTATCGTTTGGGTTTTGCGCAAGAATGGTTATACTAGGATGAGGAGGCTTTGATGGCCGATAAACCTAACCCGGAACAAGAGCGTTTAATGAAGCTGCGCGAAAGGCAGCTTTCAACGCGTGACCCGCATATCAAAAACCGCAAGTTTAACGAGTTTGCGGCCGACCGCGAGCGCAGGCGCGACAAAATCCTGTCCCTGGCGCAAATGTGGGCAGTTATTCCGCATATTTGGCGCGGTGGCCTGTTCGGTCTGGTTGCAGGCGGGATTTTGCTGGCGGTGTTGCCGCGTTATTGGGTTTCACCGTGGGCGCTGCCCTGTGCCGGAGCCGCGCTGTTGATTTTGATGGTGCTTGGAATTGTGATCGGGCGCGCGTTTGACTTGCGTGACAGCATTAAGAAGCAACTTTGATAGCAAAGCTGGGCAAGCAGTTAAATAACAAAAGCCGGAAACGGAAGACCCCCTTCCAGTACCCCGGCTTTTGCTCGTGGGCCCCTGTCCACGAAGAATAATGGCGATGGGCGCCTGTTTATCTCCCCAAGGTGCAGGCAAACCCGATAAATTTAATTTTTGCATCCCGCAGGAGCCTGTTTCCGCCCGGTGTGGCTCCTTGCTACGTATGATTGACTATATAATACCCAAGTTGCATAGACAGATCGTAGACAAAGGAGCGTATGCTAAAGCCAATTCGGTGGAAAACTTTTATCCGTGACCTGGTGGTGATTGAGATTGGGTTAGGATTGTTCGGACTTGCCATTGCCATCATGATTCGGGCGAACCTGGGCACCAGTGCCTGGGCGGTCCTGGAGGTGGCTTTGTCGAAGATTTTGGGGATTACCCCCGGAACCATGACCGTCCTGATGGGTTTCGTCGTTCTTTCGGGGGCGCTGATTTTGCGGGAACGTATTGGTTGGGGGACGCTGGCCAACATCTTGAGCATTGGGCCGTGGGAAGACCTGGCTTTGTGGCTGATTCCCTCGGTGAGCGGGAACCTGCCGCTGCAGTTTGGGATGTTGTTGGGGGCCATTGCCATTATGGGAGCGGCTAGCGCCATCTATATTGGGGTGGATGCGGGCGCAGGCCCGCGTGATACGCTGATGCTGGCAATCAAACGCAAGACCGGCTGGAGTATTCGCGCGGCACGCGGCAGTATCGAGGTGACGGTGGTCACGATTGGCTGGTTGCTGGGTGGCCCGGCCGGGATTGGGACGCTGGTCTTTGCCCTGTTAATTGGAACCGCGGTGCAGTGGGGATTCAAACTCTTCCGGGTGGATCCGCACCGCCCGGTGGATGCTGAGATTGAAGACGGGTAGCCGCCTCCATTTTAGCGGATGTTGTATACCCTTGTATTGACCCTGTTCATCGAAGGCCTGGTTGTGACCGGGTACGCGCACTGGCAGCGCAAGCCGCTGGTGAGTATTTTGCTGACAGCCAGCCTGGGCAGCCTGTTGACACAGGGGCTGCTCTGGCTGGTTTTGAGTTTGTTTTATCAACATTACCTGGGGGTGTTACTGGTTGCCGAAGTTTTGATCTGGTTCTTGGAGGGGCTGCTGCTGTGGCGGGTGCCGGTGAATCGGCTGGTGTGGCGCGAGGCGCTGGGGTTAAGCCTGGTGATGAACCTGGCCAGCTTTGGGGCGGGCTGGCTCTTGCCGTTATAGCCTGGCTGGCGCAGGTGCTATACTTAAGCAAATCACTTTTGGAGGGAGTAATGATGCGCGCAAAACAATGGTTTTTTGTCACTATCCTGATTCTTTTGGTGGCCGGGTTGCCCATGCGCCATGCCGCCGCCGATGTTGGTCCCAAGCCGACAATGGTTTTTAATTTTGTGCAAAAGTTTGATGGGGAAGCGATTGAGATTATCACCGGGCGATTGTATGAATGCGACCAGCCGGATTGCAGTGATGCCCGCGAATTAGAAGACTTGGGTCCGCAAGGGCTATATTGCGAGCCCCAAACCTGCCAGGCGCTTGCGTATGGGTTTAGTGATTACCATCGCATCGAAGTCGAATTTACTGATGGCAAAATTCGCAAGAGCAATGTCTTCAAAACGGATGGGTTCAACGCCGTTTACACCGTCGAGGTGCGAGAAGCAGACCTGTTGGTGGAGGGACAGTTTGTTCAATCCAACCTTTCGGGCCTGGTGATCATCGCTGTTGTCAGCCTGTGCTGCCTGTTGTTATTGGTCGTTGTTTTGGCGGTGGGTATTTTGGGCTGGAAGCGCTGGCGAAAAAACCGGGCTTCATAACCACGGGTATAATGCTGCCCATGTTTGAATTTTCGATCACTTCCAAAAACGGGAGCGCCCGCACCGGCGTCTTCCAGACTCCGCATGGCGCCTTACAGACGCCAGTCTTTGCCCCGGTCGGCACCCAGGCGACGGTTAAAACCCTCACCCCCGAGCATCTTAAGGGCATCCATGCCTCGCTGGTGCTTTCTAACACCTACCACCTGTACCTGCGTCCTGGCGACGAGCTGGTGCGCGAAATGGGCGGGCTGCATAACTTTATGCAATGGCCCAACCCCATGCTGACCGATTCAGGTGGCTTCCAGGTTTTTTCGTTATCAGAGACGCGCAAAATTGACGAAGACGGGGTGACTTTCAAGAGTCATATTGATGGCTCGCTGCATCGCTTCACCCCTGAGCGCTCGATCCAGATCCAGAACAACCTGGGGGCCGATATCATCATGGCTTTCGACGAATGCGCCGACCCCAACGACCACGCCTACATCAAAAAAGCGATGGAACGAACCCACCGTTGGGCCGAGCGCTCACTAAAAGCCCATGCCCGCCCTGACCAGGCCCTGTTTGGCATCGTGCAGGGTGGCGTCAACCCCGATTTGCGCGCCCAATCGGCGGAGTTCATTGCCTCGCTGCCTTTCCCGGGGATTGCTATCGGTGGGTTGTCGGTGGGCGAGACCAAGGATGAGATGCATCGCACCCTCGAGGTGGTTACACTGCTGCTGCCCGAGCATAAACCGCGCTACCTGATGGGGGTTGGCACCCCCGAAGACTTGATTAATGGAGTCTTGCGCGGAGTCGATATTTTTGACTGTGTCCTGCCCACGCGCCTGGCCCGTCACCATGCCGCTTTCAGCCCCGAAGGGCGTCTTAATATGATGAACGCCACCTATGCCCGTGACGCGCGCCCGATTGATGAGACCTGTGACTGTTACACTTGCCGCACTTTTACGCGCGCCTATATTCGCCACCTGATTGTGGCCAAAGAACTGCTGGCAGGAACGCTGATCTCGATTCACAACCTGCGGGCTTTAATCCGGCTGATGGAACAAATCCGCGTTGCGGTTGCCGATGGGACATTTGTGGAAAAATCGGCCGCGATGCTGGCGGTCTGGGACAACAATGCCAAAAGGCAAAAACCCGCTACTCCTTAATCGAAGCCTCTCCTGAAAGGATTTCCCCACTACCATGACGCTCCTTCACGCTTTTTTGCTTGGCATCATTCAGGGTTTGACCGAGTTCATCCCGGTATCCTCCACCGCCCATTTGCTTATTGCGCAGGGTTTGCTCGGTATCCCCGCCGACGATGCCATGTTCTCCTTCCTGGTCATCGTCCAATTGGGAACGCTGGTTTCCCTGTTTATCTTTTATTGGAAAGACCTGCTTAACATCGCCAGGGCGACCCTCAATTTTCGCCAGCCGTCGCCCGACCGAAACCTGGGTATTTATATTGTGGTGGCGACCCTCCCGGCCTTACTGGCCGGTTACCTGCTTAAAGATGCTGTCGAAGCGCTTTTTCGCCAGCCGATGCTGGAAGCCACCATTCGCCTTTTTTCCGCCGCTATCTTGTTGACCCTGGCCGAATGGCTCACTAAAAAGCAGCGCACCCTGGCCTCTATGACCTGGCTGGATGCTTTGGTCATTGGCTTGTTCCAGGTTATCGCCGTTTTCCCTGGCGCTTCACGCAGTGGGACCACCATCAGCGGCGGCCTGTTTCGCGGCTTCGACCGTTCCTCGGCGGCGCGCTTCGCCTTCCTGATGTCGGTCCCGGTAATGCTGGCCGCCGGTGGCTATGAAATGCTGGACGTGCTGCAAATGCCCAACCTGGCCGATTTCTTGCCTTTGCTGGCCGTTGGGTTTGTTACAGCGGCCGTGGTGGGCTGGTTTGCCATTCGCTGGCTAATCAGCTACCTGGGAAAGCGCTCTTTGTATGTCTTTGCCGTCTACTGTGCCCTGCTCGGGATTGTGATGTTGTTTGTGCAGTAAGCCCGGCTTTTTTGCCGCTGTGCTTTTCCCAAACGGTCCCAGCCTGTGAACTTTTTGCCACTCTTTCTCGGACTTGCGCATGGCGTTGCAGATGCCGCTGCCGGATACCTGGTGACACAGGTGCTGCTGGGCTCGGTTTCCAACGCCGGGTTGTTGGTGCTTTTGTACAATGGATTGGCGTTTGGATGCCAGCCCCTCGCCGGTTTCGCCCTCGACCGCCTGAACCAACCTCGCAGCGGGGCCGCCCTCGGATTACTCCTGGCTTCTGCCGGTCTCGCCGTTTCCGGGCTTTATCCGGCCCTGGGTTTGGTGCTGGCCGGGGTTGGTTCGGCTTTGCTGCATACTGGCGCTGGCAGCCTGTCCCTCACGGCCACACCCGGGCAGGCCAGCGGACCGGGCATTTTTGCGGCTTTTGGGGTGGTGGGGCTGGCGCTTGGTTCACAGGCGGAACATTCCAGCCTGGCGCTTTCCATCCTGGTGGCCCTGTTGGTTGCCCTGGCCCTGGTGCTTTGGCGGGTTCGCATTCGGCCTGTGCAGGTATCTGCGCCAGCCTGGCCCAACCTGACAGATTTATTGCCCTTGCTGGCGTTGCTGGTCGCCGGGGCATTGCGTTCTTATGTGTGGAATGAGAGTGACGCCCGGCTTTCTGCCCAGGGGCTGGCGTTGTGGGTGGCACTGGCGGCCGGGGCCGGGAAGCTGTTGGGTGGCCTGGCTTCTGACCGGCTGGGCTGGCGACGTTTTGCCCTGCTAACACTGACTTTTGCCCTGGCGTTGCTGCTTTTTGCCTCACAGAGTGAACCGGCCGGGCTGGCGGGGATCTTTTTCTTGCAGGCTCTCACCGGCCTGAGCCTGGCAGCCAGTGGGCGGCTCTTGCCCACGACCCCGGCTTTTGCTGCTTCGCTTACCCTGGGGGTTGGGGTTACGCTTGGCGCGTTGCCGGTGATGCTGGCTCCTTCGGGTTTGTTTTCGGCCTGGACGCTGGTGATTACGTTACTCCTGGCGGGCGGGTTCTATGCGTGGAGTCTGAAGCGATGAAAAAATCCCTGTTTTTGGCTGTTGTGCTGTTGCTGTCAGCCTGTGCAAGCCCGGTGGCTTCACCAGAAACCGCAACCCCTCAGGTGGTTAGCGTATATGCTTCAGCCGCAACCCAGCCGTGGCTGCCCGACTTGTACGGTTGCGCAGAACAGGCGGCGGTGGTTGTCCGTTTGGTGGTTTCCCCGGCCGAGGCCGAGATCCGTTTACGGGTGGGCGAACCGGAGAACCTGTCCTCCCTGGCGTATCAGCTTGGGAGCGAGGAATTGTTGGTCGTCACGCATCGTGAGAGCCCGGTTCAAAACCTGACGGAAGAGCAGGCGCGCGCGTTATTTGCCCAGGGGCAGGCCGGGGTTCAGGTCTGGGTGTACGCTTCCGGTGAGGATGTTCAGGATGTTTTTGAGCGTCAGTTGATGAATGGGAGCGGAATCAGCTCCCTGGCGCGGCTGGCCGCTAATCCGCAGCAAATGGCAGATACCCTGAACGTTGAAAAAGATGCGGTTGGGGTGCTGCCACGACACTGGAAGGTTGGCCCTGCCCGCGATGTTTTTGTGTTGCCTGGGGTGCCGGTCCTGGCCCTGACAAACGATGCTCCCAATGAAATAGTCCAGGCGCTCCTGGCCTGTGTGCAAAAGAAAAACGCTCCCTAGCCGGGAGCGTTTTTTTAGGGTTTGGCGGCGGTGCGGTAGAGCAGGTATTGGTGCAGGACACCCCAGCTCATGGCCAGGTAGGCCACAATGTAAATGGTGTCAATCCATAAGGTGACGCTGTCGTTCATGGCCATCCATTGATAATTGCCCGAGGAGGTGGCCAGCGCGTACAGGGTGTCTGAAAGGATGAAGATGAACAGGCTTAACCAGGGCCGGGTGACAGCACCCATGCGGAAGCGCACCAGCAGCACCAGGGCGGCTCCACACAGCATAAGATCGGCAACCGGGTAAAAGTAGAGGCTGGTATCGGTCAGCAGGTCAGATTGAGGAATGAGCAGGGCCATCCCGATTGAAAAGGCGATTGTGGCAACCCAGGCGACCAAGGCCCATGCCAGCGGGCGGTTTGAGCGGTCAAAGTTGATCAGGCTGTATTGGTAGGCCAGCGAAGCGGTCAGGAAGCCGTAGCCGATGAGCCAGAAGAGGTCGGCGAGGGTGAAGCCAGGAACTTCGATAAAGATAGAGTTGAGTACCGCCCAGCTGAATTCACCCAATGTCCAGGCCCATAGACCGGCGGCAAAATAGAGCCATACGCGGCGTGGTCTTTCGGTGGGGTGGTAGTAACGCAAGTGCAGGGTGAGAGGGACTGCGCACATCCAGGCGGCCAGCAGGGTGAGGGCATTGCTAACCAACCTGCCGCTGTTTTCGTCGAAAACCTGGCTGCTGGCCGACCAAATGTAGGCGCTCAGGCTGCCGATGGCATAAATCCACCAGGCCAGCACAATCTGGTTTTTGCTGGGGACAAAAGAGCGGATCGTGGTCTCAATCTTGGACAAGGTGATACTCATTGGCAAGGCTCTGGTAAAAAGGGCTGAGGGTTTCGGTCGATTGGCGTTTGATTGAGTCAACCAGGCTGGCCCCAACCACCTGGCGGAGTTGTCCGCTGAGGAAGTCGAGGATCTGGCGATAGGCCAGCCCGGCCAGCTTGCATGATGGGAAGAGCGTAGTGTCGCTGATTTTGTAGGAATTGTTGTGCAGGTCCCAGCCGTTTTGGGCAGCGTACACCATCAGGCTGCGCACGGCCGAGCGAACCATCACCACCCCGGTCAGGTAGCCATATTGGGCCAAAAGGTGGTTGCTGATGCGTTCAAAGAGCAGGTTTAGGTGCAATTCTGCGGCCGATTCGATCTCAGGATTGCATTCATAAGAGGTGACGGTGCAGGTGGTTTCGGGCCACCCCTGGATGCGTGTGAAGGCGGTTTCGTCCTGGGCAGGGTTCTCAGCGACCAGGATGGCGCGCCGTGGAATGGCGGAAATGCCAGGCAGCATGATAAAGGCTTCGGCATTGTTCCAACCGGCATGGAGCAGGGTGGCTTTTTCACGTTTGTCGAAGGATTGGAAGAGGCTGGCAAGGTCGCCTGTGCTGATTTCTTTCTTGGAGCCAAAACGCTGGCATTCGATGGATACTTTCTGGTAAAGCAGGGCGCGCGCCGGGGTCTGTTGCATGAAGAAGCGGCCAATACCCTGAATGGTCAGCCGGTTGCGCCATTCCTCGCCGGGATGGAAACGGCGGCCCTGGGTGTCTTGCACATGGGCAAGGTGAACCGCGCCCTCAGAGATAAACAGGGTGACATCCTTATCTGGCGGTAGAATCACTTTTACCAGCCCGGTGAAGCGCTCTTCGATGGCTTGATCGATACGCGTCTGCATCTCCCCGGCTGTAAGCAGTGAAGCAAATGAAGAAGAAAGCCCCAAACCTAACATTGTGGAAATTTTAATCGGGTTGGTTTTATCGAATCACAACAAAATCGTATTGATTTTTGGGCTTGTGTGACCTCGTATAATTTATCTATCCCAAGCGAGGAGGCTTTTCCATGACCGAGCAATTTGATTTTGGCGGCGAGATTGTCTGGCGCCCCACCCCCGCACAGATTGAACATGCCCGCCTGACCGCTTTTATGCGTCGTCACGGGATTGTGTCTTTTGAAGAGCTGCTGCGCCGTTCCACACAAGATGTGGCCTGGTTTACGGCTGCCGTGCTCGAGTATCTCGATATACGCTTTTACGCGCCGTATTCGCAAGTGGTTGACCTTTCAGGAGGCATCCAACTCCCGGCCTGGTGTGTGGATGGGCGCATGAATATCGTCCATAACTGTGTTGACAAATGGCAGGCGGAGCCAACCCGTGATCAACCGGCTCTCACCTGGGAGGGCGAGGAGGGCTTAACTCGTTCGTTGACGTATGCTGAGTTAAACCAGCAGGTTGGCAAAACTGCCAACGCGCTGCGCACGCTGGGGCTTGGCAAAGGAGATGCCATTGGGTTGTTTATGCCGATGACGCCCGAGATTGTGGTGGCGTTGCTGGCAATTGCTAAAATTGGGGCGGTAATTCTGCCGCTCTTTAGCGGCTATGGTGCCGGGGCGGTGGTTTCGCGCATGAACGATGCCGGGGCCAAAGCGCTTTTCACCGCCGATGGCGCGTTCCGGCGTGGCAAAGCGGTTGAGATGAAGAGCATTGCCGATGAAGTGGCGCTTCAAATCCCAACCCTGGAGCATATGATTGTGCTGAAGCGCACCGCCCAGGCGGTTTCCATGACCCCTGGCCGTGACCACTGGTGGAGCGAACTCATTGACCCGCAGCCGGTCGAGGCGGCGACCGAAAGCACCTCGGCCGAAGATTTGTTGATGCTGATTTACACGTCTGGCACGACTGGCAAGCCCAAAGGGGCGGTTCACACCCATTGCGGTTTCCCGGTAAAAGCGGCGCAAGATATGGCTTTTGGTACGGACGTGCAGCCCGGCGATGTGTTTTACTGGATGACCGATATGGGCTGGATGATGGGGCCGTGGCTGGTATTTGGTACGCTGCTGTTAGGTGCGACAATGTTCTTGTACGATGGCGCGCCAGATTTTCCGGCGCCCGACCGTTTGTGGCAACTGGTGGAGAGCCACAAGATTTCACAGATGGGTGTTTCACCGACCTTGATCCGCTCTTTGATCCCGCACGGCGACCTGTTTGAGCGGCACAACCTGTCCTCGCTGCGCTTTTTTGCCTCTACCGGGGAGCCGTGGAACCCTGAACCGTGGAAGTGGCTGTTCCACAGGGTTGGCCGGTCGCAGGTGCCGATCATCAACTATTCGGGTGGGACGGAGATTAGCGGCGGGATCGTGATGGGCAATCCGTTACTGCCGCTTAAACCGTGTGCTTTTTCTGCGCCATGCCCGGGCATCGCCGCCGATGTGTTCGATGAAACCGGCCGTCCGCTGCGCAATGCGGTAGGGGAACTGGTGATTAAGGCCCCGTGGATTGGGATGACGCGCGGGTTTTGGCAGGACCGGCAGCGGTATCTCGATACTTATTGGAGCCGCTGGGAAAACACCTGGGTGCATGGTGATTTTGCTGCCATTGATAACGATGGATTATGGTACATCCTGGGTCGTTCCGATGACACCATCAAGATTGCGGGAAAACGCCTGGGCCCGGCCGAGGTGGAATCGATCCTGGTACGGCACCCGGCTGTGGTCGAGTCGGCGGCGATTGGTGTGCCGCATGATGTGAAAGGCAGCGAGCTGGTGCTGTTTGTTGTCTTGCGCGCGGATTGGGCAGCGGATGCCGAAGCGGAAAAACGCATCGATAAAATTCGCGCTGAGTTGCGTGAATGGGTGATTGGCGAAATGGGCAAGGCTTTGGCGCCCAGGGCCATCCTTTTTGTGCGTGACCTGCCCAAGACGCGTAATGCCAAAGTGATGCGGCGCATGATCCGCGCGGCTTACCTGGGCCAGGAGCCGGGTGATACGTCTTCGCTGGTCAACCCGGATGCGGTCGAGGAGATCAAAAACGCTCGATAGGGTGAAGTGGAGTACAATCGGGCGGAAATTTCCCGCACTGAGGAGCTCCTTTGAAACCGCAAGCGATTATTTTTGACCTCGATGGTCTGTTGATCGACTCTGAACCGTTTTGGTACGAAGCCGAGAAAATCTTTTTCAAAAAAGTAGGTTTGGAATTGAGCGATGCCGATTGCCTGGCGACGGCCGGGATGCGCATCGATAAAGTGACGCGCTACTGGCACGAGCGTCACCCCTGGGATTTCCCCCCAGATACCGATACCCTGGCGATGCAGATGAACGATTATGTCATCCAGGCTATTTGTGAGCGTAGCGAATTGTTGCCAGGCGCGGCCGATACTATCCATTTTGTGGCGCAGCAGGGTTTAAAAATTGGGCTGGCATCTTCCTCGCACCTGAACCTGATTGAGGCTGCGCTCGAAACCCACAACCTGCGGCGCTATTTCCAGGTGGTGTCTTCTTCTGAAGTGAGCGGGTACAGCAAGCCGCACCCGGGGGTTTACCTGGATGCGGCCTCGGCGCTGGGCGTGGCTCCTGAATCCTGCCTGGCGGTGGAAGATTCGATTAACGGGTTGCTGGCGGCCAAAGCCGCGCAGATGAAATGCCTGGCCGTCCCCGGTCATGGTTTGCAGTCCGATCCCCGTTTTGTGCTGGCCGATTATCGGGTTGTTTCACTGCAACAGTTTAGCGCCGAGGTCTGGCCGCGTTTGTAGCTGGTATAGAAACGATACGACGGGTTATTTTTGGGTAGCCGTTTCGTAAGCATGCGCTGCCCGCAGCACTTTTGACTCTGCCCACGCCTGGCCGACCAGTTGCAACCCAATCGGCATCCCGTCTGATGAGTTGCCGCAGGGCAGCGAAAGCGCCGGGAGGCCGGTGAGGTTGAAGGGCGCGGTAAAGCGGGTCAGTTGCGGGGCATAAGCAGCCGAATCGAGTCCTTCGATATGGGCGGCGACGGCGGCGGTGGTGGGTAGCAGCAGCAGGTCATATTCTGCAAAGAACAAATCGAAATAGCGTTTCATTTCGGTCTGGGTGCGGCGCGCCAGGCTGTATTCGGTGGAGTTGAGCGCCCGGCCGCGTTCCAGGCGTTCGCGCACGTCTGCGCCAAACCATTCGGGATGTTCGGCCAGGCGCTGGCGATGGAAGGCAGCGGCATCGGCCACGACCATGGTGCTGTTGGCCTGGGCGGCTTCGCGCAGGCGCGGGATTTCAACTTCAATCACGTTGGCGCCCAGGGCGAGGAAGACTTGTGCCGCGGCGCGCACAGCCGCCAGCACTTCGGGTTCTATGTCTTCGATGTAGTTCCCGGCGGCCAGTGCAATGCGCCAGCCGCGAACGCCTGCGGCGATGGCCGCCAGGGTATCTTCGACCGGGCGGTTGATGCTGGCGGGGTCCTGGGGATCGTACCCGGCGATGGCCTGGTACAGCCGTGCGGCATCTTGCGCGGTATTGGCAATGGGCCCAACATGGTCGAGATTCCACGAAAGCGGCAGCACGCCGCGGGTGCTGACCCGCCCAAAAGTGGGTTTTAGCCCCACAACGCCGCATAAAGCCGAGGGGATGCGGATGGAGCCGCCAGTGTCGGTGCCCAGCGCACCCAGGGCCATGCCGCTGGCGACAGCGGTGGCGCTGCCGCTGGAAGAGCCGCCGGTGATGCGAAGCGGGTCGTGGGGGTTGAAAACGGGGCCTGTATGCGGGTTGATGCCGGTGATGCCGAGGGCGATTTCGTGGGTGTTGGTTTTTCCGACCAGGCTGGCCCCGGCGCTTCTGAGTTTTTCAACCACGAAGGCGTCTTTTAGGGCCGGTTCGTGCCCAAAAAACTTTGGCGAGCCTGCCGCCGAGGGCAGCCCGGCTACATCGATGAGGTCTTTGATGGCGATGGGAATGTTTGCCAGTTCCCCGGCGGTGGCCCAATGCGTGGGGGATGTGACGACGGCAAAGGCATTCAGGGTGGGGTTTTTGGCCTCGATAGCGGCGAGACAGGCTGCGGTGAGTGAGTCGGGGCGCAGTTCTCCGCTGTGGAGTTGGGCCAGGGCACGGGAAATGGTCGGGGCGGGGGTATCCATCCCCCGATTTTAATTGATAAAATAGGACTGTTCAGAGGAGATTTTATGGGTAGAGTGTTTGCTTTTTTACTGGTATTTGTGCTTGCGGCTTGTGCTGCCCCCGCAACCCCAACGCTGGTTGCGCCCACGCCAATTTTGGCGACCGATGTTCCCCCTACACAAACACCCCAACCGACTGCGATTGCTACGTTGCCTGTTTTGAGGGGTAAGCTGACTTTTGTGGAGTTTTTTGCAGTTACCTGAGTGGATTGCCGCACCATGGAGCCTGTCGTGAACAGGCTAATGAAGCAGTATCGCGGCTGCCTGACCTGGGAACGGGTCAATTATCACAAGGAGAGCAGCTGGCACCGCCTGGTGGGGCCGATTGGGTCGCCGGAGTTTGTGCTGCTCGACGCGGCAGATGCGATTGTGTATCGCTGGTTTGGGGTGACAGAGGCCAGCGAGTTTGAAGAAATTATTAAGCCTTTGTGTGGGTAGATGAAAAAGGGGCGAACCGGCTGGTTCGCCCCTTTTTGATGGGATGGGTTAGAACAACCCGACTACTTTTCCGGTTTCGAGGTCGAGATCGACATCGTAGAAGACCGGGCGGGTGGGCAGGCCGGGCATGGTGCGCATCGTTCCCAGCAGCGGGTAGAGGAAGCCCGCGCCCACGCTGGCGCGGATGTCGCTGATGGTGACGCGGAAGCCACGCGGCGCGCCTTTTTGGTCGGCTTTGTCGGTGAAGGAAAGGTGGGTTTTGGCCATGCACAGCGGCAGGTCGCCAAAGCCGAGTTTGGTGAACTGCTCAATCTTGGCTTCGGCTTCGGGGGTGTAATCGACGCCGTCGGCGCGGTAGATTTCGCGGGCGATGGTTTCGATTTTTTCTTTGACCGAAATGTTGAGCGGGTAGAGGAACTTGAAGTTGCTGGGCTGTTCGCAGGCTTTTACAACTGCTTCGGCCAGCGCAATGGCGCCCTTGCCGCCTTCCATCCAGTGACGGGAGACGACCGCATCCATGGCGCCTGCTTCGAGCGCGGCCTTGCGAACCAGTTCAACTTCGGCCGGGGTGTCGTTGGCAAAGGAGTTGACGGCAACCACCACGTTGACACCATATTTGAGCGCGTTCTCAATGTGCTGGACCATGTTGGGCAGCCCCTTTTGGAGCAGCTCGAGATTCTCGTCGGTGTATTCGGGGGCCAGGGGTTTGCCCGCCACGACTTTGGGGCCGCCGCCGTGCATCTTGAGCGCGCGCACGGTGGCTACCAGTACCACCACATGCGGGGTCAGGCCAGAATAACGGCACTTGATGTCCATGAACTTTTCCATGCCAATATCTGCGCCGAAGCCCGATTCGGTCACGACGTAATCGGATAGTTTGAGGGCGATCTTATCGGCGATGATGGAGCTTTGTCCGTGGGCGATGTTGGCGAAGGGTCCGGCGTGAACAATGGCCGGGGTGCCTTCGAGGGTCTGCATCAGGTTGGGTTTGATGGCATCCTTCATCAGCACGGTGAGCGCACCAGCCACGCCCAGGTCTTCGGCGGTGACGGCTTCGCCGCGGGTGTTGACAGCCACCACCATGCGGCCGAGGCGGTCGCGCATATCGGCCAGGCCGGTGGTCAGGGCCAGGATAGCCATGATTTCAGATGCGACGGTGATGTCGTAACCGGATTTGTGTTCGTGGCCGAGTTCTTCTTTACCCAGGCCAACCATAATCTCGCGCAAGAAGCGGTCGTTAACATCGACCACGCGCCGCCATTGTACGCCGTTTGGGTCAATATCGAGGCGGGCAAAACGCGAGCGTTCTTCGGGGGTCAGGTCGTTTGGATCGGTCTTTTCGATGCCGAGTTTCTTTAGGCGGCGCAGCATAGATGGCGAGAATTTGCGTTCGCCTTTTTTGTTGGGTGGGCACAGGGCGTCAAAAAGTTTGCCATCATCGGGGGTGTTCTTTTCGTGCATCATGCGGGCATCCAGCGCAGCCGAGCACAGGTTGTGCGCAGCGGTGATGGCGTGAATGTCGCCGGTCAGGTGCAGGTTGAAATCTTCCATCGGGATGATCTGGCTGTAACCGCCGCCTGCCGCACCACCCTTGATGCCGAAGGTCGGCCCCTGGGAGGGTTGGCGGATGACGGTCATGACGTTCTTGCCAAGGTGTGCGCCCAGGGCCTGGCTCAGGCCTACGGTTGTGGTGGTTTTTCCCTCGCCGAGCGGGGTGGGGGTGATGGCGGTCACATCGATGTATTTGCCGTCCGGGCGGTCTTTCAGGCGTTCCAAAATTTCGAGCTTAATTTTGGCCTTGTACGGGCCAAACAGTTCCAGCTCTTCGTGCTGAATCCCCAACTCCTCCGCAATCTGGGTGATGGGTTTGAGCGTGCCGGCCTGGGCAATTTCGATGTCAGACGGCACCGGGTTCAAGAGCTTTAACGGGGTGGGACTGAAATTTCGGGGCATAAATTCTCCTTTGGATGAAGATGCTCTTCTATTATGGAAAAATTTCACGAACTTGGCAATAAACTTTTGTCACACTTTTGTCATAAAAAAACGGCCTAGCGGCCGTTTCCAACGATCAGGGTTCCTAAATTTTCACCGGCCAGCGCTTTTTGCAGGTTGCCCGGCTCTTCGCCCGAGAAGATTTGCGCGGTTAAACCGGGAATCTCATTCGCCAGGTCGAGCATTTGCCGCACTTTGGATTCCATCCCGCCGGTGACATCGGCCCCGTGCGATGCGCCCACCCCGGCGCGGATGTGGTCAAACGTGGCGGGGGAGATGACTTCTACCCGTTGCTTGCGTTCCGGGAAATCGGCCCAGACAGCCCCTTCGAGACCCGCCAGCAAAATGCGCGTCGGCTGTAATTGGCGCGCCAGGTGTTCGAACAGGTCCTCGGTCGAAAGGATGGTTCCGCCGCGCTGTTCGTCAAAGATGACATCGCCATACACAACCGGCACCATCCCGGCGGCCAGCGCCGCTTTTATGGGGGCCAGGTTCCAGTGTGCGACCCTGCCGTTGCTGGCGGTGACCGCCGAAACGGGAGCCAGCGCCAGCGACGGCACTCCTGCCTGGTGTAAGGCTTCCATCACAAAACGGTTCAGGGCTGAAGCCTGGAACCATACTTCGGCAAATCCGCTCCAATAGGCTTGCGACGTTGCCTGGGCGGGCAGGCCGTCGCGGGTGCGGTGTTTTTTGGCGGCCACGTGCCCAAAAGAACCAGAACCGTGTCCCAAAACGAGGGACAGCCCTGGCCGGGTCTGTTTGGCGGAAGCAATTTGCGCAGCCAGGTCGGCCAGTTTATCGAGGCGCGGCGTATAATCTATGGTCTTGTCGGTGATGAGTGAGCCGCCAAGTTTGAGCAGGATGAGTTCGGTCATGGCTTTATTATAAACAGGTTACGGGTATAATTTCTCCTAATGGATGTAAAAGCAGGTATTCAGGCTGCCATCTTCATGGCCGTGATTGGCGCATTATTGAGTTTTTGGATTGGGGTGCAGTCCATTCGCTCGGGGCGCAAACTCATGTACTTCCAGTTACGTCAGAAGCGCATGGCGCGCGGCTGGCAGATGATCGTCTCTGGTGTTGGGCTGGCCTTGCTGGCTTACCTGATGGGGCGTTTTGGTGAACCGGTGGCCTATACCTTTTACGATCCTTCGCCAACCCCCACGCTCTCCCCAACGATTACGCTTTCCCCGACCATTACGCTGACGCCAACGATTACCCTGACCCCTACCATCACTGACACACCCTCGGTGACTGATACGCCGACCATTACACCCACGCCATACATCCCGCTGGCCGTGGAGTTGGAGTTTGAGAGCCAGGTGACGCCCAACCCGGCGGCTATTTTTAGCCCAATTGTGTTTGCGCGTTCGTTCAATCCCAACACCTACGAACCCATCCAGGAAAGCGTTACTTTCGAGAACCCCATCGAGCGTATTGTGGCATTGTACAGCTATGACCAGATGCAGCCGGGCGCGCAGTGGTCGGCGCTCTGGTATCGCGATGGCGAGCTGGTTCATTATGAAACCGCGCCCTGGGATGGCAACACGGGCGGCTATGGTTTCACCGAATGGGTTCCGTCGCCCAGCGATTGGCTGGCGGGCAATTATGAAGTGCAGATTTTTGTGGGCCTGGAATGGAAGGTGGTCGGTCGCTTTGTGGTGCTTGGTGACCCCATCACCGCCACTCCCACGCCATTCCCCACCTCTACCCCGCCTGACACAGCCACCCCGGTCATTGTCATCTCTCTGACCCCCACCCCTTCGGCGACGCGCTTCCCCTCCCCGACGATTGCGCCCAGCCAGACCAGCGCGCCTACCCTGACCCCGTCGGTGACCAATACGCGCGTCCCTTCCAGCACCCCGCGCCCCACCGATACCCGCCAGCCCTCACCGACCCCTTAAATCGCTATGAACGCCTTCCCCGATACCCATCCCGCCGAAGAGTCCCCAGTCCGTTTGCTCAATGAACTGGCCGGGAATTCGTTGCATTTCCCGCTGGCCAACCTGTTAATGGAAACGGCTGCCGGGGGGCGGGCCTATCTCGAAACTCCCGATGCCTATATTTTGCTGGCGGCCGGGGTCTTGCAGGGTTTTGTCCTTTCACGCTGGCAGGCTGCCGGGGCTGCGTGGCGCTTAATCGGCAACCTGATTGCCCCGCTGGTTTATACGCTGGTCGGGCTGGTTTTATTCGGGGGCGGTTTCTTCTCTGCTCCCAATCACATTATTTACTGGGTCTTTGCCCTGTTGTGGGGTTCGCTCCAGGCAATTAGGCCCTCCCTGGGCGGGTTGGCGCGCGATTTGAGCCTGTTTGGCGAAGACCTGAGCCGTGCTTGCTTGCCTGTGGCAATGGTCTACTTCTATACCCTCAAGACTGACCCGCTTGCGGGTTCGGTTTTTGGCTTTATCACTGCTCCGGGTGGTTTATTGCTGGCCCTGTTGTTCCTGTCCCTGGGGCTGTATGCCGGGACCTTGAACCTGAAGGGGCACCAATCCCTCAGGCTGTGGCGTGATGCGCTGGCGCGCTTAAAAACCTATTCACAGTGGCTATTTGGGCGCGATACCGGGTGGCAGGTGGCCGAGCCGCGCACTGCTCCCCAGGCCCGGCGACAGACACGCACGGTCTTGTTTATGGATATTCGCGGTTTCACCGCCTGGACTGAGTCGCACCCGCCTGCCGAAGTGGGCAGCCTGCTCAACCGTTATTACCAGAGCGCCGAAGCCACCCTGGCGCAAAACAACGCCATCAAGTTCAAATTTGCTGCAGACGAGGTCATGGCTATCTTTTCCAGTGTGGACGAAGGCCTGCAAGTGGCGCTCAAGCTGCGGCTGCAGATCAATGCCTTGCTCGGGCGGCACGGCCTGGGAGTTGGGATCGGTTTGCACAGCGGGCCAATCATTGAGGGCTTGCTGGGTGGCAAGGATGTCAAGTTTTACGAAGTGGTTGGCGAAACGGTCAGCATTGCGCGCCAGATCGAGGCCATGGCCGGGGTGGGAGAAGTGTTGGTGTCGGAAGATGTGCGCTTCGTGCTTGGCACCACCTTCCGGGCCGGGCAAAAACGCCAGTTGGCGGTCAAGGGCCGTAGCGCGCCTGTGGTTGTGTATCCGCTAGAGTAAAAATAAAAGCGACCCTTTCTAAAACAGGAAAGGGTCGCTTCTTTTATGGGTTGAGACGGACGGCTAAATCAGTTTTTGCTGGTGTTCGTAGCTCACCATCGCGCGCGAGATTTTCGCGGCCAGGGCGGCGTTGTTTTTGAGCAATTCCAGGTTGGCGCCCATCGAGCGGCCGCCGCTCAGTTCGTTGACTCGTTTCAGCTCGTAGGGGGTCACCTGTTGGCCGCGAATCTGCTTTTCTTCCACTTCTTTGGAGACTTTTTCGAGGATGGGCGCGATTTCGTTGCGCGGGATAGCCAGGTTGTCGGGCAAGGGTTGGCACACCAGCACGGCCGATTGCATCCCCAGATCCCAGTGGGCCTTGGCAAACCCAACCACCGCTTCGGGCGTATCGAGTTTGATGCTGACGGGCAGGTCTTTGCCGATGGAGAAAAATTCGGGGAATTTTTCGGTGCCATAGCCCACCACTGGTACGCCCATCGTCTCGAGGTATTCAAGCGTAGCGGGCAGGTCGAGAATGGATTTGGCCCCGGCGCACACCACAATCATGGGGATGGAGGCCAGTGCCTGTAAATCGGTCGAGACATCGAAGCGGGCTTCTTTGTGCACCCCGCCGATCCCGCCGGTGGCAAACACTTTGATCCCGGCTTTCTGCGCCGCGAACATTGTTCCGGCCACGGTTGTTCCGCCCATTTTGCCCGGCATAAGCGCCGTGGCGAAGTCGCGCAGGCTGACTTTGACAACCCCATTGGCGTTGGCGAGGCGTTCCAGCTGTTCGGAACTGAGCCCTACCTGGACCTTGCCATCCATAACGGCGATGGTGGCCGGGACTGCGCCGCCACTGCGAACGGTCTGTTCCATGTCCTGGGCCAGCGTAAGGTTGTTGGGGCGTGGCAGCCCGTGGGTGATGACGGTCGATTCGAGCGCCACCAGCGGCAGGCCATTGCGGCGGGCCGAGGCGATCTCGATCGAAAGCGAGAAGGATTTGGGTAGGTCGGTCATGGTTTCCTTTGAATAAAAAAACTGCACCGGTTTTTCCGGTGCAGTGATTATAACGCCAGTTCGTCGTACAGTTTTTCAAGTGTTAATTCAGATAAAACCGTTCCGGGATGACGCAGGGTGAGCGAGGCGGCCGAGACCCCCAGGCGGGCGGCATCGTCGATTTCGATGTCGTTTAACAAGGCAAAGATGACCGCCGCTGTCAGTGCGTCCCCGGCCCCGGTGGGGTCTGCCACCTGGGTACGGATGGCCGGAATGTGCCCGGTTGTTTCGGATGTGGCATAGCAAACGCCAAACTCGGCCATGGTGACCAGCGCCAACTCCACACCCAGGTTAACCAGGTTGCGGGCTGCCTCCACGGCGGCGGCGCTGTCAGATGCGGCAAAGCTGTGACCGGTCAAGATCCCGGCTTCGACACAATTGGGGGCCACCAGCTTAATCTGGCGCAGATGCGGCAACAGGCGCGCAGCCACCACCCCCGAGGACGGGTCGGCGCAGACAGGCAGGTGGTATTTCTGGGCCAGTTCAAAGACCACCGCCAGCGATTCGGCTGACAGGTTGGAATCTACAAATACCAGCCCCGATTGCTCAAATTCGGCCTCGTTGTACATCAGGTAGCTGGGATTCAATTCTTCCATTACCCGCATGTCGTCGAAGGCGAATTGTCGCTGCCCGTTGGAGTTGAGCACACTCATGTAAAAGCCGGTTGGGTATTTGTCGGTGGCGTAGACGGCCGTTACATCTACCCCGGCCTGGCGGGTGTGTTCGAGCGCTTCACTGCCGATGCGGTCTTTGCCTACCACTGAAAGCAGGCTGACAGACTGCCCGAGGCGGGCCAGGTTTTCGGCCACATTGCGCGCTACCCCGCCAAACGAGGTGCGGATACGGGCCGGATTGGAGGTCGCCATGTTCAACTCGCCCTCCAGGCGGCTGACCACATCCAGCCCGCTGGTGCCGATTACGAGAACATTGCGTTCGGATAGTCTGTTGAGACCAAGCATTATAGGCCTACATCGTGGGAGGGCAAATCGAGCGATTCGATCTGGCGAATTGCAACCAGGATTTCGGGCGGGATGGCGTTTTCGCCTTCACGGCGGTAGAGTTCGCGCGCGTTTTCAAGAATAATCAGGTATTCGCGCAGCAGTTTTTCGATCGGGACGTTGTCGTCGGGGTTGCTCGATTCATCAAAAAACTTGTGCAACATTTTTTGGACGATTTGCAGCAGTTCGCGCAGTTTGGCTTCGTTGCGAAGCCCGTTAAGGGCTTGCGGGTTGCCGCGGGCCAGGTTCTCGCGGCTGAGCTTCCAGGCCTCGAGGTGGTTTTGTGGGATGATTTGCGCCGGGGGTGCCCAGGTGCCAACGCCAATCCAATTGAGATTGAAGCCTTTTTTGGCGGCACCTTGCTGGAAGGCTTCCTGGTAAAACAGGGACGAAAGATACGCCCGCGAGGAGAATTCGGTGCTTGTAGGGTTGCTGGCAGCGGGTGCGCCGGGTTGCGCCCCGGAGATTCTTTGGCTCATCTCTTCGATTTTTTGCTCGCGGTCGGCCAGCGAACGCACTTCTGGTTCGCCAACGCTCGAAAGGAATTCGCTCAGGCCGCGTTTGCTGATGAAGGTGCCAATTTCGCCGCCAATGGGCCCGGCCATTTTGCCCGGCATGGGGGTCAGCCAGTCGTGTTTGCGGGCATCGGCGTTATAGGGCACGTTGCGGCCAGCCTTAAAGACCATCGTTTTGGCCGAATTTTCGTCAAAGGGATAAGGCGATTGCAGGGTCTTGTTGGGGAACTCGCCGCGATAAATGGAATACGAATATTGCACATCGCGGGCGGTGACCTGAATGCCGTCGCGGGCGCGGGCCGAAGCGTCTTGCTTGTCGATGATGTCACGCAGGTCGAAGCATTGGCGGATGCGCTCAAACCCGTCGATCACGGTGCGATCTGTCGGGCCAACAACGTGCGGGGTTCCATCGGGGCGTTCGAAGAGTACCGCGCTATCCAGTTCTACCACCACGTAGCCGGGGCCACCGATCTGGATCATGGGTGAGTCCTGGTCTTCTTCAGCTACCTTGCCCTGGCGAATGTGGATGGTGTTGTACGAGGTTCCAAAGGCAGCCTGGATAACGAATTTGCGGGTCACTTCTTCGCTGCGTTCAAAGACATCGGCCAGGTAAATGGCGGTGATGCGATACATCAACCAGCAGGGGGCCAACAGCGCCAGGATGTGTTGGACGACGACCGGATGCAGGATGGTGCGCGTAAGCACATCCCAGCCATTGAGCAGCATGCCGTTAATGTCACCGGTCAGGGTCGATGCCAGCAGCGGAACCAGCATCTGGCTGCGTTGTTCGGGCGGGACCACGCGTAGCGGTAGCAGCAACCAGATGCCAATCAGCAGGACCATCACACCACGGAAACGCGTAACAGCTGCGCGATGGTGCAGGGCAAAGACCCAATTGAGCGTAGCGTTAATCGCATCAGAAAGCGCTTTTCCGATGTTTTTAAGCGTCAGCGGGTTCTCGGACGGGATGGCGGTGAGTTTCTTCATGAGTCCTGGTGTTTTTTATTGAGCCACTGCGCAATCTTCAGCAGTTCATCATGCTCTACATTGGTGCGTTTGAGCAGGGTGGGGTTGCGCAGCAATCCGCGCCGGGTAGCCGAAACCATCATCTCCAGCGCCTGGGCTTTGCTTTCGACCACAAACGAGCCGATTTCGCGGCTGGCCTGGGTGGCGAATTCCTTGATCGCATCTTCCTGTCCGTAAACTTCGTGCAAACGGCGGGCGTCGTCAACCCGTTCGCTTTCTTTTTTGGCGTTCTTGAGCCACGAAGTGGTCCACGAGTTGAGCAGGCGTTCTTCGATGGTCGGGTCAAAAATCAGGCGTTTGATGCCGACCCCTGCTACTTCCAATCCCATCGCTTTAATCTTGCTGTACTCGTCGCTTGGCTTCTTTTTGACCAGTTCATCGGCTTCTTTGGTCTTTTTATCTTTAATAAGCTTGATGTAATCTTCGCGCCGCTGCGGGTCTTTGAGCACGACATTGCCAAATTCATCCAGCACGTCCACTTCTTGCTGGCTCAAACGTTTCTTCACCATCCCGCTGATAATTTGCAGGGCGGTTTCGGTGCGACCTTCGGCGATTTCGAACAGCTCATCCAGTTTGAACATGCGCAGGTATTCGCGCCACACATCCACCGCCATTTTGGCGGGCAACTGGCTCCACACGGGTTCTGAGACGTTGGCCGTGCGCACCAGGCTGTCGCGGATGGCTTTGCCGGTATTCTCCTTGTCAAAGCCAAACTGGGTATTGCCCTCGCCTTCTTTGGCGCTAATGCGGAAGGTAACCGACATGGCTGCCAGCACCTCGATCCCGTCACGGGTGGAGGCGCTGGTTTCCCAGCGGCGGTTTTGCACTGCTTCGTAGTCGTCGGGGAACTTCTCTTTTGTAATCTTGAAGGGGTCTTTGTCGTCTTTATCGCCATCCAGCGGACCCACTGATTGGGTCAGTGAATGCAAGTCGGTGGTCCCGGCAATATACTCATCCCCGGCGGTAAAGTGGACGCCCGGGCCAATGGTGCGGGTAAACTTGACCGGTGTGCGCAGCACGGCCGCGCTGGCGCTATCCAGCCAAATGACGCCGGGGCCTTTGCGTTTTCGCTCACTCTCGCTGGCGCGCACAAAACCGTTCTCAACAAAAATTGCCGGGCCATGCGAACCGGTCAGGTACGAGGCCATGCGGTCGACAATTTTCAGGCGGTCCCCGGCCGTGCGCACCGGCAACACGAACTGCGAGAAGAACACCATCCAGACCAGCATCCCGCCCACACACAAGCCTAAATCTACCAGGGTGTCAATCGAATAATCGCGCCCGTTGGTCAGGTTGGGGGTGAAACGCAGAATCAGGTAGAAAATTCCATACAGGGCCAGGAAGATCAAGAAACGCCCCAGGGCCCGGATGACAGGTTGTTGCCAGAATGAAATCGGTCTATCGTCCATTGGTTAGATTCTATAACAAAATTCGCAAAAATGGAAATTCTGCTCAACATTCGCACAGTATAATCGCGCGTTATGAAACCTTTTCGTGTGGAATTTCATTGTCATACCATTTTTTCTAAAGATTCGCTGGTTCAGCCCCATAAAATGGTGGAAAAAGCCCGACGGATCGGACTCGACCGCCTGATTGTGACCGACCACAACAACATTGGCGGGGCCCTGGCGGCCAAGGCCCTCGACCCGGAACTGGTCATCGTGGGCGAGGAAATTCTTACCACCCGTGGCGAATTCCTGGCTGCTTATGTGACCGAGGAAATCCCGGCCCGCCTCGAGCCAATGGAAGCAATCCGGCGGCTAAAAGCGCAGGGAGCTTTCATCAGCGTTTCACACCCCTTCGACCGGATGCGCGGCTGGGCGCTGGAAGATTTGCTGGAAGTTTTACCGCACGTCGATGCTATCGAAACCTTCAACGCACGGTGCGTAGACCCGGCTTTCAACACCCAGGCCATTGAATTTGCCCGCCAAAGAGGCATTCCCGGCACGGTAGGCTCAGACGCGCATACCTTGCGTGAGTTGGGTCGCGCCACCTTAACGGTGGATAGATTCGAAAGCGCGGACGAACTGCGTCAGGTGATTGTTTCGGCGCGTGAACAGGTGCGCTTGTCGTCGCCGCTCATTCACCTGACATCCCGTTTCGCATCGACCGTTAAAAAGATGGGCCTGGCCCGGCGCTCGCGGGGGTGACCAGCGTACCTTGACAAGCCTTACCCGGGCGTGATAATCTTGCCTTCGCCCAAACGGGCAAATAAACCATGCAGGAGAAATAAAATGTCTGAACGTTTGATAGGAACTGTCAAGTGGTTCAATGCGACCAAAGGCTATGGCTTCATTGGTCATGACGGCGGCGAGGATGTGTTTGTGCATTTCTCGGCCATTCAAATGGAAGGTTACAAGCGTCTCGAGCCTGAAATGAAAGTGGAGTTCTCCATCGAAGTGGGGCCTAAGGGTGCCCAGGCTGCCAACGTGGTGCCGATTAAGTAAGACGCAAGGTCTTGCGACTTCAACAGGGCTGTGAAACACAGCCCTGTTTTTATTGTCTTTACAAGTGACTTACGTCACACCCACAAGGTGACATAAACGGCCTATAATCTGTAAAGGTGTCAGTAACTTTTAGGAGATTTGGACGACAAAATAAGTATGGGGCTCCTTAGTCTTTTTAAACCAGAACGATCTAAACGCGAAGCAATGGCGGCCGGGCAGGTTGTACCTGACTCGGCGCGCTGTGTTCAGTGCGGTATTTGTTCGTATAACTGCCCAATTGGGATTGACGTGCGCCGCCATGCCTGGCAGGGTGAGCCGGTTTCAAACAGCCGTTGCCTGACCTGTGGTGAATGCGTGGCGCGTTGTCCGCGCGGGGTGCTGCGTTTTGAGCGCACCGACCTGTTTGGCGGCGGTGCAAAATGACAAAGTATGTCATTATTGGCACCGGTGTGGCCGGGATTGCCGCCGCGGAAGCCATTCGCAGTGTTGACCCGGCGGGCAGTATCGTTTTTATCGGCGATGACCCGCACGGGTATTATTCCCGCCCTGGCCTGGCTTATATGCTGACCGGTGAAATTGACGAAAAAAATCTCTATCCGTTTAAGCCAGAAGATTACAAGCGCCTGAATGCGCATTTTTACCGCGCCGTGGCGGCCAGCATCCTGCCGGAGCACCGGCAAGTGGAGTTGAATGCCACCACACGCATCCCCTATGATCGGCTTTTGATTGCCACCGGGGCGAGCGCGGTGCGGCTCAATATTCCCGGTGTTAACCTGAGTGGGGTGGTCAAGCTCGATCATATGGACGACGCCAAGTCGATCCTGGCGCATGCCCGGCGCGCGCGTACAGCGGTGGTGGGCGGCGGCGGCATTACTGCCCTGGAAATTGCCGAAGGTTTGGCGGCCCAGCGCGTAAAAGTGCATTATGTCATCCGCAGCGAGCGCTACTGGCCGGTGGTGCTCGATGAAGCCGAATCGCATATTGTGGAAGAGCGCTTGAAGGAAGAAGGCGTCACCATCCACTACCAGACCGAACTGGCGGAGATTTTTGGGAAAAACGGCCGGGTGGCCGGGGTAAAGTTGGCAAACGGGAAGCAGATTCAGTGTGACATGGTCGCTTACGCCATTGGGATTGCCCCGCGCACCGAACTGGCCCGTAAAACGGGCATCACTTGCGACCGGGGCATCCTGGTGAACGAAAATATGCAAACCAACCTGCCCGATATTTATGCCGCCGGGGATGTTGCCCAGGTTTATGACCCGCTGGCCGACAAGCATGTGCTCGATAGCCTGTGGAACCCTGCCCGCGAGCAGGGCCGCATTGCCGGTTTTAATATGGCCGGGAAGGTAGGCGCTTATTTGCGCTCGGTGCCGTTTAATGTGACTCGCCTGGCAGGCCTGACCACCACCATCATTGGTGCGGTGGGGATGGGCCGCAATGATGACCCTGTGACGATTGCGCGCGGCGATAGCGAAACCTGGCGCAAGATCCCAGATGCCATCATCGCCCAGGGCGGGTTCGACATCAATCACCTGCGCCTGATGGTGGGCGATCGGCAGATTCACGGGGCGATTGTGATGGGTGACCAAAAACTCTCTTCCGCGTTGCAAGTGATTATCCGTGATGGGGTAGATATTTCATCCATCCGGTCTAAGTTGTTAAGCCCTGGGGCGCCAATTGCCGACATCCTGGCGGGCTTTTGGAAAAACTACGTTATTAACGGGCAGAATTAGCCCTAAATCCACATCCCAAAGAGGCGCATATGCTTCGTAGCGGTAAGGAAATTTGGCTGGCGTTGCTGGCCTGTGTCATCATTACATTCTTTTATGGCGGTATGACCGTGGTCACCCGTCAAGTTCCGGCGGCAAGTGGTTTTTATGGCCACACCCTGGGCATTTTTGGTTTCATCCTGATGTTGCTGACCGAAACCCTTTACAGCCTGCGCAAGCGCTCGCGTTCAGCGCGCTGGGGGCGTATGGCCGAATGGTTGCAGTTTCACATTTTCACCGGCATCGTTGGGCCGTTTATGGTTCTGCTGCATTCCTCGTGGAAGTTTAACGGGCTAGCGGGCGCAACCCTGTTGATGACTGGCATTATCGTATTGAGCGGTTTTGTGGGCCGTTACATTTATACCCGCATCCCGCGCACGGCGGATGGCATTGAAGACCCTGGCATGGTGGGGCAAATGCAATCTTCGGCATTGGCCAACGCCCGGCGCTTAATGGCGCTCTGGCACACGGTTCATATTCCCATTGGTATGGCGCTCTTTACCGCCGCCCTGGTTCATATCTTTGGCGCACTCTATTACGCCACCTTCCTGAGATAAGCCATGAACAATAATCGCCTGGGTTGTTTATCCCCGCTTGCTATTATCAGCGCTTTTATTACGCTGGTTGTCATTATTGTTGCCGAAGTGATAAGCGGCAACTCCATGTTTACGTCGGGCGCGCTCAATAACCATTCCGGAGATGTCCTGAGCGGTGTCGCCTCGCATGCCGAGATTGGCGGCGATTGCGGTAAATGTCACGCTGCACCCTGGTCGGCAGAGACAATGTCAGATCGTTGTGTGGTCTGTCACACCTCCATCCAGTCGGAATTGGGAAACAAGGATGCCCTGCATGGGGCGATCCAGGTCCTGAACCCGGCTGCCGAGTGCCGTTTCTGTCACCCTGAGCATCGCGGCCCCAACGCCTCGCTGACCATCATGGAAAATGGGAGTTTCCCACACCAGGTGGTGGGCTTTTCGCTGGCTGCCCACCCGCGCCGCACCGATGGGCTCGATTTCACCTGCCAGGATTGCCACACCCAAAGCGTTGCCACGTTTGAAAAAGCCACCTGTATCAATTGTCACCGCCAGGAAAATACGGTCTTTACAACCGCGCATATTCTTGAGTTCGGTGAGGGCTGCCTGGATTGTCACGATGGTGTTGATCGCTATAGCAACTTCAATCACGGGCGGGTCAAGTTCTCTTTGACGGGCAAACATGTGGATGTGGTTTGTTCGAAGTGCCATCTCAACGCCCGTACCGTAGCCGATTTGAAGAACACGCCCCAGGCGTGTGCCTCCTGCCATCTTGCAGAGGATGAGCACGATGGTCGTTTTGGCACCGATTGTGGAGCCTGTCACTCGCCGGAGGGTTGGAAACCGGCTAAATTTGACCATAACCTGGCCGCCTTCAAACTGGAAGGCGAACACGCGGAGGCGTCTTGCGAGGATTGCCATGTAGATGGACAGTACAAAAACACGCCCAGCGATTGCTATTCTTGCCATAAACAAGACGATGAGCACAATGGCGAGTTTGGGACGCAGTGTGAAAACTGCCATACCCCTTCAGATTGGGACGATGCCACGTTTGACCATAACTTGTCGGCTTTTCCGTTGGAGGGCGCGCATGTGAATGTGCGCTGTGAAGATTGCCATAAAGACCGTGTTTTCAAAGGAACCCCAACAGAGTGCGCGGCCTGCCATGTTGACCCGGCTTACCATGCAGGCATGTTCCCGGGACAGGCTTGTTCTGCCTGCCATACCACCTCTGCCTGGCGGCCAGCCCGTTACGATGGGCCGCACGTCTTCCCGATGAATCATGGCGATGCGCGCGTTTGCGCTGATTGCCACCAGCCCACCCTGACCTCGTGGACCTGCTATACCTGCCATAACCAGGCAGAAACCGCGGCGGAGCATCGCGAGGAAGGAATTAATAATTTTGATAATTGTCTCAAGTGCCATCCTACCGGCCAGGAAGAAGAAGGCGGTGAGGGCGGCGGGGATAATGACTAAATCCTAAAACAAGAGATGAGCGGGCCGGATGGCTCGCTCATCTCTTTTCAGGAGGGAGGCGCACGTTGTTACGATTGTTTACCGGCGCTTGCCCCCGCCGGGTGAGCCCAAAGTTAGTCGCTGGCCGGGGCGGCAGCCGGGGAGGTGCCGCTCACGGTTTCTTGCGTTTGCCCTGACTCGGTGTGGTTGCTTTCCACATTCATAACCGCCGGGATCAGGAAACCTCCCAGGCCCATCAGCAGGCAGACCACACCGCCAAAGATGTACCAGGTGCGGATGCCGACCAGGTCGGAGACGGGTCCGGCTACAGCCAGGGAAAGCGGGGTCATGGCGGTTGCGGCGCTGTTAATCAGGGACATGACTCGTCCCTGCATTTCAGGTTTGACTGTGGCTTGCATTATGGCATGCAGAGGGCCGTTGGTCATTGGGCTCATAAAGCCCATGATCGACATACCAGCCAGGGCCATCCAGAAGGCGTTGGCGGGGGCCAATCCAACGGCGATCACGCCCAGGCCCAGGCCGACGATCCCGGCCATGGTGGTGACAATGCGGCGTTTGAACCCGCCCCAGGCGCTGAGCAGGATTCCGCCGACGATCATTCCAATCCCAAACAACGAGTCAGTCAGGCCCAGTTCAATCGCGCCCAGCCCAAAGTATTTGGTGACCAGCAGCGGCATGAGCGACCCGGCAGGGGTGAGCAAGAAGTTGATTAACACGGCCATGAACAGGATTGCCATCAGGCCAGGCCAACCGGCGACGTAGGCGAACCCTTCGCGCACATCTTGCCAGTAGGAGGTTTTATGCTGGCCGTCGGCGGTTTGCTGGCGAACCGGCTGCGGCAAGGCGATGAAAAGCAGCGGCAAGATTGCCATCAGCGCGGTTGCCACATCGATCATCAGGACACCCTGTGTGGGCAACAATCCGATGAGTACGGCCCCGGTGGGCGGCGCAACGATGCTAACCAGGCCGTGTAAAGTCTGTTGCAGCCCGGCCACGCGCGCCAGTTGGTCTTTGGGGACCATCAGCGACGTAGAGGCGGACATGGCCGGCCAATGAAAAGCTCCGCCAACTGAGCGAACGAGCAGGATGGCGTAAATGTGCCAGACTTCGACCAGGCCGGTGGCAAACAGAACAGCGAGCAGCAGGGTTGCCAGGGCAATGCTGCCGTCGGCGACAATCATTAACACGCGACGATTCCAGCGGTCAACCAGGGCACCGGTGAAGGCACCCAGCACAACCTGCGGAAGCATGGCTACCAGGGTGGCGGTTGCCAGGATGGTGGCCGAGCCGGTTTGTTGGGTGAGGTACCAGACCAGCGCAAATTGCACCAGCGAGGATCCAAACAGGGAAAGCGCCTGGCCGGTGAAGATGGTGAAGAATTTGGGCTTCCAGTTGGCCTGGAAGGTTTCTGCGGAAACGGTTGATACTTTCATTCGATTCTCCAGAAGTTAAAGCTCGAATTCAATATTCTTAAATCATTTTATTCAAAAATTTAAAAATGTCAATAGATATTTATAATTTCCGCATTCTTTTTTAGAATAATTAAGGGTGAGATTGAGAATCTCACCCTGGTTGTAATTTATTTTGTGTAATGGGGCGGGTTATTCGGCGAGTGCTTTTTCGTAAATGACGCTGAATAGCACCGATTCGAACCCGCAGCTTTCATACAGCTTGAAAGCTCCGCTGGGGTTTTGAGTATCCACACCCAGCATCGCTTCGGTCATTCCCATGTCCTTAAACATCTGCAGGCTGCGCATGAGCAGGGCACGCGCCAGGCCGCGTTTGCGCCATGGGCGACGGGTGAAGATGGGATCGGTCCAGCCGCGTTGAACGTTGAACTGTTGATTGGCATCTTCGTCCACAAAGTTCAAAATCCCGGCTGCAATCTCGTCTCCTTCCCAGGCGACCTGCCATAAAGAGGGTTTAAAGCTGGGGGAGGTAAGCCAGCCCTGGTAATTTTCTTCCGAAATGGGCGCATAGCCCCAGTGGTCGCGAAAAGCTTCGTCGATTGCGTTTGAAAGTGCCCGGTAGTGGCTTTCGGGCACCGGGCGGATTTCCAACCCCGGCGGCAGGGCGGGAATTTCAATCGGGGCCGCCAGGTCGCGCCGCATGCGGTTCATGTAGCGCACCGCCACGAATTGTTGTGTTTCAAGCGCCTCGGTCAGGATCAACTCGCGGTCACGGTTGCGCAGCATGGCGCGCAGGATGCGCCTGCCGCTGGCCGGAGTGCTGGCAATAATTTCCAGGGCGCGCTTTTCTACCCATTGCAGCAGGAAACGGGTAAATTCGACCGTGCGAAGGTTGGGATGGATGTTAAGCGGGAAGCTAAAAACCTGCTGCTTCTCGCCATCTTCTTGCCAGCCTACGCGGGCATAAGCCATGAGCACCCCTTCGGCATTTTCCACCATCAGCATATCGGTCGCCGGGTTCGAATTGCCCAGGTGCTGGTAATCGCGCTCAATATCTTCAGCGGTTGTCCAGTACCCGGCATCATCGGCCACAGAAATTTGTTGCAGCAGGCTGGCCATGCCAGGATAGTCGCTCTTTCCGGCAAAAGCGCGGAACTTTAAATTCGAAAAGTCGCTCATTTTATTTTCCTTGGGTTATTTCATTCGTTGGGCCAGGGCGGCGCGGACTTCGTCGCTGGCGTTGAAAACGCCTCGCACCTGCACTGATTCGATGACTTGCGCTGCCAACTCACCGGGGATATCCGCATCCAGGTTCAGGATTCCGAGCACGTTGATGGTGAGCTTGATGCCCTGTTGCTGGCGTTGTTCCAGGTCCTTGCGGTTGTAGGAGAGCACCCCAATCACATACGAGTGCCGCAAGACGGTTTGCTGCACTTCAAAGGTGTGCCGTTCCAACTGGGAGCGGATGGCGGTGCGAATGAAGTCCGTGCGATTGGAATACACGCCCTCCTGAACCAACAGGTCAATTTTCCCCAGGTCGACGGCGTTCATGTTGATGGTAATCTTTTCACTATCTGGCATTGTTTTCTCCTTACCATCCATGCGGATGGTATATAGAATGTCTATGGCGTATTATATGCAGCTGGCGTTGCTTGTCAAGGGGAAACATCCATAAACCATCTGCATGGATGGTTTATGGATGCGAAAGGTGTATCCCATCTTTTCTTTGAGATTTGAGAGTTTTTGGCTGTGGTCATCGGTAAAATGCCAGCAATTCTTTTATTGGAGGCAACCGATGTTAAAAACGCTAAAACGAATTTTGCTGGGCACCTTGATTACTGTAGTCGTCCTGGTGGCTGCGCTGCTCCTTTCGATCCCATTGGCCGGGATCGGTGGCGCGAGCCGCATTGCCGCACTGACCAATACCGTCATTCCGGGTATCAATGGCGGGCCGCAGGTTCGTGCCTATGTTGCCCAACCGCAGGGCGCCGGGCCTTTCCCGACCGTGATCATGGTTCATGAATTTTTCGGCCTGAACGAATCCATCCTCAGCAAGGCCGATGGCTTGGCGCAGGAAGGATACCTGGTGATCGCCCCCGACACCTTTCGTGGTTCGACCAGTCCGTGGATTCCCCGCGCCATTTACCAGGTAATCACCAACACACCCGAACAGGTCAATGCTGACCTGGACTCGGTTTACGCCTGGTTGGAAACCCGGCCCGAGGTGGATCAGGCGCGGATTGGGATTGCCGGGTTCTGCTACGGGGGGCGCGCTTCGTTGTTATACAGCCTGCACAACAACCGCCTGGCTGCCACCGTGGTGTTTTATGGCTCATCCGAAACCGACCCTGCCGTGCTGAAGAACCTGCCTGGCCCGGTGCTGGGTATTTTTGGCGGGGCCGATCAGTCGATCCCGGTTGAGGAGGTCGAGGCTTTCAAAGCCGGGTTGGAGCAAGCCGGGGTTCCGCATGAAATTAGCATTTACGCCGGTCAGCCGCACGCCTTCGTGACCGATATGGACTCCATCCGCGCCGGAGGGGTGCAGGGTGAGGCCTGGGCGCAGATGCTGCGCTTTTTGGAAGTAAACCTGAAGAACGCAAAAACCAGCCGCAGCGGACAAGCAATCGCTTTTGAGGCTGGTTTTGATTGGCGTTATTATGCCATGCTGGTCTATGAACATGCCTTTGGGTCGGCCAGCCACCACCACTGATTTTAATTAGGGAACTATTGGCAGCCAGACTGACATGGTTGTGCCGACATTGAGCCTGGACTCGATGGTGAAACGGCCGCCCAGCTCTTCGATGATGGATTTAACGATGTAAAGCCCGATGCCACTGCCAGGAATCTCGTTTTCGGTGGCGTTGGATGCGCGGAAAAAGCGTGAAGTCAGGTGCGGCAGGTCTTCGGCAGGGATGCCGATACCCTGGTCGCGCACTTGCACCAGCACACCCTGCTCGGCGACATGGGCCGAGATGATGACCGTGCTGTTGGGGTGCGAGAATTTGGTGGCGTTGGAAAGCAGGTTCATAAAGACCCGCACCAGCGGCTCCTCGCTGCCATAGACGTTGGGAAGTTCAGCCGGGAATTCGGTCTCGATGCCGATGTTGCGGGTGGCGGCCTGTGGCCGAATGGCTCGGGCCACATCCAGCAGAATTGGGCAGATGAGGGTCGGAACCGGCTGGATTTTCCCGGAGCCGCTATCGATGCGGCCGACCGTCAACAGGTCTTCCACCAGGTTGCGTTGGCGGTCTAATTCGTGGCGCAAAATCTCCCAGAATTGCCCGGCTTCGTCTTCTTTGGGGGCCTTTTCGTCGAGCAGTTCAACCATCAGGAGCGAGGTGGTCAGCGGGGTGCGTAGTTCGTGCGAAGCGCGGTTGATGAAGTCGGTCTTCATCTGCTCCAGGCGTACTCGCTCGCTGATATCGTGAACCACAGCCAGCACCTCACCGGCTCCACTGACGACCATGCGCGCTTCAAAGGTGTGGTGCCCGCTGGCGGTCTTGATCTGGTACTCAAAGGATTGGGGTTTGCCGGTTTGGAGAACGGTTTCGATATTGTCGATGACTTTTTCGGCGACTTTGGCGGGCAAGAAACTGGAAATGTTTTTGCCAATTTGTGGGTCTGCAATCCCGTGCAGGAACTGGTCCGTGTTGTTGGATTTGAAGTCGATCACCTGGCCGGAATCATCCAGCCGGAAGATCAGGTCGGGGATGGCATCCAGAAAGGCACGGTTACGGGCTTCGCTCTGGCGCAATTTCTCTTCGGCCCGCAGGATGTCTGTCAGGTTGGTGATGACGGCAATCGTACCGCTTACTTTTTCATCCTGGAAGCGTGGGACGCTGCTGATGAGCGCTTTGACTACCTCGCCATCCGCAGCGATCAGGCGGGTTTCGTAAGTGCTGGCCAGCCCGCGTTGGCGTTCACGATGCGCCTGTTGGAGTTGGGCCAGGTCATCAGGATGGGTCAGATCTGTGGGTGAAACCCCCACCAACTCCTGTGGGGTGCGCTTGACCATTCGGGCGTAAGCCGGGTTGACATATTCGAAAACACCGCTGCTTGTGGTAATGGTCAAACCTTGTCCCATGGTTTCCATCACTAGCAGGGCAAAGTCGCGCTGGTTTTTTAGCTCGGTCTGGCTATGGTGCAGCGCGATGGCATTACCGATGATCCCGGTTACGGTACTGAGGGGGTGAATATCTTCCGCTTCCCATTCGCACGCTTTTTGGACTCGATCCAGGCCCAGGAACCCGAACAACCCGGTATCGGCCAGGATGATCGGAACCACTAGCACAGATTGGATGCCTTGCGCCGTCAGGATTTCTTTTTCGTTGGCGGCTTCGGGGGGCAGGTTTTCGACGCTTGGGATGTTAATCACCTCCCCGGCGGTTAGCGCCTCCAGCCACCACGGCACCAGGCTGGAAGGGACTTCCTGCAAATTCTCGATCTGTGGCTCAATGCCGGGTGCGCACCACTCAAAGGTATTTTTCATCAATGTTTGCTGGTTGGTAAACTCAAAGATGTAGCATCGGTCGGCATCAAAGAGTTTGCCCACTTGTTGCAAGGTGTTGTCGATGGTGCTGGCAATATTTGGGGACGTGGAACTGATAAAGGCTGAAGAGAGTTGGGCCGTCAGGGCTTCGATCTGCATCCTGCGCTGCAAAGTGGCGATCATCTGGTTGAACTGCGTCGCCAGGCTGTTGATTTCATCGGCGCTGCCAAGCGAGACCGGGATTTCGATGCGTGTGTCCAGCGTGCCGTTCCGGGCCTGGGTCAGGCCACTGGTTACGGCGCGAATCCGCGCAATCACGATCGAATTGGTGATGTAGTAATACAGGAAGGTTGCCAGCGCCATCGTGCCATTGGCAATGAGCAGCAGGAGCAAAAAAGCCTGCCGCGAGCGCAGCAAAGACGGACCCAGGTCAATGTCCATCAGCACAATGCCGACAATGTTGCCCTGTTCTTGTGGGTTGACCTGATCGTAGACGGCATGCGCATACATAAGCGAGTCGCCTGCGATATAGGATTGGTCGGTTTTTAACTGGAGAATTTGTTCAATCAGGGGCGAGTGAACAGAGTGCCCGATTTGTGTTTCGTCATTGTGCGCCAGCACCGTTCCATCAGGTGCAACCAGCGCAATGGTGCGAATGTCTTCAAAGAGGGCAGTTTTCTCAAACAGGCGCTGGATAGTGGCAATATCCCCGTTGGTTTCGGCGCTCAAGATGGCAATTTCGTAGGCGCTTTGATCAGAGATCTGTTCAGCGCGTAAAACGGCTTCACTGCGCACAGCCTGGACCGAGATGAACCAGCCCAGGAGCACAACGACCATCATTCCAATCGCTGCGGTTGTGCTGAAAACCACCACCAGTTTTGTGCGCAGGGATTTCATGTTCAGGCTACATCGATCTCGCCAGGCGGAATGACCATTTGAACCTGGCATCCCGGCTCTTGCGGCAGGAGGGTGACATCCCCGCCCAGGTTGCGAGCGATGGCGCGTGCGATCGTTAGCCCCACCCCCAGGCCGTTGTACTGGCGACTATCCCCCTGGCTAATCTGGTAATAGCGTTCGAAGACCTTTTCCTGTAGCTCCAGGGGAATCCCCGCCCCGAAATCTGTAACCGTTAGAATACAACCGCCGTAGCCATTGGCCCCCAGGTGCACCAACACGATACCGCCCGGATCTGAAAATTTCATCCCGTTATCGATCAGGTGGGTGACGGCCTGGTTAAATTCACGGCGTGGGGCGTGAACGACAGTTTCGGGTGAAGCGGTCACTTTCAGGTTAATGCGCTTGTCTTCGTAGCGTTTTTTAAGCGTCTCGATGGGGGCATAAAAATCATATTCCATGCGGATTTTTTGCCGTAAAAACACCAGGCGCTGAGAATCATGGTTGTTTAGGAATAACAGGTCGTCAATTAATGAATTCAACACCTGCGATTGCGATAGGGCAGTTTCGGCAAACCACTTCAGGTCTTCTGCGTCTTTATACTTGTTGCGCAGGATCATATCCAGCGCCATTAATATCTGGGTCATGGGAGTGCGTAGTTCATGACTCAGGTTGTGCAAAATCTCGCTGCGGATGCGCGCCATTTGATGATCGACGGCTTGCATCCCGTCCTGGCGGCCGCGTTCGTAGCGGCGCAAAACTGCCTGGATGCGCGCCAGCAATTCACGGTGGTCGAAAGGTTTGGTCAGGTAGTCATCTGCGCCAGCGTTCAGGCCGCGCAATTTATCGGTCTGGGTTACGCGAGCTGTCAAGAACAGGAAGGGGATGTCGCGGGTGCTTTCGCTGGAGGTAAGGATTTCGCGCACTTTATACCCATCGGTGACTGGCATCATAATATCGCAGATGATCAGGTCCGGTTTGTGCTCGCAGGCCATCGTAATTCCAACCTGGCTGCTGCTGGCGGTCAGGGTGTTGTACCCGGCGCGTTGGAGTAAGGCTTTAATGCCAACCAACATATGGGCTTCATCGTCAATGACGAGAATGGTCTTGGACTGTTCGTTGGTCATAATCTTATCCCCTGGTTGGCGGGAATTCGGTCAGTGGAATGCACTCGTTTAAGAAAACCGATACGATATTGGGGTCAAAGTGCTTTCCAGATTGCTGGGCGAGATGTTCGCGGGCTTTCTGATACGTCCAGGCATGGCCGTATGGCCGGTCGCTGGTCAGTGCATCCCACACATCCACAATCGCAAACATGCGCGCCGGGAGTGGGATTTCTTCCCCCTTAAGCCTATCCGGGTACCCCGAACCGTCCCAGCGCTCGTGATGGTATTGCGTAATGTCGGTCACTATCGCCGGGAACCCCAACGGGGCCACAATCTGATACCCCAGGCGCGGATGCGCTTTCATCACTTCTCGCTCGGCGGGGGTTAATTTGCCGGGCTTCATCAAAATCTCATCCGGGATGCCAACCTTGCCAATATCATGTAAAATGGCGCCCCATCGCAGGTGGGTCATCGTTTCGCCATTAAAGTTGAGCAAATTCCCAAATTTCTCTGCCATGACCATTACGCGACGAGCATGACTTTCGGTCTCTTTATCACGGATGGCCATCATTTGCACCAACCCATCCACTAACCGCGCCGAATCCTGGGCCTGGCGCTCAAGCAAAGACCGGATTTCACTGCGCAGGGTGTTAATCTCTTTTTCCAGGGCCTGGCGCGCCACCGAAATGGTGATGTTTTTGCGCCGCAACATGGCTTCAACGCGCGCAAGCAGCTCTGGCCCGGCAAATGGTTTGGTAATGTAATCATCTGCGCCTTGCCTGAACCCCCGTATTTTGTCCATTTCGTTGCTGCGGGCAGTTAAAAAGATGAAAGGAATATCCACGGTCTCAGGGCGTTCTGAAAGGGCGTTTAAAACCGCATAGCCATCTGGCTGGGGCATCATCAGGTCGCAAATAATGATATGCGGAAGAAAGTTGCGGGCGCGTTCGATACCGTCCCAGCCATTATCAGCTGTGACCACCTGGTATCCCTCACGCTTGAAAATTGCAGACAGCCCGGCCAGCAAGGGCTGGTCGTCATCGATCACCAATAATTTTGTTGTGTTATTAAAACCTGTCCCGGATACTTTCATGCTCGAATTATACGTCCAACAAAAAACCGGGCACAGGAGTGCGCCCGGTTTTATCTAATCTGTAATGTTGACCGTTATTTGCCCAGCTTTTTCTTGAAAGCCGCTGTCAATGCCGGTAAGAAGGCGAACAAATCCCCGACCACCCCATAGCGCGCCACCTGGAAAATGGGCGCCTCGGCATCTTTGTTAATGGCCACCACCACCTTGGCGCTGCGAATTCCAACCACATGCTGGATCGCCCCGGAGATTCCCGCCGCAATGTACAGGTCAGGCGAAACCACCTTACCGGTTTGCCCCACCTGGTGCGCATATGGAATAAACCCGGCGTCGACAGCCGCGCGTGATGCGCCGACGGCTCCGCCCAAGACACTGGCCAATTCACCCAGCATCTCAAAACCCTTCAAGGCGGTCGCTTTTTCATCCAGCCCCAGGGATGGATTATTGCTCACACCCCGGCCCCCGGCGGCGATTACCCCGGCATCAGCCAGGCTGACACCGCTTTCGCCCGCCGCGTAGCCTTCCACCGTTGTGGAGGCCGTTCCCGTGGCTGGAACAGCCGTGACGACCCCATTCCGGCCAGCCTCGCGAGCCGGGCGCGGGAAAGCCCTGGCGCGCAAGGTGACAAACTGCGGCCGGGCGGCGCAGGTGGTTTTTTCAAACAGTTTGCCTTCATAGATCGGGCGGGTAGCGACCACACGCTCCCCTTCCAGTTCCAGTGCAGTGATATCCACCAGCACGCCACTGTTCAGGTCCATTGCCGACATGGCGGCCATCTCGCGGGTGCGGGTGGTCGTTGGCAGCAGCACCAGGTCGGTGGGGTGGGAAGCCAGTACTGCGCTCAGGGTCGAGGCATAAGTTTCCGGGCGGAAATCCGCCAGGGCGGCGTCATCGGCCAGTAACACTTCCTCCGCTCCGAACTCAATGGCCGCCCGGGCAATCTCACCGACGCCCGAGCCGAACACCAGCGCCGTTACAGACCCAAGTGTTTGCGCTACACCCAGAGCCTCCCACGAGGCTTGCACAATTTCGCCTTTAAAGTGGTCAATATAGACGAAAGTTTTCATAGCACCTTCTCCGCCAGGATCTTTTCTACCAACGCTTCTGCAATCTGTTCCGGGCTATCACCGCTGATGATTTCACATTTGCCATCACGGGCGGGCGGGTTCATCAATTCGGCGCGTGTTACAACCGCGGCCGGGGCGGGAATGCCCAGGTCAGCCAGGCTCCAGATCGGGATGTCGGCCCGCGAGGCCTTGCGAATGCCCATAAACGACGGGTAACGCGGCTCGCCGATGCTTTGTACCACGCTCAGGGCTGCAGGCAACCCCGCGCTGACAGTTTGCTTGCCTTCTTCCAGCACGCGCTCCACCGTAACTTTACCGCCCTCGGTTTTGATAGACCCGGCAAAGCTGAGCAGCGGCCAGCCCAGCGCCCGCGCGGTTTGCGCGGCGGTAATGCCCGAACCGTTATCCAGGGTTTGGCGGCCAAAAATGACCAGGCTGCCCTCGCCGATTTTCTGGATGGCGGCTGCCAGCACCCGCGCCGCGCCCTGGCTGTCGAGGTTTTCCAGGGCCGCATCCGAAACCAGGATGGCCTCATCTGCGCCCATCGCCAGGGCATGCTTCAGCGCTTCTTTAGCGCTTTCGGGGCCCAGGCACAGGGCCGTAACGGTTGCGCCGCTGGCTTCTTTTTGCTGGAGCGCGGCCTCCACGGCGTACTCGTCAAACGGGTTGATGACGAGCGGCGACTCGCCCCAGGCAACCTGCCCGTTTTGGGCGGTTACTTTGGCTTCTGAGTCGGGCACTTGTTTGATACAGGTGATGATTTTCACGGACTCCTCCTAAGGGATTTCGGGATGAGCGGTTGGCGGTGGGGTGCGGCGGCTATTTGATTTCTGCGTGGCTGATGAGTTTTCCGGTGCGAATGTTGATTTCACAGGCGTGGCCGCCGATGGTATAGGCTGACAGGGTGTCGCCGTCTTCATTGAGCTTGACGCGCGAAAAGAGCGTGTTTGCGTCGGGTTTTTCAGCTTTCCAGACCATGCCTTTGGGAGAAATGCAATACAGGTTCGATTCGTGACGTGGAAACCCGCTGGCGGCTTCGAGAACGATCAGGCCCACCATCGCCTGGATCACTTTTTCAACTTTGGTAAAAAAGGGTTCAAGTTCCATCGCTTACTCCTGCCAGTAAAGTTCGTTATAAGCCGGTAATTCACAACGTAAAGGTTTGTCGGTGCGCTCACCCAGGGCATACCCGGCCTGGATCAGCGTTTGAATCTCACTGCTGCCCTCATAAATGATTGCGCCACGCGCGTTGCGCAGGTAGCGTTCGGCATCATATTCGTCGCTGTAGCCATACGCGCCATGCACCTGGATGGCCTGGTTGGCAGCCTCGAAAGACGCCTCGGTGGCAAACTTTTTGGCGTAAGAAGTTTGCAGGGTATTACGCTGGCCCATATTCTTCATCCAACCGGCCTGTAGGTACAACAGGCGCGAGATTTCGTAGTCCTGCGCCATGCGGGCAATCTTTTGCTGCACCAATTGGTGTTCAGCAATGGGTTTCCCAAAGGCTTTGCGGCTCTGGGCATAACGCACGCTGGCCTCCAATGCGGCGCGGGTGATGCCGGTTGCGCCCGAAGCCACGGTGTAGCGGCCGTGGTCGAAACCAGTCATCGTGATTTTGAAGCCCTCCCCTTCCTCGCCAATCCGGTTTTCGAGCGGCACGCGCACATCTGTAAAAGACAGCCAGCCGGTAGAACCGGCTCGCACGCCCAGTTTGCCATGCAAGTCGCCGCGCTTTACGCCGGGAGAGTTTAGGTCCACCAGGAAGCTGCTCAACGCCTCGGAGGGGCGGGCCGCCTGTGGGTTGGTGCGTACCGTCACCAGGGCATAATCTGCCTTCGAGGCCAGCGAGATCCACATCTTTTCACCATTCAGGATGTAAGCATCCCCATCCCTTTTGGCGGAGGTCTGAATGGCGGCCACATCTGAGCCCATGCCCGCTTCGGTGAACGCGCCGCACCCAATTTTTTCCCCGCTTGCCAGTGGTTTCAAGAAGCGCTGTTTCTGCTCTTCGCTGCCCCACTGGAAAAGGGTCATTGCGCACAGCCCGGTATGGACTGACATCGCCACCCGCAAGTGGGTATCCACCGCTTCAAGCTCTTCGCAGGCCAGGCCCAGCGAAATATAGTCCATCCCTTGCCCGCCATAACGGACGGGGAAGCACAAACCCAAGATGCCCAACTCACCCATGCGTTTAAGCGAAAACGGCACAGGTTCCTGTTTGCGGTCATATTCTTTAATGACCGGCGCAATTTCCTTCTGGGCAAAATCGCGCACCATCTTCTGAACCATCTCATGCTCTTGCGAAAGGGAAAAATCCATTCTTCTCTCCTTTTGAATTATACCAAACCTACCGAACGGTTGGTAGGTTTTTGCGAGGCAAGATTTTTCTCGTGCTATTTTGTACAACCAATATTTATTTTACTCTCACAGGTTGACAAATCGACAAAGTGGAGTAAAATACCATCCGCTCAAGCCAGAGCAACAAGACAGGCCGAAGTGGCGGAACTGGCAGACGCGCTACGTTCAGGGCGTAGTTCTCGCAAGGGAGTGAGGGTTCAAATCCCTCCTTCGGCACTAAAACCCGCAGTCATGCGGGTTTTTTGTTTGCTGTCTACCCTGCCGTGATAAAATAATCCTATGAAACTTGGTCCGCTTCAAATCAACCTGCGTCGCTTGGGCATTTTTATTGCCATCGGTATCTTGCTTGCCATGGTGATGAACTTCAACAGCCGCATGGAAGAGTTGACACGTCTCCAAAATGATGCCGCTACTGTGCGTGCCGAGGCAACGGGTGTGATGATTACCCAAATCGCCTTGCAAACCCAGGTTGCAGAAGCCACCTCCGTTTCATCGGTTGAAGAATACGCCCGCGAGCAGGCCCGTATGGCCCAGCCCGGCGACAAAGTCATCATTCCCCTGCCACAGCCGGGCATCACTCCTACGCCCGCGCCAACCCCCACCCCGGCCTATAAAGACCTGAGTAACTGGGAAATTTGGATGATTTTCCTGTTCGGAGAGTAACCAGTGCCGGGCGGAGACCCCTCATGGACCTCACCAACCGCCTCGAACTCTTTCCCCACTCTACACAAATTATCGAGAACCGCCTGACCCTTGCTGGCTGTGATGTGCACGCCCTGGCCGAAGAATATGGCACACCGCTGTATCTTTATGACCGCGCCGAACTCGACCACACCGCAGGCCTGTATCGCCGTTTCCTGGGTGAATCCTGGCCGGGGGCGCATACCGTTACTTATGCCGGAAAGGCTTTCCTTTCAACTTTTATCGCTCGCTGGGCGCAGGGCAATGGCTTCATTGTCGATTGCACTGGCGCGGGCGAAATTGCTGTGGCGGCCCATGCCGGGTTGGGGCCGGAGAACATCCTGGTTCATGGCGTAAACAAAAGCGACGAAGATTTACAAGCCGCTTTCCAACACGCCGGGACAATCGTGGTCGATAACCTGTCTGAACTGCGGCGTATCCTGGCCCTGCGACAGAAGAGTGGGGCGGCGGTTCCAGCACTCTGGTTGCGTTTCCAACCGGGGCTGGCGGTGGATACCCACGCTTACACCCAGACCGGTCACAGCGGCAGCAAATTTGGCATGAGTGAAGAACAAATCATGCAGGCGGCTGGTTTTTGTCGTGAAAACCAGCTTCCATTAAAGGGTATTCACTTTCACCAGGGGTCGCAATTCCGCGACCCGGCCCCGCTTAAACCGGCCATCGAAAAAGCTCTCGACCTTGCCCTGGAAATTGGGTTTGGCGCAGACTGGCACTTTTCTCCCGGCGGTGGGTGGGGCGTGGCATATCACGAAGATGAACTGCCTCAGCCAGATGTGGAGAACTACCTGCGCCTGGTTTCGGCCTGGACCTTGGAAGGCTGCCAGCAGCGTGGGCTGGAGCTGCCTCACCTGCACGTGGAGCCCGGCCGCAGCCTGGTGGCGCGTGCGGGGGTGGCCGTGTACCGGGTCGGCACCGTCAAACAGGCTGGCGAGCATACCTGGGCCCTTGTCGATGGCGGTATGGCCGACAATCCGCGCAAGGCGCTTTACGGGGCGCGCTATACTTGTTTAACGGTAGAGCGGGTTACGGGGCGTCCGCTCCAGAAGGTTTCTATTGCCGGGCCTTATTGTGAGAGCGGGGATGTGCTCATCGACGAGATTCTGCTTCCCGCGCTCGAAGAAAATGAGTTAATTGCCATCCCGGTGAGTGGCGCATATCACCTGAGCATGGCCAGTAACTATAATGGCGCCCGGCGTCCGGCTGCCCTTTTGTTAGAAAATGGCAAAGCTTTGCCCATTTTGTTGCGCGAAACTGGCGATGACTTAACCCGGCGGCAAATTGTTAGGTAATCGTTCATTAGAAATTTAACCAGGGGCGTATAATATTTTTAGAGGAACCGCATGCTAAAGCGGGTGGTTGATTTTTTTCTGATTCAGAACCAGGTGGAAGATGAAGAGGCTCTTGACCGGCAGTGGTTAAGAGCCATGTTGGTTGCTGCTCTCATTACGGTCACCGGTTATATGCTATTGTTGGTTTTGTTGAAGAGCTACGAGATTCAGTATTTTATGTTTGGGGGCATCTTCCTGGCGATTTTCGGTTTATTGATGTTTTTGCTGCATATAGGCAAGGTGCGCGCCGCAGCGGTGATTTTTAGCCTGTCGAGTGTGGTAGGGATGTTTTTTGCGGCGCTGGCCTTTGGGGGCGTGCGTGGCAGCAGTTATTTTGGCATTGTGGTGGGAATCATCCTGATGTCTATCTTTTTGCGTGGCCGGGCTGTGATTGCCGGAACGAGTGTGAGCATTTTGTTGGGTGGTTTTCTGGCCCTGGCGGAGATAAAAGGTTTTTACCAGCCGCACCTGGTTCACCTGCGCCCATATGAGATGTGGCTGGGTTCTTCCATTATTTTTATTATGTCTGCCGCTACGGTTGCGGTGGCGGCGCGCGCGGCGCGCAGGCTGGTTGCAAAAGAATACGAGGAAGTCCAGGAACGTCGCAAGGCTGAGGTGGCCCTGCGCGAGCAAACCCGTTATCTTTCGGCGTTGCACGATACAACCCTGGCAATTGTTCGCCGTTTAGATTTGATTCCCCTGCTGCATTCCATTTTGAGTTATGCCGAGACCCTGGGCCAGACCACGCACGGGTATGTAGATTTGTTTATCCCCAACGTGGAAGGGATTGTTCAACAGGTGGGGCATGGCGTTTTTGAGAGCCTGAATGGCTCGGTTGTCTTACCGGGGCAGGGAGTAAGTGGACGGGTGCTGGCTTCGGGTGATATTCATGTGGTCTATGATTACCAGCGTTGGCCCGATCGTATCCCGGCATATGCTGACGCCGGTTTTCAGGGGATTGCGGCGGTGCCAATGAAGTTGAATGGCCGGGTCATCGGCATCCTGGGCCTGGCTTATACCGAAGCTGAGCGCCGCTTTAGCGACATGCAGATTGAGTTTTTGGAGCGTTTTGGCGAAATGGCCGCGCTGGCAATTGATAACGCGCAGCTTTACCAGGCGGCCCAAGAAGAGATCCGTATCCGCAAAGATGCCCAAGATGCCCTGAGACGCTCTGAAGCCAGCCTAAAATTAGCCCTCAAGGCTGCCAATATGGGAACCTGGAGTTGGGATATCTCCAACAACATTGTTCACTGGTCTGATACCGTGTACACCCTTTTCGGGTTAGAACCCGGCATCGATACGTTGAGCTTTGAAAATTACATGCAGCGAATTCACCCGCGAGACCGGGGAAGGGTGAAGAAGCAAATTGAGCAAAGCCTGAAAGACCCAAAAATCCCCTACAGTGTCGAACATCGCATTCTATGGCATGACGGCAGCACGCGTTGGCTTGAAGGCAAAGGCCAGGTGGGGGTCGACGAGCATGGCAGGCCCGTTCGCATGAGCGGGACCGTGACCAATATCACTGAACGTAAAGAGGCCGAACAGGCCCTCCACAAGGCCAACCGCCAATTAGAAAAAGATACCCTGGTGCTTAAGCGTCGCAGCACCCTGCTGAAAGTTGCCGGGGAAGTATCGCGGGCGGTCAGCGGCATTTTGGCCCCGGATGTTTTAAGCCAGCAAGTGGTGGAACTGGTTCGCAAACGTTTTGACCTGTACTACGTTGGCCTGTTTTTGCTGGATGCCAGGGGCGAGTTCGCGGTTCTGCGCGCCGCCACCGGGGAAGCCGGGCGCGAAATGCTCAAAAATGGGCATAAATTGCCAGTTGCCAACACATCCATGATCGGCTGGTCGATTGTCAATCGCCGCGCGCGCATTGCCCTGGATGTGGGCGAAGATGCGGTACGCTTCAACAACCCCTTGCTGCCTCACACTCGTTCCGAACTGGCCGTGCCGCTGTTCTCGCGTGGGCAGGTGTTAGGTGGTTTGTCGATTCAGAGCCAGCAGGGCGCGGCCTTTTCGCAAGAAGATATCGACACCTTCCAGACCATGGCTGATAACCTGGCAAACGCCATCTTAAACGCGCGCCTGTATGAGCAGTTGGAAAAAGAGCTGGAAGACCGCAAGAGCGCCGAACAGGCCGTCCGCGACCTGAATGCGCGCCTCGAGGAACGGGTAATGCAACGCACTGCAGATTTGCAGGCCGCCAACAAAGAGCTCGAAGCCTTCTCCTATTCCGTTTCGCATGACTTGCGCGCCCCCCTGCGCGCCCTCGATGGCTTTAGCCGCATCCTGATGGACGATTTCCGCGACGGCATCCCGGCTGAAGGTCACACTTACCTCGCGCACATTCGCACCGCTGCCGTGCAAATGTCGCAACTGATCGATGATATTTTGCGGCTCTCGCGCATCACCCGTTCCGAGATCCACTTCAACCCGCTCAATCTCTCAAACCTGGCCTCCTCCATCATCGCAGACTTGAAGACGCGTGAGCCCGGTCGGCAGGTGCAGGTGACCGTGCGCGAGGACATGTCGGCGCTAGGTGATGAGCGTTTATTGCGCGTAGCGATGGAAAATATGCTGAGTAATGCCTGGAAATTTACCTCCAAAACCCAGCGTGCGCGCATTACAGTGGGCAAGCTGCGCAAAGGTGGTCAAGATGTCTACTACGTTCGCGACAACGGCGTAGGTTTCAACATGGATTATGCCGACAAACTCTTTGGCGCTTTCCAACGCCTGCACACCAGCGACGAATTCCCCGGCACGGGCATTGGCTTGGCCATCGTCCAGCGCGTCATCCATAAACATGGCGGGCGTATTTGGGCCGAAAGCCAGCAGGGACAGGGCGCAACTTTCTTCTTCACCATCCAAAACTGACCGGAAAACCGGTCAGTTTTTGTTTCACGGCACGTTGACGGATGGTTTGAACACTGCTATCATGCTTTTGTGCGTCAAGTAACGAAGACTTTTACACAAGACCTGCAAAATATCTTGCGTTGGTTTATCCCCGGCCTGGGCGTCAAGCGTTGGTTTGGCATCCTGCTTGCCGGAGTCACCCTGTTGGGCGTAGGGGTGGCTTACTTTTTGCTCGATATTTATCGGACAACCCCAGGCGAGGATTTGCTGCCGGTTTTGGATGTTGCCACCCTGCGCTTTTTCCCGCGACCGGTGCGGGTGATCATCTTTCTCACCCTGGGCTTTGGTCTCGTTTTATATGGCATTTGGGGGCTGAATCGCGCCTTGCTAAACCCCTTCCTGCGTCCCGGTCAACGCCTGGTAGACCAATTGGCCGATTATCGTCGCCGTGAGCGCGGCTCGCGGATTGTGGCAATGGGAGGCGGCCACGGGCAAGCCACCCTGCTGCGCGGCCTGAAAAATTTTACCTACAACCTGTCGGCCATTGTCACCGTGGCCGATGACGGTGGCTCGTCTGGCAAGTTGCGCCAGAGCCTGGGCATTTTGCCCCCTGGTGACATTCGCAACTGCCTGGCGGCACTTTCCAACGATGAAGCCATGTTAACCCAGCTTTTCCAGTATCGTTTCAGCGATGATTCGGGCCTGGGCGGGCATTCGTTTGGCAACCTGTTTATCTCGGCCCTGGCTGATATCAGCGGCAGCTTCGAGGAAGCGGTCGCCGAATCGGGCCGGGTGCTTTCGGTGCATGGACGGGTGTTACCGGCCACCCTGCATGACGTGCGCCTGGTGGCGGATGTCCAGCTTCCGCATAGCGCCAACCAGGTGCGCGTGGAAGGAGAGAGCAGCATCCCCGAAATGCCCGGCCGTGTGCGCCGCGTTTACCTGGAGCCAAACAACCCCTCGGCTTTCCCGCCTGCCATCCAGGCGATTTTAGCGGCTGATATGGTGGTGGTGGGGCCGGGCAGTTTGTACACCAGCCTGCTGCCCAACCTGTTGGTCCCTGACCTGCTGGCGGCGCTTTGGGCGACCAAGGCCGCGAAGGTTTACGTGGTGAATATTGCCACCCAGCGCGGCGAGACAAACGGTTACCAGGTAAGCGACCATCTAAAAGTGCTTGAAGAGCATATTGAAGCGCGTCTTTTTGATATTATTGTTTGTAATAATTTGTACGAAAGTCCGCTACCGAATGGGGTAGAATGGGTTAAGATAGATGAACCAGCCCTAAAATATCCCATTTATGGCGCCGATTTGGTGGACCAGGATGCCCCCTGGAGGCATGATTCGGATAAGCTGGCGCGGGTCTTAATGGACTTGCTCAACGAGCGAACTGGCCCGCTTTCAGAGGGGTAATAGCCCGCATAACGGTCACAAAGGTTATGGCTGGGTTAAAATTGGCGCGCCCTGCGGGTATGAGCGGCGCGAGATGTTGTAAAATTGAAAAAGGTGGCGCAAAGTTGTGTAAACAGGTGCGCGCTTTTCCCAATAATAAATATTTGCAAGACGGCAATTTGTGGTAAAATGCCGATTGTGCAAAAATTCACAATCAACCGTTAGGAGGTTTTTGTTATGACTACTAAAATTGGTATTAATGGCTTCGGCCGCATTGGCCGCCAGGTGCTCAAGGCGATCCGCGACTATTATCCGGACACCCTGGAAGTCGTTGGCTTCAACGATATTGGCGACACCAAGACCATGGCGCACCTGCTCAAATATGATTCGACCTATGGTCGTTTCAACGGCAGTGTTGATGTGCTTGAAGATGGCCTGCTGATCGATGGCAAGAAGGTGAAGGTTTTCAAGGAAACCGACCCGTCCAACATCAAGTGGAGCGACCTGGGCGTCGATATCGTTATCGAGTCGACCGGCCTGTTCACCATTAAGGATGATGGCGTGAACAAGAAGGGCAAGACCGTTAAGGGTGCTGTGAACCACATCACCGCCGGTGGCGCCAAGAAAGTTATCATTTCGGCCCCGGCCGAAGGCGAAGACCTGACTGTGGTGTTGGGCGTCAATGAAGACAAGTACGATCCGAAGAATCACCACGTCGTTTCCAACGCTTCCTGCACCACCAACTGTCTGGCCCCGGCCGCCAAGGTTGTGCATGACAAGTTTGGCATCAAACGCGCTTTCATGACTACCATCCATTCCTACACCAACGACCAGAAGGTGCTGGATATGCCCCATTCGGACCTGCGCCGCGCTCGCGCTTCTGGCCTGAACATCATCCCGACCACCACCGGCGCTGCCAAGGCTGTGGCCCTGGTCATTCCTGACCTGAAGGGTAAGTTCGACGGCTATTCGCTGCGCGTCCCGACCCCAACCGTTTCGGTTGTGGATTTCACCGCCGAACTGGACAAGGAAACCACCACCGAAGAACTGCGCCAGGCCTTCCGCGACGCCGCCAAGGAACCGCGCTTCAAGGGTGTTCTCGAAGCTGTGGACGAACCCCTGGTCAGCATGGATTTCAAGGGCAGCCCCTACAGCTCGTCGGTTGACCTGCCCTTCACCTCGGTTCTGGGCAAAGGCTCCAGCAATTTCGTCAAGGTCGTTACCTGGTACGATAACGAATGGGGTTACTCGGTTCGCACGGCTGACCTGGCCGCGCTGATGGCGAAGAGTCTGTAATCGGTAAATGACAAATGGCGATTGGTAATTGCGATTTACCAATCGCCATTTACAAATGGTGAAATATGAACAAGAAGACTGTAAAAGATATTGATCTGAAGGGCAAGCGCGTTTTCATGCGCGTCGATTTCAATGTGCCGATGGCCGATGGCAAAGTGACGGATGACAAGCGCATCAAAGCGGCCCTTCCGACCATTAAGTATGTGCTGGAGCAGGGCGCTTCTGTTTTGCTGGCCAGCCACCTGGGTCGCCCCAAAGGCGGGCCAGATCCCGAATTTAGCCTGGCCGCAGCCGCCGAAGTGTTGGCGGGTCACTTGGGTAAGCCGGTTATCATGGCTCCTGATTGTGTCGGCCCGGAAGTTGAAAAGATTGCTGCGGGTCTCAAACCTGGCGATGTGGTCATGCTCGAAAACACCCGCTTTCACAAAGGCGAGGAAAAGAATGACCTCGACCTGGCGAAGCAAATGGCCGCGCTGGCAGATGTTTATGTCAACGATGCCTTTGGTTCGGCGCACCGTGCACATTCCTCCACCGAGGGCATTGCCCGCTTCTTGCCAGCGGTTTCCGGTTTCTTGATGGAACAGGAACTGGAATACCTGGGTCGCGCAGTTGGCAACCCCGAGCATCCGTATGTTGCTATTTTGGGCGGGGCGAAGATCAGCGATAAGATCCTGGTGGTTGAAACCCTGCTCTCGAAGTGTGACAAGCTGATTATTGGCGGCGGTATGGCCAACACCTTCCTGACTGCCCAGGGCCTGAATATGCAGGATAGCCTGGTGGAAGAAGCCTCGATTGAAACCGCCAAGGCAATTCTGGCGAAATCTGGCGACAAGCTCGTCTTGCCGGTCGATGCCGTGATTGCTGATAAATTCGATGCCGAAGCCAACAGCCAGGTGGTCGATGTGGATAAAATCCCGGCTGGCTGGCGTATGCTGGATGTTGGCCCGAAGACCCTCGAAGCTTATAAAGCGGTCCTGGCCGCTGCCAAGCTCGTTGTCTGGAATGGCCCGGTGGGCGTGTTTGAAATGCCTCGCTTCGCCGAAGGCACTTTTGCCCTGGCAAAGTTGCTGGCTGAAAGCAGCGCTACTACCGTTATCGGTGGTGGCGATAGCGCCAGCGCGGTTAAGAAAGCCGGCGTTGCCAAGCAGATGACGCATGTTTCGACCGGCGGCGGGGCCAGCCTCGAGTTCCTCGAAGGCAAGGAATTGCCCGGTGTCGCGGCGCTGAACGACAAATAGCAGGTAAAATAGGCAGGTCGGGAAATCCCCAGCCTGCCTATTTTTTATCGAAAAGGTGTCAAATGGAAAACCTTCAACTCCCCAAAAACAAACCTTTGCTCATTGTTGGCATTATCGTACTGGTTTTGTTGTTTTGTTGCTGTTGCGCCATTGTGGCCTACGCCATCCTTGAAGGACCTTTGAGCACCGGCTTTTCGTTGCTGCCGGGCCTGGTTGGGGCGTTTTCTTAGCAACGTAGCCCCATTTGGGAAATTGAGTCTCCCGGCACGGCTTACCGTGCCGGGAATTGTTTTATCCCCCCATTGGGCTATCCGGTAGAATTCGGATGTACAGTATCATCAATGGAAAGAATTCCTGATTTTCATTCAGTGGAGGAGAAAAAATGGAAGCACCTGTGGAAGTCCAACCCAAAAAACCAAATACCATGCTCATTGTCGGGATCGTTGTGGCTGTCTTGCTATGTTGCTGCTGCCTGGTGGTGATTGGCGCATTTACCCTTTTGGGACCGGCCGTCAGCCAGACCTTTTCAACCATCAACAGCGATTTTGAGTTGACCGCTATGCCCGACCTGCCGATTGACCCGGAATTGCCCGGCAACCCCGAACCTTCTGACCCGTCTCAATCGGATGACCCCTTTGAGATGCCCGAAATTCCGGCCCTGCCCAGTGACGCGGTTCCGCAGGGTGGTCTGGGAGATGATTTGTTGCGTGTCAATACCTGGTCGTATGTGCTGATTGGCGCAGCTGCTTCGGGTTGCACCAGCCCCAATCCGGCCACTACCGTCATCGAGGTCACCCAGGAACCCGATTCAAACGGTGTGTGGGAAGAAAGGTGGACTGTCGATTGCGGGGATGGCACCGAAAAGCCCTTCGATATCACCTTTACACCCAATCCGAATGGCGGCACAGATATCAACGTCAAGCTCCAGCCGTAGAAGATACGCCAATAAAAACATCCCGCCAGATGAACTGAACCCGTTAGGCAAGACAAAAAAAGAAAGACCCGGCTGAGGTTATAGAGACAGGCACCTGGTTTCAAAGGGTGTCTGTCTTGTTTTTAATTGTATCCTTTCGTAATTGAAAAAGTGGATATATTCATCTACTCGTTGGCGGGCTTCTTCGAAAGAGGGGTTTTTGACATGGCGTAGATACTCTTCTTTGAGGTGTCCAAAGAAGTTTTCCATCGGAGCGTTATCCCAACAGTTTCCACGGCGAGACATGGAGGGGGTGATGTTATACTCGGTCACAAGGATATCGTAATACGCCTGCGAAGTGTATTGGTGTCCCTGGTCACTGTGGAGTACCAGTCCGGCAGTGACCTTTTCTTTTTGCAGCGCTTGTTTGAGCATGTCTGTGACAAGCTGGACGGAGTTGCTCTGGCCGAAAGTATGTGCCACGATGAAGCCATCATGCAAATCTTTGATGGTGGAGAGAAAAGCCCAGCCCTGTTGGGTGAGGATGTAAGTGACGTCTGTCACCCACTTTTGGTTGGGTTTGTTGGCCTTGAAATCGCGATTGAGCACGTTTTCGGCGCGGTGATAGAAAGCACTTTCTGCTAGATTCTTGTACATTCTGGGTTTTCTGGCGTTGGAACGGATCCCCAGCCTGTTCATCAAGCGCAAAACGGCTTTATGGTTGATCACAATCTTGCCTTTCTGGTTCAAATGAATGGTAATGCGCCGATATCCATAGGTTTTGTGTGAACTTTCCCAGGCTTCCCGCACCATTTTCATCTTTTCTGCATCTTGATCTTGTTGGTCAAACCGTTTGATCCCGGCATAATAGGCCGCTCGTGAGACACTAAAGAAATTGCACATAGCTTCCACAGAATACACACTTCGATAGTGGTAGATCACCCGATATTGCGCTGCACGAGCGACACTTCCCGCAATTCGGCTCGGAATTTTTTTAGCAGTGCATTTTCCATTCGCAACCGCTCCAACTCACGTTGTTCTCGTTCTTCATTCCGGGGCCGTCCGATCGGCCTGCTAAACGAGCCTTCTCCTTCTCGCCGATACAGCCTCACCCAGACTTTGATCCGGGCTGGTTTTCCTATCCCCAACGCTTTCGCGATAGCACGATAGCTATGATGTTCTTCCAAAAACAGCTCCACTGCTTTTCGCTTTATTTCCACTGAGTAATGCAGCATTCCTTTGGTTCCTGACATAGTAAAAGCACCTCCTGCTCTGATTTTCTCACAGGGGGTGCTTTCTTTTTGTGTCCAGTTTTAGGGGTTCAGTTCAAGACAGGCGGGATGTTTTTATTGCCATTTCAATTTACAAACAAATTACATGCGCTTAAAGTTGTTTTGCACAAGTGGGCTATAATGTGAAAAACCTCTCCAGGGAGTGAGTATGTCTTTTAACGCTGGAACCAATGTCGGACAATATCGCATTATCGAACAACTCGGCCAGGGTGGTATGGCCACGGTTTATAAAGCCTATCACCCGTCGCTTGACCGGTATGTAGCGATTAAGGTCCTGCATCAGGCTTTCCTTGAAGACCCCAACTTCCTGGCGCGTTTCCAGCGTGAGGCCCGCTTGGTGGCTCGTCTCGAGCATTCCAACATCGTTCCCATTTACGATTATGCAGAACACGAGGGCCAACCTTACCTGGTCATGAAGTTCATTGAAGGCGAAACGCTCAAGGCGCACTTACAGCGCGGCCCGCTTAACGCCACCGAAGTGGAAAATGTGGTCGATGCGGTTGGTGCAGCCCTGGCGTATGCCCATCGACAGGGCATCCTGCATCGTGACATTAAGCCTTCCAATGTCATCCTGTCCAAAGAGGGTATTCTGTACCTGGCCGATTTTGGCCTGGCGCGCATTGCCCAGTCTGGCGAATCGACATTGACTTCTGACATGGTATTGGGGACCCCGCAGTACATCTCGCCCGAGCAGGCCATGGCCAAAAAGGACCTCGATGAAGGGACGGATATCTATTCCTTTGGCGTGATGGTCTACGAAATGACGGTGGGCCGGGTTCCATTCAGCGCCGACACCCCCTTTTCGGTTATTCACGATCATATCTATTCGCCCCTCCCGCTGCCTTCCAGCGTTAATCCACACATTTCTCCTGAGTTAGAGCGCGTCTTGTTGAAGGCACTGGCCAAAGATCGCGCTGACCGTTATAAGGATGTGCCCGCCTTTGTGGAAGCCTTTAAACAGGCCTGGCGATCGAGCGCGACCACCCAGGCGGTATCAATGCCCGCCTCGGCCGGGAACACAGTCTCGACCCCTTCGGCTCCGCTGACGATGGCTGCCGCGCAGCCAACCACCCAGGCCACCCAATCGACCCCGGCCGCCAACCCCTCATCGCGCAAGCCGTTTTCGCGTTGGTGGTGGCTGGCGGGGGTGGCCGGATTATTGATTTGCTGCCTGGCCGTTTTTGTGGTGGTGCGTATGGCGCAGCAAGACGAAAATCTGCCCGCGGCCGACCCGCCTGTAAACATCGAGGTGACCGTGGTTGCGGGGCAGCCTCCCGCGGATGTGGTTCCAACTGTGCCCGCCCTGGCGGGTGAACCCGGACAGCCCCAGCCTGCTCCACAGAACCCCGGCTCCGCAGCGGACGAAGGCGCGCCGGTGGAGCTTAAGCCCATCTCGGTAGAAGCGGCTCGCAAACTGGCTGAAGAGCGCCCAGAAGACCCGTTTGCCCATGCGCAATATGGCGCGGTGCTGGTCAAAAATAACCAGGCCGAGGCCGGATACGCAGAAATTATCCTGGCGGCAGACCTGGCCCGTGACGACGTGCCTTTCCTGCTTGGCGCAGGGCGCGCTTTCGACAAAGGCCAGATTCCATTGGGGGCGGTCATTATGTACCTGCAGGCTGGTCAGAAAATGAAAGCCATGCCAGACCTGTCCCTTAATGCGCTGCATCGCAATATTTATTATGGTTTTGCCGACCCATTGGCCCCGGAAGTGTTGGATTACGATAAAATCGGGGACGTGGATGAGCCGTTGAGCCAGGTGGCCGAAGCTCGTTATATCCTGACTCATGGCGACCCATCCCAGGCCCAGCCCATCCTCGATGAGTTGCGCCGCACCAAGCCCGAAATGCCAGAGATTGAATTGCTACAAGCGGAATTGTTGATGCGCCAAAATAGCTTCGATGAGGCCCAAAAGATATTAGATGGACTGCTCAATCGCCCGAACTTGCCTGAATGGGTGAGCCAGCAGGCCCGTGAGATGAAGTCAAAGTTAAAATAACCTTATCATCGATAAGGATAAATCCAAATCAAGGTGAAATTCATGCGTACTCCTTTTGTTGCTGGAAACTGGAAGATGAACAAAACTGTGGCCGAAGCGCGCGACCTGGTTGCGCAAATGGGTCCGGAACTGAAAAACGTGGCGGGCGTCGAAAAAGTGCTGTGCCCGCCCTTTATGTCCCTGTTGGCAGTCGCCAACCTGGTGGGCGGCACCGACATTGGCCTGGGCGCTCAAAACATGCACTGGGAAGAAAAAGGCGCTTTTACTGGCGAGGTGGCTCCGGCCATGGTGAAGGAATTCTGCAAGTATGTCATCCTCGGCCATTCTGAACGCCGCACCTACTTTGGCGAGACCGATGAAACCGTGAACAAGAAGGTTTTGGCTGCCCAGAAACATGGCCTGACCCCAATCGTCTGCATTGGCGAGACCCTGGCTGAGTATGAAGCCGGGAAAACCGCCGAAGTGGTGCGCCGCCAGGCCCTGGAGGGGCTAAAGGGCGTCGATCCGGCTTTTGCGGCGCAGTTGGTGGTGGCTTACGAGCCTGTTTGGGCCATCGGCACGGGCAAGGCCTCCTCGGGTGAGAACGCCGAAGCGGTTCATCGCGATGTGATCCGCACTGCGTTAACGGAACTCTTTGGGGCCGAAGCGGCCCAATCCATCCGCATTTTGTATGGCGGCTCGGTAACGGCTGCCAACGCCGCTGAGTTTTTTGCCCAACCCGATATCGATGGGGCGCTGGTGGGCGGCGCCAGCCTGAAGGTGGATGAATTCCTGGCGATTGCAAAAGCGGCAGCCAAATAAAGCGTGTAACGATATAATACGCACTACGACTTTCACAGCGTAGTGCGTATTTTTTTATTCCCATGTTATCCACCTTTGATGGCTTTTTGTGGGTGGTGGCGACGCTGGTGGCCCTGCTTTTCCTCCAGCGCGCCTTGCACCGCGAAATCCAGGCCATTTTCCTGATTTCCACGCAGAGCCCCAACATTACGATGGGGGCGTTTTCGTTTATCTTCCTGCCGGGGGTTTTCTTGCACGAGTTGAGCCACCTGTTGATGGCAAAACTGTTGGGGGTGCGGACCGGCAAGTTTTCACTCATCCCCGAAGTGATGCCGGATGGCCGCCTGCAATTGGGATATGTTGAAGCGGCGCGCTCCGATATCTTGCGCGACTCGCTGGTGGGGGTCGCCCCAATGGTGAGCGGGATGTTATTTGTGGCTTTTGCGGCCATCAATCGCCTGCACCTGGTGATTATGTGGGACACGATGCGCAACGGTCAATGGGAATTGTTCTGGATGGGTTTCAGCGCCCTACCCCAGATCCCCGACTTTTGGTTGTGGTTCTACCTGACTTTTGCTGTTTCGAGCACCATGATGCCGTCTGAATCAGACCGTCACGCCTGGATGCCGTTGGGGGTGATTTCGGGCGTATTGTTTGCGCTGGTTATCCTGGCCGGGGCCGGGCCGTGGATGCTGGCCAACCTGGCCCCGCCCTTTAATGAGTTTTTGCGCGGCACGGCACTCATCTTGCTGGTCAGTATCCTGGTTCATGCGGTTCTAATTTTGCCCCTGTTGTTGATTCATCGCCTGCTAACCCGCCTGACCGGTCTGGATATTGGCTAAGAGTTTCAATCCCGCCCCGTTTGGGGTTAAAATCAGCCCCACAACGGAGGTTCCATGAATTCATCACGACTGCGGGTGCGTTTCCTGCATATTTTGTGGTTTTTCGCGGGCGTCATTGCCCGCTTTATTTTTTGGGAGCTGATTACCGCCCGCCTGGGGTTGCGCTCGTATGTTCGTCGCACGCGCGCCGAACGTTTCCGGCGCGAAGCGGTCCGTTTCCGTGCCCTGGCCATTCGTATGGGCGGGGTTATGATCAAGGTCGGGCAATTCCTCTCTTCGCGGCTGGATGTGTTGCCACCCGAAGTGACCGATACCCTGGCCGATTTACAGGATGAAGTTCCGGCTGAATCTTTTGACGCGGTGCGGGCCTGCGCCGAACAGGAACTTTCGGCCCCGCTGAGCGAATCCTTCGCCTGGTTCGACCCATCCCCGCTGGCAGCGGCCTCGCTGGGCCAGGTGCATCGCGCCCGCCTGAAAGGGGATGCGCCCGAAGCGGCAAATTTCCGCGAGGTGGTGGTCAAAATCCTGCGCCCCGGCATTGAAAAAATCGTCGAAGTCGACCTTTCAGCCTTGCGTGTGGTTGGCGGCTGGTTAATGCGCTACCGCCCGATTCGTGAACATGCCGATGTGCCTGCCCTGCTGCGTGAATTCTCCGCCACCCTGTACGAAGAGATTGACTATCGCCTGGAGGCCCAGCACGCTGAAGCCTTTGCGCGGAACTTTGCCGATGACCCGCAGGTGCGGGTGCCGCGCGTGGTGCTAAGTTGTTCAACCCGGCGTGTGCTGGTGCTCGAAGATGTCTCTGCCATCAAAATTACCGATTACGAGGCCATCACCGCCGCCGGGATCGACCGGGCCGAGGTAGCGGTCAAGTTTTTGGATGTCTACCTGAAACAAATCTTCGACGACGGCTTTTTTCACGCCGACCCGCATCCGGGCAACCTGTTTGTCCGACCGTTGGCGGCTGCTGAGGGCGATGCGCCGCGCTGGCAGTTGACTTTTGTAGACTTTGGCATGGTCGGGCGTCTGACAGACGACATGCGCGCCGGGTTGCGCGAGATTGTCATAGCCCTGGGAACACAGGATGCGCCGCGCCTGATTAAAGCCTATAAATCGCTCGGGTTCCTGCTGCCGGGGGTCGATACCCAGGCGCTCGAGGAGGCTTCCACGCTGGTCTTCGAGCGCTTTTGGGGGCTGCCAATGAGTGAATTGCGCAAGGTAAGGCCCTCTGAAGTGCGCGATATCGGCCATCGCATTCGCGATGTGATGCTTGAAATGCCTTTCCAGGTTCCCAACAACCTGCTCATCCTGGCGCGCACGGTTGGCATCCTTTCGGGAATGTGTACTGGCCTCGATCCCGATTTCAACATCTGGAAACAGATTGCACCCTATGCCACCCGCCTGGTCGCCGACGAAGGTGATTCGGTGCTCGATACGGTTCTCGATGAGGTTGGCGAGTTCTTCAAGGTGCTCATTGCCCTGCCGGGGCAGGCCAGCCGTGTTTTAGGCCAGGCCGAACGTGAAGGCTGGCTGGTGCGCGCGCCGCAAGTGACGCGCCAGTTGGGCATGCTGGAGCGCTCGGTGGATCGACTGACCGGCAGCGTCGTTTTTGCTGCGCTGCTTTTGGCGGGTGTCTTCCTGTACAATGCCGGGAATATTTTATTGGGCGAGGTGCTTTTGGGGATGTCGGGGTTGGCTTTGCTGCGGGTCTTGTTCCCGCCGCGAAGCGGGCGTTAGGGTCAGGGGGCGGGTGGTTCTTCGAGCAGCCCCAGGGCGCGGATAAACTCCACCGTCATGCGGGCCGTCGCGCCCCACAACAATTCACCATCAAATGGAAAATAGGTGATGACGGAGCGCCCGGTTTCCCGGCGGACAAATTCTTGCCAGTTATTGCGCTGTGCCAGCCAGGCCAGCGGCATGGTAAATACCCGGCCCACTTCTACCGTGTGAACGGTGAATGCATAGGGCCAGGGAAAGGTGCCCACCACGGGCGTGACGATAAAGTTCGTAACGGTTAGCATTTCTCCCAATCGACCCAGCACACGCACATCTGCCCTGCGCAGGCCAATTTCTTCTTCGGCTTCGCGCAGGGCAGTTTCTTCGGGGCCAGAGTCCTCGGGGTCGGTGGCGCCGCCCGGGAAGGAGACCTGTCCCTTGTGATGTTCGAGTGTATCGGTGCGGCGGGTGAAGAGCAGGTGCCATTCATGATCAACATAGGTGAGCGGAACGAGAACAGCCGCTGCGCGAGGCGAACGGCTGGAGAATTGTTCAAAGGGTTTTTCGTGAAAAGATTGGTGCCGGGCTGCGGCCAGTTTTTCACGGATTTCGGTTTCGCTCAGGTGGTTGACCATACCAATTAAAGGGGAGAGTTTTTATTCAGATTTGACCGGGCTGCCGCAATACGAACATTCCACGCTGGCCTCGTCCAGCCATTCCACTTCGCCGGGGCGCAGCGGCCCGCCACAAGATGGGCAATGGGTGGGCAGCGAGACGTTGCGCACTTCCGGGCCGCGTTCGGTGGGCAGTTCGGCAATGGCGGGCATGTTTGCGCCAATCAGCGCCGCGATTTCCTGGGCTTCTTTTTCCAGGCCGCGCTGTGATAGTTCGAGCATGGCGCGCTGTCCAACATGATAGAACTGTTTGTGCCGTCCTGAGACGCGCAGCATTTCCATACCATGACGGATATGCGCCATTCCGGCTGGCACCTGGTTGAGGTGGATGCGCGCATTCCCGGCCTGGACGAAAAAGAAGGGCGCGCGTGGTCCCTGGCGGGATTCGGCAGCTTTGGCGAGCTGCTCAAAGGCCGCGGCGGCACCGTTATAGTCACCCCGGGCCATCAGCTCGTGAGCGTGCTGGAGGGCCGGGGGCAGGTCACCTGCCTCGCGGCGACCCCGAAAGAGCGGAAATCCTCGTCGGCGCATAACGTTCTCCTTGAATCTTATTCCACAATCTCTTCGGTTTCATTGGGCTGGGCGGCAGCCTCTTCCACCTTGTCGAGCGGGCTCACCATACCGGCTTCTACCAGCAGTTCGGCCGCGCGTGGATCGGTGCTGGGCTCGATGCGGCGGGCAAAAATCAGGTAGCCGGTGTGTGCCACCATGCGGTCGGTGGGGCGCAGGCGAGAAGGTTCAGCCTTGTAATATCGCAACAACACTTCACACATCTCAATGAAGGCGAATTTATTGCGGCGCAGTTCAAAGATGGTCTTTTCGGCCTGGTTAAAAGTTGGGATGATGGTGCAGAAAAAGCCGCCGGGTTTGAGCGCCGCCCGCACCTGGGCAATATAATCGTACGGGGCGGGGACATCGAGGAAAAAGGCATCTGCGTCAGTTTCTTCGAGACCTTCGGCAATATCGCCTAATTTGAAATCTACCCGTTCTTCCAGGCCCAGGCGGACCAGGTTTTTACGGGCCAGGTTTTGCATCTCGGGGCGTCTTTCGTAGGAAATGACTTTGCCCTCTTTCCCGACGGAGAAGGCCAGCGCCACTGTCATCGACCCGGAACCGGTTCCGGCTTCGATGACGCGCTGCCCATCCCCAATGCCCATGGTGACCAGGATGAAGCCGACTTCCTTGGGGTACAAGATCTGGGTGTTGCGCGGCAGGTCGGTAAGCACATCGCCAAGCATGGGCTGGAGCAGGAAGAATGGGCTGCCGAGGTGGCTAAAGATTTGGGTTCCCCACGGCAGGCCGATCAGGTCATCGTGTTTAAGAATCCCGCGATGTGTCTGCATAACCCCGCCAGGGGTAAGGGTAAAGATGAAGTGTTTGTGACGGAGGCCGACGAGTTGGACAAGGTCGCCAGCCTGGGCATGGGTGGTATTGATATTCCAGGGCATGTAGTGTGTTCTGAACTTTCCAAGAGAGAGTAGTGCCGCGCAGCGGTGAGCGGGTTTTACGCCCGCGCCGCCGCGCGCACCCTTGTTTTCGATTTATGGCTGCAAATGTTTGGCAAAAAAGTCTGTGATGGCGTTGTAACAGGTGACACGGTTTTTGTACTTCAGCACATCATGGCCTTCATCTTCAAAAATGAGCAGTTCCACGTCTTTGCCTTGTTTGCGCAGCGCCTCAGCCAGGTCTTCTGATTCGGCGGCGACCACACGCGGGTCGTTGCGGCCCTGGATGACCAGCAGCGGGCAGGTCATTTTATCGAGGTGCGATTTAGGCGAGCGGTCGATCAGGAACTGGCGTTCTTCGGCCTTTTCGGGGTCGCCAAGGGCAATTTTGAAGTAAGGTTTCCAGGTGGCTGGGATGCGTTCGGAGAAGGTCAGCAGGTCGTATGGGCCGAACATATCGCAGGCAGCTTTCCACAACTCGGCAGAATGCATCCCGGCTTGCATCAGGGTCATGTAGCCGCCATAGGAGCGCCCCACCACCCCGGCCCGCGAAACATCAAGGCGTTTGTCTTTGGGTAGGACTTCCTTCATAGCGTGAACATGGTCGAGCCGGTCCTGGCCGCCCCAATCACGGTCGACGTGTTTGGTGTACGACAGGCCATAACCGGTAGAGCCGCGCACGTTGGGGACAAAGACTGCAAACCCGCGCAGGGTCAGGTACTGAATGAGCGGCATCGAGAACCAGGCAAAATTAGGGCGTTCCTGGCTCTGCGGGCCGCCGTGAATGTAGTAAACCAGCGGGCGCGGACCCTTAAACCCGAGCGCATCGGCGGGCAGGTACAACCGGGCCGAAACCCGCAGCCCGTCATGGGAGATGAAGGAAGCGTCCTCGCCAGGCGACAGGAGTTCTTCGGGGATGCCGAGCACGCGTTCGTTGGTGTGCAGCACAATAAAATCGCGTTTTTTGCGTTCGATGGTGTAAATTTGCGAGGGCGACACCGCTGTAGAGAAGGAAATCGTGAAGACATCCAGTTCTTTGTTGTAATCGGCATGTTCCAACTCGCCGCCATCCAGGGGCTCGTCACCGATGATGATATGCTTGAGCTTCATCACCAGCTTTTCTTCGTCGAATTTACCCTCGTACAGCCAGGAACAGCCGTCGATGTTGTAACTCACGGCATAGCGGTCGTCTTGCAGGTGCCCCACGCCGGTCATTTCACCCACGCCTTCGTGCTGAATCCCCTTCACTTTAACGGGTTTCAACACACCCGGTTCGGCCAGCGCGATATAGCCCAGCGAGTAGGTATCTTCAAAGACCGAAGAAGTCAGCAGGACGCCTTCCCCACTTGCGGTGAAGTCGGTTGCCCCAATTCCGGTGAGCGGAACCTGTTCGCCCGCCTTGCGTTTCTCGATCGGTTTGCCATACAGCACGGTCTTCTTTTTGCCTTCCAGCAGGTACAGCACCGAATCGCCGACTGTGTAGCCGTCGCCCAGCAGCACCTTGCTGTGATCGGCGTTGTGCGCACTCGGAAAAGCGCCCCATTCTGATTCGGCCAGCTTGGTTAGTTTGTTCCCGGCCAGGTCGCCACGATATGCCTCGCTGACGGCCTTGTCGCGCCGTTCGGCAGAAAAATAGACCAGGTCTGTTTCAATGTCGCACAGCGTCAGATGAACGCGATGATCTTTTAGTTTGTTGTCAAAAGCCGGTTCGGGGAACCCGCCATCGATCGGGATCAGCATGGGCTGGTAGTTTTCGTCACCGTTTTGGTCCAGCATGACCAGGATTTTGCCGAGATTGGGGAAAACATAGTACGAATTCCCGCCAATCAACTCCGGATTTTGCAGCGCAATGTGCGGAGGCAAGAGTGGTTCAGGTACACTTCCGCCATAATTCATGGCATACAGGCTTAAGTGACCCGAAAGATTGCTAAGGAAGAAAATACGATCACCAACCAACTGCGGAAAGACAAATAAACGTGCCGAAAGCAGGGATTCAATACGTGGAGCCATATAAATCATCCTTTCTGTGGGATTTCATCCTGCCTAATCTTACCATGAAGCACCAAATTGCTTCTTGACATCCAAAAACCCCTCTGATAAACTACCCAAAGTAAGTGGCAGTGTTTTGTTGTTGTCCGGCAAGGCTTCACCTGAGCACAAGTACCACGCTCGGGTGTTTTTGTTTCCCTGGGCAACAGACACAAGCCTAAAATCTCATCCGTTTTCACATGCAGTAAGGAGTAAAGCAACAATGAGCGAACGCGTTATCGGCACGGTCAAGTGGTTCAACAGCAGCAAGGGCTACGGCTTCATCCAGCGCGATGGTGGCCCCGATGTTTTCGTCCACTTCTCCGCCATCCAGATGGGTGGCTATAAGGCCCTCAATGAAGGTCAGAAGGTCGAATTCTCCATCGAGCAGGGCCCCAAAGGCCTGCAGGCTGCCGACGTCCGGCCCCTGTAATTCGATACAGCAAACCAATCCCCCGCAATTGCGGGGGATTTTTTATTTCCCTGTTTGGCTGGCCCGCGCCAGGCTGGCCAGGTCGCCCAGCCCCATAAAGACAAATGCCAGCACCGTTCCGGCCCCGGCGTTTAAGACACCTACTGAGGCAAAAGTCCAGCCCATAAACCAGCCCAAAAAGTCGCCCAGCCAGAACCCGGCCCAGGCCAGCACCAGGAACAGCAGCAACTTGCGCACCGGTCCGCCACGGATCAGGTGGTATAACCCGCCATAGAGCGTTGAAAGTAGAACTCCAAAAAGAATGGTTGGCAGCGGCATAGTTTTTTCCTGGTTTTAGTTGGATGGGGTGATGATGCCCCCCCCGAGGACTACTTCGCCGTCATAGAAAACGGCAGCCTGCCCGGAGGTGATATCGCGTTGAGGCGCATCGAACCGCACTGTGGCCTGTCTTCCGTGATCGAGTGGGGTGACCAGCGCGGGCATTTCCCGCGCCGTATAGCGACTCTTGACCATGGCGCGGAATGGCTCGCCGGGAATTTCACCGCAAGTCCAGTTGACTCCCATCGCCAGCAGCTCACTGGTTCCCAGCTCAGATTCCACACCCACCACCAGGCGGTTTTGGGCCGCTTGCTTGCCCAGCACATACAAGGGAACCGGCGAGGCCAGCCCCAACCCTTTGCGCTGCCCAATGGTGTAGTTAGCCAGCCCGTTGTGTTCACCCAGCACTTTGCCGTCGCGGGTGACAATCTCACCCGGCTGGAGCAGGTCGGGGGCGTTGCGGCGCAGGAAGTTGCGATAATCATCCCCGGCCAGGAAACACAGGTCCTGGCTGTCGGGGCGTTTGGCGACCGAAAGCCCAAACTTCTCGGCCAGGGCGCGGATTTCGCTTTTGGGGTAATCACCTACCGGGAACAGCGCCTGCGATAGCTTCTCCTGGGTCAGCACGTGCAACACGTAAGACTGGTCTTTGGACGGGTCGATGCCTTTGAGCAGGTGGATTTTATCGCCTTCAACCTTGCGGCGCACATAATGACCGGTAGCCATATAATCGGCGCCCATGGCTTTGGCATGATTGAACAGGAATTCCCAGCGGATTTGCCGGTTGCAGGCCAGGCACGGGTTGGGTGTTTCGGCGCGGGCATAGCCTTCGAGAAAATAGTTGACGACAGTGTTGCGGAAAATCTCTTTGGCGTCGATCACATAAAAGGGAATATCCAGCCTGGCGGCTACGCGGCGGGCCTGGGCCATCGAATCGGGTGTGCAGCAGCGATTTGAGTCTTCTTTGCCCGGCTCGCTCCACAGGCGCAGCATCATCCCCACCACGTCATAGCCCTGCTCTTTGAGCAAGGCTGCCGCAACCGAGGAATCTACCCCGCCAGACATGGCGACGATTACTTTGGTCATCGCTGGTTATCTCCGGTTGAGTGTCCGCACTTCTTCCACCAGCGGTGGGAGTGCGTGCAGCAGGGCTTCGATATGGTCGGGGGTTGTGCCGTTGCCAAGCGTGACGCGCAGCGAGCCGAGCGCCCAGTCGCGGGTCAGGCCCAGGCTGGTCACCACCTCCGAAGGTTCCGGGTTGCCGGTTTTACAGGCCGAGCCCGAAGAGCAGGCAAAACCGGCATCGTCGAGCAAGCTCAAAAGCAGATTTCCATCGACATCTTTAAAAACAAAACTGGCATGATTGGGCATGCGCTGTTGGGGGTGCCCCGTCAGGCGTGTGTTGGGGATGGTTTCCAGCAGGTTGCCAATCAGGTGGTCGCGCAGTGGGCGCAAGTGCGCGCTGCGCGTTTCGCGTTCCTCGGCGGCCAGGCGCAATGCCTCGGCAAACCCAACGATGAGTGGCACGTTGTGCGTTCCGGCCCGCAGGCCAAACTCTTGCCCGCCGCCGGTTTGTACTGGCAGCAGCGGCGTTCCCTTGCGCACATATAACGCCCCAATGCCTTTGGGACCGTACAGTTTGTGTGCACCCAGCGACAGCAGGTCTACGCCTAATTCATCCACCTTAACGGGCAGGTAGGCGGCAGCCTGGACGGCGTCGCTATGCAGGGGTACGCCCTGGGCCCGGCAAATTTCTGCAATCTCGCGGATGGGGTTGATGGTGCCGATTTCGTTGTTGGAGGCCATCACCGAGACCAGCGCGGTGTTTTTGCACAATGCCTTTTCGACTGTTTCGGGGCGCAGCAAGCCATGGTCATCCACTTCCAGCCACTCGACCTGGAAACCGTAATGTTTTTGAAGGTCTTCGGCGGTTTTGCTGACGGCGTGATGCTCGGCGCGCGAGGTCAAAATCCAGTTGGCGCCGGTTTTTTCGCGCCTGGCGATGGCCGCCCCGCGCAGGGCCAGGTTGTCCGATTCGGAGCCGCAGGAGGTAAACAGAATCATGTCGGCGCGGCAGCCGAGCACTTCGGCGATGGTTTCACGGGCGGTTTCCACCGCAGCTTCGGCGCGCTGTCCATAACGGTGGACAGAAGACGGGTTGCCAAACTGGTCGTTAAAGTAGGGCAGCATGGCGTCGAGCACGCGCGGGTCCACCGGGGTGGTGGCGGCATAATCGAGATAAATTCGGTCCATAGGTGAAGGATTATACCGCTATGGCCTTTCAGGGAGTAGAATTGAAGGTCAATCTGCTTTTTGCGAACGGCCTTTTTGATGTCCTCCAATGCTACTTTGTCCCGTTTAAAAGACCAGGCGCGCCACTCGCTGCGCATCCTCATCACTGGCGGCGATTGGGCCCTGGCCTTGCCGCAAGAGTCACGTCGCAACCTGTACCGCTACTGGTTCGACGGTTTGTTTGCGGCGGTCAGTGACACCATCCCGATTAACTACCTGTCGTTGTACCTGCTGGCGGTTGGCGCGAGCGGGGCGCAGGTTGGCTGGTTTAGCGCGCTTTCCAGCCTGGCGGCGGCCGTTTGCCTGTTGCCCGGTGCGCTCATTGTGGAGCGCTTTGGGCATCGCAAAGAATTTACGGTGGTGTTTGGTGGCCTGCTGGCGCGTATGATGTTGATGGCGATGGCGCTGGCTCCGTTAGGTGGGACAGGGCAGGGGCTGGTGTGGGGCGTCATTGTGATGGGCATCCTGCGCAGCGCGGTGGGCAACCTGGCTTACCCGGCCTGGATGTCGATCACCGGTGACATCATTCCGATCGAAGGACGCGGGCGGTATTTTGGTTCGCGCAACTTTGTGATGGGGATTGCCTCGATGGTGATGACCTACCTGGTGGGTGAATTTATCACCCGCGTTGGGTCGCCGCAGGGCTACCAGATTACACTGGTGCTCTCTTTTGTGGGCGGGATGGTTTCGACCTACTTTTTCTGGCGCATTCGTGACCCCCAGGCCGGGCAGCCGGTTCACAGCGCCATGGCAATTTCGCTGGCCGGGGTCTGGAAGGATTTGCGGGCTGCGCCGATTTTCCTGGCTTTTTGCCTGGTTTCGGCCCTGTGGAATTTTTCGCTAAACATAGCCGGGCCATTTTTTAATGTATACATGGCCCAGAACCTGGGCTTTACGGCAGCCATGATCGGGCTGACCAGTGTCGCAACCAGCGTAACGCGCCTGTTTGCAATGCCCAAGCTGGGAGAATTGGCCGATCGGTGGGGGCCGGGACGGGTGCAATTGTTCAGCATGTTCCTGATCCCGCTTCTGCCGCTCACCTGGGTGTTTATTTCGCAGCTCTGGCAAGTGGTGGCGCTGAATGCGGTGGGCGGTGTCTTTTGGGGTATGTTCGAACTGGCCTCGTTCAACTTTTTGCTGTTGCTGACGCCAGATGCGCAGCGGGCGCGCTATGCCGCCATCTACCAGGTGGTGGTAACGGTAGCGTTGGCGGGTGGTGCCGCGTTGGGCAGTACCTTAATTTCTTCCACCTGGGGCTATACGGCGGTGTTCCTCACCTCGGCGGCCGGGCGTGTTAGTGCTGCGATCTTATTCTGGAATTTGATGAGAAAGATTCAGGAGAAAAAACAATGACGGGAAAAGTAATTGTGATTACCGGGGCCAGCGCCGGAATTGGCGCTGTTTTGGCCAAACAACTGGCCGCGCGCGGCGACCAGCTTATGCTGGCTGCGCGCAGCGCCGAGGCTTTGCGTACCCTGACGCGTTCCTGCGGGCGCGATACGTTCTTTTACACCACCGATGTGACTCGTCGCCCCGAAGTCAACCGTCTGCGAGACGAAGCCCTGCGCACTTTTGGGCAGGTGGATGTGTGGATTAACAATGCCGGGCGTGGCATCACTCGCAATGTGGCCGACCTGACCGAGGATGATTTTGATGAGATGATGACCATTAATGTCAAATCGGCCCTGTATGGCATGCAAGCTATTTTGCCGCACTTTAAAGAACGCGGTCAGGGGCATATCATCAATGTTTCGTCGTTCCTGAGCCGTATCCCATTTGCAACCTTTCGCTCGGCGTACAGCGCCGCCAAAAGCGCCCTCAATGCCCTGACGGCCAATTTACGCATGGATTTGCGCGCTGAATATCCCCACATCCAGGTTTCACTGGTCATGCCTGGCGCAGTCTCGACAGAATTTGCGCAAAATGCCCTGCATGCGCCTGAAACAGCGCGCCCAATGGTCAATGCACAGACCCCCGAAGAAGTGGCTGCTGCCATGATTGACCTGATCGACCATCCGCGTGCCGAGATTTACACCAACCCTGCGGTTCAGTTCCCGCAAATCCAGCGCTATTTTGCCGATGTGGGCGCTTTTGAAGAAAGCCTGGGGCGCTAATCCCGCTTATGAGCGCGCCCCTGCTGGAAGGAATTCGTGTGCTGGACCTGACCCGTGTGTTGGCCGGGCCGTATTGCACCATGATGCTTGGGGACCTGGGAGCCGATATCCTAAAAGTGGAAGAACCCGGCCGCGGCGATGAAACCCGCCAGTGGGGGCCGCCTTTTGCCGGGGGCGAATCGGCCTATTATTTGTGTGTCAACCGCAATAAGCGCAGCCTGGGCCTGAACTTGAAAACGGAAAAAGGCCATCAATTGCTGCGCCAATTAATTGAACAAAGCGACGTGCTGGTGGAGAATTTCCGCGCTGGAACCCTGGAAGAATGGGGCCTTTCTTATGAAGAACTCCAGCGTCTGCGCCCTGGCCTGGTCTACTGTACCATCACGGGCTATGGATATACCGGCCCCTACCGCGACCGCGCCGGGTACGATTTCATCATCCAGGCCGAGGGCGGGTTGATGAGCATCACCGGCCCGGCGGAGGGCGAACCCTACAAGGTAGGGGTGGCGGTGGCCGATATTACCACCGGCCTGTTTGCCTGCAACGCCATCCTGGCAGCGCTTTTTGCCCGTCAGCGCAGCGGTGCGGGCCAACGCATCGATATGGCCCTGTTCGATTCGCAGGTGGCCTGGCTGGCCAATGTCGCCAGCAACTACCTGGTTTCGGGACAGGCCCCCAGGCGGCATGGCAACGCCCACCCCAACATTGTTCCGTACCAGGCTTTTCGTGCCAGCGATGGCTATTTTGCGCTGGCTATTGGCAACGATGCCCAGTTCCAGAAGCTGTGCAGTTTGCTCAACCATCCAGAATGGGCGACGGATGAGCGTTTTGCCAGCAACGCAGCCCGTGTTCATAATCGCCAAATCTTGATCCCGTTGCTCGAAGCCGAATTCTTGTGTCACGATACCCGGCACTGGCAGACCGAGATCGAGGCGCGTGGGCTGCCGGTGGGTCCCATCAACAACCTCGAGCGGGTGTTTGAAAACCCGCAGGTGGCTGCCCGCAACATGCGAGTTGAGATCGACCATCCCAGCGCGGGCCGTATCCCGCTGGTGGGGTCGCCGCTCAACATTCCGACTGCGCCGCCCTCCATTCGCCGCCCGCCGCCGTTGTTGGGGCAGCATACCGATGAAGTCTTGCGAGAGCTGCTGGCCCTCGACGATGAAACCCTGCGCTCCCTGCGCGCCGAACAAGTGATTTAGGTGACCCGATGTCTAACACTCTCCCCGACCGAATCCGTGCTTATAACCGTGACCGCCTGCCAGGGATGCTGGCGCGCAAATACAAACACATGCGCGTCGATGTTTTTACCTTTTTTCGCGGTACCTGCCATCTTTTTTATGAAGACCTGCCCGCTCAGTCGCCGCTCAACCTGGCTCCGTTAACCTGGCTGTGCGGCGACCTGCACCTGGAGAACTTTGGCACCTTCAAAGGGGAGAACCGGCTGACTTATTTTGACATTAACGACTTCGATGAAGGCTTGCTGGCTCCGGCCGCCTGGGACCTGGCGCGCCTGCTCACCAGCTTTAACCTGGCGGCTGGGCTGCTGGGTATGCCGGAAGAGGAAATTGACGCGCTGGGAATCCACCTCATCGAAACCTATTTTATGACCCTCGCCCAGGGACAAATCGGCAGCCTGGAGCGCGCCACCGCCACCGGGCTGGTCAAAACGCTGATGCGGTCACTGAAATCCCGCCGCCGTAGCAAATTCCTCGACGAAAGCTCACGATTTGGCAAAAAAGGACGCAAATTTAAAATCGAAACCGACCGCTACGAGCCGGTCAGCAAAGACGAGCGCCGCAAGGTCAAAGAAACGATTCAGGCTTTAGGCCAGGCCACCGGCCGCGAGAAGTTCTTTGATGTCCACGATGTCGCCTTTCGCGTGGCCGGGACAGCCAGCCTGGGGCTGCGCCGTTATGCCGTCCTGGTGGAGGGGCGCGGTTCACCCGATGAAAATTTCATCCTGGATTTAAAAGAAGCCCGTCCATCGGCGTTGGCCTCGAAACTGGACTTGCCCCAACCGGCCTGGGCCAGCCAGGCCCATCGCGCTGTGGAAATCCAAATGCGCATGCAGGCCATGCCCCCGGCGCTGTTGGCTCCGCTGCAAATGGACGACCGCTGGTACATTTTGCGTGAGTTACAGCCCGCCCAAGACAAACTCAACCTGGCCGATTTGGACAAACATCCCGAGCAGACTCGCTCGCTGGTAGCCAGCCTGGCTCGTATCGTGGCCTGGGGCCAGTTGCGCAGTGGCGGCCGGAATGGCTCGGCCATTGCCGATGAACTGATCGCCTTTGGCGAGCAGGCCGCGCTTAAAACCGAACTGCTGCAATACGCCCAGCGCTATGCTCGCCAGGTGCAGGCCGATTATGCCCAGTTTTGCGCCGCCTACGACGCCGGGCAGATGGAATGACGCCTTGCCAGCCAACTTTTACTGCCCACTGAAGACTGATATAATGCCGAGGCAAATTATCTCCCCCAACAGGAGCACTTATGACTTCTAAAATCAAATTCGGCACCGATGGCTGGCGTGGAGTCATCGCCGAAGATTACACCTTCGATAATGTTCGCCGGGCCACCCAGGGTTTTGCCTCGTATATGCTCTCGCGTGGCAAGGCCGGGCAATGGATCGTCGTTGGGCACGACAAGCGTTTTGCCAGCGAAAATTTTGCCGCTGCCGTGGCCGAAGTGCTGGCCGGGAACGGCCTCAACGTCTGGCTGACCGACGGCGCGACGCCCACGCCGGTGATTGCTTTTTCCGTGGTCAACAAAAAAGGGGCCGGGGCCATCAACATCACCGCCTCGCACAATCCGCCCAGCGATAACGGCTTCAAAGTCCGCAACGAAACCGGCGGCGCAATTGACCCCGAAGGGCTAAAGCAGATTGAAGCCGGGATTCCCGACAGCGTGGAAACGGTCAAACGCTTGCCCTTCACCGAGGGTGTCAAAACGGGCCGCATCGTCAAATTTGACCCGGCCCCGGCTTATATCGAACACATTCAGAAACTGATCGACCTGCAGCCCATTAAAGATGCCGGGCTGACGGTGATGGTCGATTGTATGTGGGGCAATGGCGCAGGCTGGTTCCCGCGCCTGCTCGAGGGCGGCAAGACCCGCGTCCTTGAAATCCACAACCAGCGCAACCCCTCCTTCCCTGAAATGAAACGTCCCGAGCCCATCCAGCCAAACATCGATGTGGGCCTGAAAGCCACCGTGGACAACCATGCCGATGTGCTGCTCATCACCGATGGCGATGCCGACCGACTGGGCGTGGGCGACGAAAACGGGAAATTTGTAAACCAGCTGCGTGTTTACGCCCTGATGGCCTATTACCTGCTCGAAGTGCGCGGTTTGCGCGGCGACATCGTCAAAACACTCTCCACCACCGGCATGCTAAACATCCTCGGCCAGCAGTACGGCGTGCCGGTGCACGAAACCGGGGTTGGCTTCAAATACGTGGCCCCCAAAATGACCGAAACCGACGCCTTGATTGGCGGCGAAGAAAGCGGCGGGTACGCTTTCCGCGGCAATGTCCCCGAGCGTGATGGCATCCTGGCCGGGCTGTATATGCTCGACTTTATGGTGCGCCTGAACAAAAAACCAACCGAACTGCTGCAGCTTCTTTTTGAAAAGGTTGGCGGTGAATTTTTCTACGACCGCATCGACAGCGCCTTCAGCGGCGACCGCGCCGCTCGCGAACAGATCATTCTCGACGCCAAACCGGCCACCCTGGGCGGCCTGAAAGTCAAAGAACTGATCACCATTGATGGTTTCCAGTTCAAGCTCGAAGATGGCGGCTGGCTGCTCATCCGTTTTAGCGGCACCGAGCCAATTTTGCGCGTCTATTGCGAAACCCGCCACGGTGACAAAGTTCAGGCCATTTTGCAGGATGGGCTGAAAGTGGCTGGGATTAAGTAACTTTTGTTTCCACTTTCTACTTTCCACAAAAGAAAGTAGAAAGTGGAGCTATTTAAACTCCCGTGAATCTCACTGACACCCACTGTCATCTTGATTATGAAAAATTTGACGCCGACCGCGCCGAAGTGTTGTCTCGCGCCCGAGAAGCGGGCCTGACCCGCATCCTGGTACCGGGGCTCGAACTTCGCTCATCGCGTGCTGCCGTTAAACTGGCCGAAGACTGCCCGTGGGTGTTTGCCGCGCTGGGGGTTCACCCCTCCGATGCGCTGACCTGGGACCCGCAAACGATCCCGGCCCTGCGCGAGCTGGCCGCCCTGAGCCAAAAAGTGGTGGCGATTGGGGAAATTGGGCTCGATTACTACTGGAATCACGCCCCGCACAGCCACCAGCAAAAGGTACTGCGCCAGCAGTTAGACCTGGCCGCCGAGTTGGAACTGCCAGTGGTGATTCACCTGCGTGAAGCGGGCGATGCGACAGATGGGCCATGTTCGTCAGACTTGTTGGAAATCCTGGGTGAATGGGTCAACCGGCTGCGGGCGCAGAAAAATCCACTGGTAGAGCGCCCGGGTGTATTGCATTCCTTTAGCGGCAGCCGCCAGACCGCCGAAAAGGCCCTCGCCTTAAACTTCTACATCGGCATTACCGGCCCGGTGACTTACAAGAATGCTGAAACGAAACGGCAAGTAGTGGCAGGGCTGCCTTTGGATAAAATCCTGATCGAAACAGACGCGCCTTTTTTGGCCCCTGTGCCGCAGCGTGGAAAACGCAACGAACCTGCCTTTGTGCGCCACATTGCTGATAAAATTGCAGAAATACATTCTCGACACCCGGAAGAGATTGCTGCCATAACGACTGCCAATGCCGAGCGTCTCTTTGCCTGGGGAGGAACAATTTGACGACCACTTTTTTTACACCGGTACAGGATGGGATCAAGGAAGTTGAAACCCTGATGCGCGCACAGGTGGATGCCAACCAGCATCCCGATTTACGCGCTGCTTTTGAGCACTTAATGTCTGCTGGGGGAAAACGTATTCGCCCGACGCTGGGCCTGCTGGTTGGGAACATGCTCGGCGGCGACCACGAGAAGCTGATTACCCTGGGCGCATCGGTAGAAATGCTGCATACGGCAACCCTGGTGCATGATGACCTGATCGATGGGGCGCTTTTGCGTCGTGGAATTCCAACGCTTAATGCGCGCTGGTCCCCGGCAGCGACGGTCTTGACCGGCGACTTTTTGTTTGCCCGTGCCGCCAAACTGGCCGCCGAAGCCGATTACCTGCCGCTGATGAAGCTTTTTGCCGAAACGCTGGCCATTATTGTGGGCGGTGAACTGACGCAAATGTTCGCCGCGCATGGCAGCCTGAGCCGCGAAAATTACTACAATCGTATTTATGCCAAAACGGCCTCGCTGTTTGAGATGTCTACCCAGGCAGCGGCGATGATTTCGACCGACGACGAAGAAATTCGCCGGGCCATGAAGGTTTATGGCTATGAGACCGGGATGGCTTTCCAGATTGTGGATGACGTGCTGGATTACACCGGGGACCAGGTGGCGGTAGGCAAACCGCTCGGTTCGGACCTGCTCAATGGCCTGGTGACCCTCCCGGCCATTTATTACGCTGAAATGTACCCGGATGACCCGGATGTGCGCGCCCTGCCTGAGGGCGGCTGGACGGATGCCGAGCGCGTGGCGCGGCTGGTGGAGCGTATCCGTAACAGCGACGCGGTTCGCAAGGCCCTCGGCGAAGCCAGCGCGCATGTTGAGAAGGCCCTGGATGTGTTGTCTGCCTTCCATCCATCTACAGAGCAAGAAGCGCTTTCAAGCCTGGCAAAATACATTGTGGATCGAAGTTTCTAAAAGACCCAAAAGGGCGCTGAAAGGCGCTCTTTTTGTATCCGGATGCTACATTACCACGGGAGGCTGGCATGCTGGCAGAATCAAATTTTTGGTTGACAACGGTTGAGAGGCCGACTTTTCCCGCGCTCCCGCTCCCGGCCAGCGTGGATGTGGCGGTGATTGGCGGCGGGTTCAGCGGGTTGTCGGCGGCGCGTACCCTGGCCCAGGGCGGGGCCTCGGTGGCAGTGCTGGAGGCGCAGTCGGTGGGGTGGGGGGCTTCCAGCCGCAATGGCGGCATGGTCCTGACCGGGATGAAGCTGGGCGCAGAGACGCTTATCCACAAATATGGGCGCGAGCGTGCCCGGCAGATGTTTGCCCTGTCGCTGGCGGCGATTGACACTGTGGAGCAGATTGTTACGGAAGAATGTATTGAGTGCGCGTTTAATCGTTGCGGGCATCTCGAAACTGCCTGGAAACCGGCCCATTTTGATGGGTATGCGCGCGCCGCTGAGTTGATGGAGCGCGAGTTTGGGCATGTAGTGCGGGTGGTTTCCAGGGCCGACCTGCATACCGAGATCGGTTCGAGCCTGTATTACGGCGGTTTGGTCGATGAAAGCAGCGCGGGTCTTAACCCGGCGCAGTTTGTGATGGGGTTGGCGCGGGCGGCCGAGAAAGCCGGGGCACAGATTCATGAGCAGACGCAGGTTGGCAAGGTCGAAAAAACTGCGGGTGGATATACCCTGAATACCAGCCGCGGAACCCTGCGGGCGGACCAGGTTTTTATTGGCACCAGTGGGTATACCGGCCGGGCAACCCCGGTTTTCCAGAAACGGATTATCCCAATCGGGTCTTATATCCTCGCGACTGCACCGTTGCCCGCGACTTTAGCCCGCGAGGTCAGCCCGCGCAATCGCATGATCTTTGACTCAAAACATTACCTGTACTATTTTCGGCTCACTCCCGATCGACGCATGTTGTTTGGCGGGCGGGCAGCGTTTACGCCTGAAACGCCTACCTCGACACGGGATAGCGCAGCGATTTTGCGGCGCGGGATGCTGGAAGTTTATCCGCAGCTGCGGGACATCCCCAGCGAGTATGTGTGGGGCGGTACGCTCGATTTTGCCTACGATAGCATGCCACATGCGGGTCAGCGGGAGGGTTTGTTTCATGCCCTCGGTTATGCTGGTCACGGGGTGGCCTTTGCCACGTATCTTGGGCAGGGGGTGGCGCGGCAGATGTTGGGGCAGCAGGTGTCTAACCCGCTTGCCGATTTGCCCTTCCAGGCAATCCCGTTTTATAACGGGAATCCATTTTTGCACCTGCCGCTGGCCGGGTTGTACTACCGCCTGCTCGATTGGGTTTCGTGACCCTCAACGCGATTTTGTGAAACAAAACCTGTAAAACAGATGCTTAATTATACGAAAAACCGATTGACTTGACGATTCGCGCGTGCTACAATGTACGCAACTTCACAAAAGTTCCATTTTTTATAAAAATCTTATCATTGAAGAGCACAAGGTGACCAATCCTCGTAAACCCCTGCGGCTGAATGTCGGTTTTTTGATCAATGCATCCATCGGCTACAGTCGTGATTTTGAGTTTTATATTCCCGCCCTTAAGGATGAGGACGATTTGCTCCTCTCCGAGGTGGAGGGGACTGCGCGAATTACCCGCACCCCGCAAGGGTTGTTTGTCCAGGGGAATTTTACCGGCTCGACGGTGTTGGAATGCGTGCGCTGCCTGAGTGATTATGACCAGCCGCTGACCTGGGAATTCCTGGAACTGTATGCGTTTACCCAGGATAATATTACCGAGTCAGGCTTGTTGGTCCCCGAAGATGCGCATATCGATTTGCAGCCGTTGGTGCGCGACTTTGCCATCCTGGAATTCCCAATCAAACCGCTATGCCGTGAAGATTGCAAAGGGTTGTGCCCCGAGTGTGGGGAAAATTTGAATGAAAAAGATTGCGGTCATCGACCTGAAAATGATTCACCGTTTGCCGCATTAAAAGATTTATTGGAATAAAGGCTGCGGCCGAGGCAGGGGGCTTCGGCGCGTAACCAGTTTCAGCTTTGTCAGGACTCAAGATGGAGGATGGGGTGGCAGCAACCAGTCGCAGACATCGCAACGAAGTCCTCACTACCCTGCTCGAAAAAGCAGGTGTGCAAGGGTATTTAACCACCGATGATTTAATGGAAGCCGCACCTGAAGTCGATTCGGAGCGGCTGAGTGTGATTTTAACGGTGCTCAGGCGGCGGGGTGTGGATGTGTATGACCCGGAGGGCGAAGACGACTCTTCCTCCGATGAAACCACACCGCCTGAGTTCGGTTTTGAATCGTGGGCCAACCCGGCCTCCGAAGCCGCCATTTCAGATGATACGGTGGGAATGTATCTCAAAGAAATGGCGCGCGTGCCGCTTCTCAACATGGAAGAAGAGATTGGGCTGGCTCAGCGGATTGAAGCAGGCCGCAAAGCGCACAAAGAGTTGTTGCGTGGCGTACCCGGCTCGCTGCGCCGCCGCGAACTGGATGGGGCGGTTGTAGATGGGCAATCGGCCCGCGATCACCTGATTAAAGCCAATACACGCCTGGTGGTGAGCATTGCCAAGCGCTATATGGGGCGCGGCATTGCTTTTCTAGACCTGATTCAGGAAGGCAACCTGGGGTTGATGAAGGCGGTCGAAAAGTTCGACTACCGGCGCGGGTTCCGCTTTTCAACCTACGCCACCTGGTGGATTCGCCAGACCATCACGCGTTCGATTGCCGACCAGGCGCGCACCATTCGCGTTCCGGTGCACATGATTGACCGTATCCGCCAGTTATACAAAGCTACCCACGAACTGGAGCAAAAACTGGGGCGCGCGCCCTCCACTGAGGAACTGGCCGAGGCAGTTAATCTGCCGGTGCGCAAGGTGCAATGGATTATGAAGGTATCTTGGCTGCCGCTTTCGCTCGAATCGCCGGTGGGCGATGATGAGGAAAGCGAACTGGGCATGTTTATTGAAGACGATATCAGCCCGACCCCCATGCATAGCGCCTACCAGTCGATGTTGAAGGAAAAGATTGAAGAAGTGCTTTCTTCGCTCACTCCGCGCGAAGCGCATGTGCTGCGCCTGCGCTTTGGGCTTGATGACGGGAATACCTACACCCTCGAAGAAGTCGGCCAAAAATTTGGCCTGACCCGTGAGCGCATCCGCCAGATTGAAGGCAAAGCCCTGCGGCGGCTGCGACACCCGAAGCGTTCGCGGCAGTTGAAGGATTATCTGTAACCCGTTACAATGTGCGGCGCGCCAGCCGCACATTGTTTTTATCAGGAGTACTTGCCATGCTGAACCAACCCTTACAACTCAACCCGGAATACCGCGATTACGTTTGGGGCGGTGCGCGCCTGCGCCCCGGAATTGTCCCCACCGCCGAAGCCTGGGTCGTTTACGAAGGCGACCGAATCGCGGCCGGGGCTTTTGCCGGAAAAACCCTGGGCGAACTCGCCGCCGAAGAGGGGGAGGCCCTGTTGGGTACGCGCGCTTTTGCCAAAACCGGGACACGCTTCCCGCTGCTGGTCAAATTGCTCGATTGCGCCCAATGGCTTTCGCTGCAAGTCCATCCAAACGATGAGCAGGCGGTAGCCCTCGAAGGTCCCGGCCACTTTGGCAAGACCGAAGCCTGGCATGTGATTGAAGCGGCGCCCGACGCGACCTTGATTGCCGGTATCAAACCCGGCACCAGCCTGGCCACTTTGCAAACCGCCATGCGCGACGGCACAATCGTCGAGCATACCCAGTCGCTGACTGTCGGGGCCGGGGATACGGTTTTCATGCCAGCCGGGACTGTCCACGCTCTTGGGCCGGGCTTGCTCATTTACGAAGTCCAGCAAACCTCCGACTGGACGTATCGTGTTTATGATTGGGGCCGCCCCGAAACCTCTACCCGCCGTTTGCACATCGACAAATCCCTGACGGTTTCCCGTCCCGATGCAGCCGCCGAGGCCTGGCCTTTGCCCGCCCTGGCAGATGGCCGTCCCAGCCGGTTGTGTGAGTGTCCCTATTTTGCGCTGGATGTGCTCCAGGCTGAAAAACAACCCGTTATCCTGGATACTCGTGGCGAGAGCTTTCACGCCATCACCGTGCTCGAAGGAACCGCCCGCCTCGTCACCCCTGGCGGCGAAGTGACGCTCAATCGCTTTGAAACCGCTGTCATCCCGGCCGCCTGCGGCGCCTATCGGGTCGAGCCGGTCACAGCCTTCCGGGCGCTACGGACGGGCGTAGTGTAGGTCGTAACGGTAGGGGCGACCCGCCCGGGCATCACAAGCAAACTTTCAGGCATTGTCACCTGGCATAACCAGGCGTTGGCAGGCCTTGACGGGTCGCCCCTACGCCAAGTGCTCATAAAACGTGGGTTTCCAAAACAGGAATCCGCGTTTTTCGTTTAATTTGTTCTAAATCTGTTTATATATGTCATAATCTGACATATACCCATCCTATAATCATGTCAGAAAGTGACCGATGAGCACTGTTGCCACCCGCCTGATTACCTTGATTCTCACCCTCCAGCGCCAGCCGGGCCAAAAGGCCGCCGACCTGGCGAATCGCCTCGGTGTTTCGGTGCGGACCCTGCACCGCTATTTTGAGATGCTCGACGAAATGGGCGTCCCCGTTTATGCCGAGCGCGGCCCATATGGCGGATTCTCGCTGGTGCGCGGTTATAAACTTCCGCCGCTGGTGTTTACGCCCGAGGAAGCGGTGGCTGTCTCGCTTGGGACGAGTCTCGTGCATGAAATGTGGGGCCAGCTTTATCACGAGGCGGCCCAGGGCGCGCTTGCCAAACTGGAGAATGTGCTGCCCGACGAGCAGCGCCAGGAAATTGCCTGGGCGCGCCGTTCGCTGGTCGCCACCGGGATGAATCGCGCCGACATGGAGCGCCTGGCTCCCAGCCTGGAGAAATTGCGTCGGGCAGTGCGAGAAAATCGCCGGGTGAGTATGAACTATCACAGCGGCAACAACCCGCATGGTGAGCGGCGCGATCTCGATCCGTATGCGCTGGTGCACTCCATCGGCTGGTGGTATGTGGTTGGCTGGTGCCACTTGCGCCAGGCGCTGCGCACGTTTCGCGTGGATCGGATAAGCGAATTGTTACTCACCGATCAGCCCTTTGTACTCCCTGCCGAGTTTGATATTCACGCCTACATGGCACAGGAAATGCAAAACATCCCGCAGATCCGGGTCAGGCTGCGTTTTACGCCCCAAAATGCCCAGGTTGCGCACTACAGCCGGGGCTACTGGGAAACCTTCGATGAGCAGCCAGATGGCGCAGTGCTGGTCACGCTGGTCGCGCCCGACCCCAACTGGGCGGTCAGCAGTGTTTTGTCGTATGGGCCAGCGGTGACAGTACTCGACCCGCCCGAAATCCGTCAGTTGGTTGCAGAATGGGCGCTGCAAACGGCCACTCAATATTCTGATAAGGAGCAATCATGAAACTCGACCTGAAAAAAGATTTCAAACCCCTGCTGACTGCCTCGGCCAAGACCCCGCAACTGTTGGATGTGCCGCGCCTGAACTTCCTGCGCATCGATGGCAATATCGAACCCGGTCACGGCCCCAGCAACTCGCCGCGCTTTGCCGAAAACCTGCAAGCCCTGTATGGCGTGTCTTACACACTCAAATTCATGCTGAAACAACGCGCCGAAGACCCGGTTGATTATCCGGTCATGTCGCTGGAGGGGCTGTGGTGGGTCGAGGATGGCCGCTTTGACATTAACATCAAAGACAACTGGTTCTACACCGTTCAAATTATGCAGCCCGACCTGGTTACGCCTGCCCTGTTTGCCGAGGCCCTTGCCAAATTACGCAAAAAGAAGGGGGATATGGAAGCCTTCTCGCGGCTGCGGTTGGAACCGTTTCACGAGGGACTCTGCGTCCAGATGCTGCACATCGGACCCTACGTCACCGAACCGGCTACCGTTGAAAAAATGGATGCCTATCTTGAGACCGAAGGCCTGAAAAAGACGGGCGACCATCACGAAATCTACCTTGGCGACCCCATGCGCAGCGACCCGGCCAAGCTCAAGACGATTTTGAGACACCCGGTCACCCGATAGGAAAAAACTATGTCACGCCCAATGAATAAATCCCAACTGTTAGCCGCCATCCACAAAGATTACGCTGCCCTGGAGAAATTCCTGGCCCCGCTCTCGGCCGGGCAACTTTCTGCGCCGAATGCCCCTGGGGTCTGGGCGATTAAGGATATTCTTGCGCACCTGTACGAGTGGCAGCAAATGTTCTTTAAATGGTATCAAAGCGGCCAGCGGGGAGATGTCCCGGCAGTGCCGGCCCCCGGTTACAAGTGGAACCAGCTCCCGGCGCTGAACCAGGCCATTTATGAGCAATATCGAAACCTGACGCCAGAAGAAGCGCTGCACCTGTTCCGTGAATCGCATCAAAAAACGGTGCGATTCATCGAAACCCTGTCCGAAGCCGACCTGGGCGTGCCCGGTTTGTATGCCTGGATGAACCAAAACACTCTCATGGCGTATCTTAATTCGATCACATCAGCGCATTACGTGTGGGCGTTGAAGGATGCCAAAAAAGCGATTAAAAGTTAAAGGACAAGGTTGTTTCCGGGTCGTGAAAGGTGGTCAATCCAATGGAATCTCGTTTGGTCCTGCTTGCATATCTTGATGAGACAGTGGCCCGGCTGTGCCAGGTTTATGGCAGCCTGCCTGACCCCGACGCGGCTGTGTATGAGTTGTGGTCGGCCAGGGATGTGTTGGCGCACCTGACCTTTTGGCACGAGAGTTTTGCGCGCAACATAGATGATTTGGCGCATGGCCGCAAGCTGAGGCTGCTCAAAGGCCGCCTGGCGGACCTGAACCAGGCCGGGGTAGAGGCGTTTCGCCCGGAGACGCTTGCCAGCGTGCTGGCGCGTTTTTTGGCGGCTCACGAAGGTATCCGTGCGAATATTTTGACCCCGGATTTGCCAGCTATTCCCTACCGAAAAGGTTCGCGCGACTATTCGCCCGAGGAACATCTCAAGCTTGTCAATGACCACATTCGCAAGCACCTGCGGGATGTTTGCCAGGCACTTAAGCTCTGACGGTTGGTCGTTTGGGTATGGCCGCTGCGCCTAAGCCGGGCGCAGCGGTTTTTCTTTCAAAAACGCAAGGTGACTTTGTGCGACTTCGCACAAGGCGAATCGTAAATAGACCGTAATGTTCAACCCGTTCTGACGCCTGTATACTTTGCGCTGCCTATGGACAAGTCGCTCACGCCCTCCACTGCCACCTACACATCGCTGAAAAACCGTCCCACCTTGCGGCTGGTTTTGCAGGCTACCTGGGTTGTCGTGGTGTTTTATATTGCTGGCATGATTATGGCGAGCCTGTCGCTCAGTTTTGACAACGGGTTTACCAGCACTTATTTCCTGAGCCAGATTGCGCGCATTGGTCTCAACCTGTTTACCTATTCCACGGTCCAGGTGGTATGCGATATTTACATCTTGCTGGGCTACTTTAGCCTGGCTGTCATCCTGTTTATCCAGCGCTCAGATGATTGGATGGCGATTTTCCTGTCTCTGATGATTATGACGTTTGGGATGCGGGTTACCAGCATCGGCAACGACATCCTGACGCGCGCCGGGTACGAATATTTCTTTAGCCCAATCCTGATGATGGGGGAATTAGGCATTATCCTGCTCCCCTGGCTGTACCCCGATGGGCGTTTTTTACCCCGCTGGCTCAAGTTTCTTTTTCCCGTTTTGCTGCTCAATATCGTTTTGCTCTACTGGCCGGGCTCACCGTTCTATGCCCTTAAGCTGCCTGCGGCCGTGTCGCTGGTCAACGCCCTGGCCTGGTACCTGGCAAGCGTCGGACTGATGGTGTATCGCTATCGGCGTGCCGTTAGCCCCAACCAGCGCCAACAGATTCGCTGGGTCTTTGTGGGTACGCTGGGGCCTTTGTTGTGGTTTATCCTGTTCAACATCCCATCGGGCCTGGTTCCGGCCTTGAGCGATGTTAGCTCCCCGGTTTACCTCATCTTCCAAATTACCACACGGGTTTTTAGCATCCCGCTCTTCCTGGTTTTCCCGGCTTGTGTAACGATTGCGATTGCCCGCTACAAACTTTTTGATATCGATTTCCTGATCAACCGCGCCCTGGTTTATGGCGCATTGACGGTTTTCCTGGCGACAATCTTTGGCCTGGTGCTGATCCTGGTCAATGCCATTGTGCGGGTTGTGGCCGGGCAGCAGACCACGCTTGGGCTGGTCCTTTCGGCGCTGGCGGCAGGTGCGCTCTTCCAGCCGACTCGCAAGGCCCTGCAGCGCTTTGTCGACCGGACGTTTTACCGCATTAAGATCGATTATCTCAAAACCCCGGCTGCGGCCCGCCAGAAGGCCAACCCGGTCAGCCCGGATACCCAGACCCAGGCGCCGCTGCTTTTTTCCAGCTACGAAGGCCTGACGCTGATTGGCAAGGGCGGCATGGCTGAAGTCTATCGCGCCGAACATCCCACGCTGAACCGTACCGTCGCCATCAAGGTGCTCCTGGCCAACCTGGCCGAAGATGAACAGTTCCGCAAGCGGTTTATGCGCGAGGCGCAAACCGTTGCCGGGCTGGAACATCCCAACATTGTCAAAGTATTCGATTACGGCATCGAAAACAACGTCTATTACATGGTGATGGAATACCTGGATGGCTTGAATCTTTCGGCGTATCTCAAGCAACAGGGCCAAATCTCGCTGGAGCAGGCGCTGCCTATTTTGAAGGATGTGGCCGGGGCCCTGGATTATGCTCATGCTTCCGGGTTAATTCACCGGGATGTGAAGCCCTCCAACATTATGCTAGACCAGGGTGCAGATATTCCGCGCGCCGTGCTGACCGACTTTGGGATTGCCAAACTCTCAGGCGCATTTACCAATATCACCGCGTCGGCTGTGCTGGGGACCTTTGATTACATTGCGCCCGAACAAATCCAGGCTGCCGCAGATGTGGATGGCCGCGCCGATATTTACGCCCTCGGCATTATGGCCTACCAACTGTTGACCGGGTCGCTGCCTTTCCACCGGCCCAGCACCGGGGCTTTGTTGCTGGCGCATCTTACCGCGCCGCCGCCCGATGCACGCGAATTTGTGCCCTCCCTTTCTCGCCACACTTCGCTCGCCATCCAGCGCGCCATGTCTAAAAAACCGGCTGACCGCTACCCCACCGCCACCGAATTTGTTCTGGCGCTGGAATAAACGATACTCCCAACAAGAAAAGGGTTGCCCATTGGTGGGCAACCCTTTTTGTATTGATCTCTTGTGGGTGGCTACAAGGCCCAAAACAGGCTGATTCCGGCCATTAGGGACAGGAAAGTGACCAGCATCAGGCCCCATCCGGCGCGCACAAAGTCCATAAAACGGTAATTGCCGGGGTTCATCATCACGACATTGACGGCGTGTGCGGTGGGGGTCAAAAAGGAGGCCGAACAGCCGATGGCGGATGCCACCGCAATTGCCTGGGGATTGGTGCCCATATGGATTGCCGCGCTGATGGCGATTGGGCCAACGACAAAAGCTGTCGCCTGGCTGCCCATTAATTGGGTCAGCCCCGCCGAAAGCAGGAATGTGGCCCCGGCCAGCCCCAGCGGCCCGAGATGCTCAATCGGGGCGAGCGCTTTTTCGCCGATCAAAGCCGCCAGACCGGTGTTGACCATCGCCAGGCTGGCGGCATACATCCCGGCGATAAAGAAGATAACCTGCCATTCGATGGAGCGATAGGCTTCTTGGATGGGCATAAGTCCGAGCAGCAGGGTCAAGACAGCGGCGGCCAGCACGGCCAGGTAAACGGGCACACCCAGCAGCGCAGCGGCGATAGCGGCAATAAAAATGAGCACACTGGTGACGGCGCGGCGGCGCGGGATGGCGCGGCTGGCCGGGTCGGGTTCGAGGATGATGACATCCGGGTTAATGCGCAAATCGCGCACCCGCGCAGGCGGACCAATCATCAGCAATGAGTCACCCAGTTCCAGCGGCAGGTCGCCTACATCGGTGCGATAACTGCGTCCACGGCGCAGCAAAGCCACAGCGGTGAATCCGTATTTGCGGCGGAAGTTCATCGTTTTGATGGTTTTTCCCTCGTAGGCCGAATGTGGCGCGAGGATCAATTCCACCAGGGTGACGCCGTAGCGGGTGATGGTGTTTTGGTCGCGGCCGACGCTGACCCCCATTTGGGCCAGTTGCGCAACGCGTTCTTCACGCCCGACGATGACCAGCACGTCATACGGTTGGAAGATTTCATCGGCCGAGGGGGTAAAGATGGCTTGCCGTCCGCGCCAGATGGCAATGACGGTGATGCCGAGTCGTTCACCGATACGGCTGGCCTTGAGCGTTTTATGCGCCAGCGATGATTGCTCCTGAATACGTGCTTCCCACAAGCGGTCGCCGATGGCGTAAAGATTCTCGAGTTCGGTGCTGCCCCGGCGGGCGAGCAGTTGCTCGGGACCGGGGTCGTGAGCCGGGAGTGCGCGGCGGCCGAGGCTGGCAATGTATAAAATCCCTGCCACAGCCACCAGCCCGCCTGTGGCGGCAAACGAGAGTACCCCCAGCGGGGCTTGCGGGGGTTGGGCGATGGTGAGCAGGTTACTCAGGACAATATTGGCGGTGGTGAAGTAGGTTGCCATTCCGCCCAGGGCGGTGCCATAGGCAATAGGGATGAGCAGTTTGCTGGGGCGAATGCCTGTTTGCCGGGCAACGTTCATGGCGCTGGGCAGCAGCAGCGCACCGACGGCAACATTATTCATTAACAATGAGAGCAGCGCCGCTGAGAGTGTGAACAGGAAGATGAGCCTTGTTTCGGAGCCGCGCCCAATGCGGTTGAGGCTTTGCCCGAGCCATAACATGACCCCATTGTTGGTGAGCGATTGAGTCAAGACGAACAGCCCGATGAGTGTGATTACTACGGGCTGGCTAAAGCCAGAGATGGCCAGCGCTGTAGCCGATGGGGTGTTGGGGGTGCTTAAGATTCCCAGACCAAAGTATTGCGCCAGCCCAAGCACAACAATCATTGCCAGTGCGGCTACATCAATGCGCCAACGGTCGAGCAAGACGAGGGCAATGGGAATGGTGATGATGATGAAGACAAGCAGCATTAATGGGGTCATTTACACAATTTGCAGCGAGGAGAGCCTTTTGCTGGTTTTATTCGTAGGGGCCACTTAAATCTTTGATTCCCAAAAGGGCAATCAGCACTTCGGGTGGCAAATCGACGGCTGGCACTTCAACCTGGTAAAGCGAGTCGTTTTCAGCGCGTTCACGTAGTGAGCGCCACAGAACCTGGCGTTCATCGCCAGCCACCACCAACTCGTTGAGGGTTTTGGCCCGCAGCAGGTATTCGCCGGTGGTGTAGAAAAAGGTGATGCGTTTCCACTTTTCGGCCCGCACCGGGTTTTTGAGCCGTTCCAGCGCACCCAGTTGGAGTTTGAAGTATTCTTCATGGGCGCGGGGGTGGTCTGGTTCGTCGCGCAGCAACTCGGCGCGGGTGGTCAATTCGTGACCGCGGACTTCGGCCACATACTGGATCTGCCCGGCTGTCTCGCCAAAGCTGGCGGGTTGGTAAAACGCCAGATAATCCACTGCCACCACTTTGGGCGCGGATTTGAACGGGATGCGGTACCAGCCCAACAGGCGCGCCAGTTCCAGGTCACGCGGGGTGGGCAGCAGGCAAACCAGGATCAGGGAGGTGGGGGAAAGGGTCATAAAAATATAAAGTGGAAAGTAGTCCAATAATTCTACTACTTTCCACTTTATATGGGTCCGGTTGCTTATTTACCGGTTGGCAGTTCCATGTAGAAACTGATGCGTTTGATCTTGGCGGCAAATTTTTCTTTATCTGCCTTGTTGGTGGCGGCCAGGTATTTTGCCTTGAGCTTGGCCAATTTGACCTTGCGCTGGCGGCGGCGCTTGATTTCGCGAAGTCTTTCAGTGATAAAAGCCATGATATGCCTCCTAGGAATTTGATTGCGGTAGTATACCAGAGACTTGGGATGTGCGTTGCGTTTATTGGGCCCGTGGGCTCAGGCTTTTTTCTCCCGATCCAGCCAGACTTCACGATATTTGCGGTTCCAGTCGATCAGGAAGCGGATGGAGACCACCAGCCCGATGGCGATGCTGGCCCATAAGATGGTTCCGCGCAGCCCGGCCAGATAGAGCAGCGGGGTGATGAAGATACCGGTGGCGACACTGGCACGCGCGCCGTGTTTGCTGAGCAGCAGGATGGTAACCAATAGCCCCAGCCCAATGAGCATTGCCAGCCACTGAATGGCGAGCAGGGCCCCGGCTGCGGTCGCCAGCCCCATCCCGCCGCGGAACCCGGCAAAGGCGGGCCAGCAGTGACCGATGACAGCCGTCGCCGCGGTAAGCGGCACAATCCACGCTGCGGGTGCGTAGGTCAGGGCCAACCAGGTGGGGATGAAGCCTTTGGCGATATCGAGCAACAAAACCAGCGCGCCCCATCCAAACCCGGCCTGGCGGATCGTGTTGGTGGTGGTGGCATGCCCGGAGCCGCTGTCGCGCACATCCACCCCTTTGACCAGGCGGGTGACCCATATTGAGGGCGTCAGGGAGCCAAGCAGGTAGCCGAGCAGGGCAAAACCGAGGGCGGGGAAAAGGATTGGCATGCGTTCCTCCAATAAAAAGAAAGTAGAAAGTGGCGTAACTTTCCCACTTCCTACTTTCCAGTCACAGCTTTAATTACGCCAGGCCAACTTCGGCGTTGAATTCCGTAATTAGCGCATCGATTTCATCGGCCTGTTTCTGGATGCCGCTCCAGTAATCGCGCTCATTCCACATAGCCTGGATCTCATCGTAGCTTTTACCCTGCTGTTCTACCCAGGTGTAATACTTGAGATTGTGCACACGGCGCTTATCGGTATAGCGCAATTCGAGCATATCGGCCGTGTTCTGGCCCAGCAGCCAGCGCGCATAATCGGCTGCAGCCGATTTTTCATTGTAAGCGCCCATTTCATTGTGCATTTCGTGCAGGCGTGAGCGATACAGGTCCATCGAGTCGGTGGCGATGGTGATGATGATGTCGTGTTCGCCCATTTCGTAATATTTAGCCATCTTGATGGCGGTCAGCACGTTGGAGATGCCCGAGAAACCCAGCAAATCGAGCTGCGAAACAACCGCTTCGGGTACGCCCTTCTCAACCAGGAACGCGCGGCCATCCTCCTCGTTGAACAGGCGCGCCAGGTTGACCACGGCATTGTCGTCGATGGCGACCACCAGGTCGGTGTTCTTGGTATTGTGAATCCAGGGCACGTGCTTGTCGCCAATCCCTTCGATGCGGTGCGCCCCGAAGCCATTTTCCAGCAGGGTGGGGCATTGCAGCGCTTCGCTGGCAGCAATTTTGCTGCCGGGGAAAACCTGCTTCATGTAGTCGCCGCTGGCAATGCTGCCGGCCGAGCCGGTGGCGCTGGTGATACCGCGGAATTCGTCGCCAGGGCGCGCCACTTTTCGGAAAACTTCTTCCATGGCATGGCCGGTGACCTCATAGTGCCACAGGTAATTGGGGAATTCCTCGAATTGGTTGAAAATCATCAGGTCCTGGCCCGATTGGCGCAGTTCCCAGCATTTGTCGAAAATCTCTTTGACGTTGGATTCGCTGCCCGGAGTCTTGATCGTTTCACCGGCCACTTTGGAGAGCCACTCGAAGCGTTCGCGACTCATGCCCTCGGGCAGAATCGCGATCGAATCGCAGGCCAGCAGCGCCGAATCGTAAGCCCCGCCACGGCAGTAGTTGCCGGTGGAAGGCCAAACCGCTTTCTGGGTGGTGGGGTCGAACTGCCCGGTCACCAGGCGCGGGACAAGGCACGAGAAAGCCGCCCCAACTTTGTGCGCGCCTGTGGGGAACCACTTTCCAACAATGGCAATGATGCGGGCGGGCACACCCGTCAAAGCAGGGGGCAGTTCAATGTAATTGACTCCGCCAAAGCCGCCACCGGCGCTCTTGGGCTCGTTGTGCCAGTTGATGCGGAACAGGTTGCGGGGGTGGATATCCCACAACCCGATATTGGCCAGCTCTTCTTTAATTTTGGCCGGGATTTTAGACGGGTCTTTCATTTGCGCGTAGGTAGGGATAATGATCCGCTGTTCACGGGCGCGTTGGATCGCGCGTTGCCGACGGTCAGGGTGGATGGTCAGATCGATGGTGGTCATGGATAGCACTCCTTGGGTGGGAGAAAGTTGTCAGACAAGTCAATTATACGCGCTTTGCGGGCTCAAATGCGCATGGAAATTCGGGTGGATGTTTCTGGGCAGCTTGGCTGTATAATCCTTTTGCCGGTCTTTTCTTGGCGGCTGCGCCCTGGTAAGCGCAACCATTTTAGTCAAGTTGGAGCGAAAATATGCGAACTTTAAAGTTACAAGTGCAAATAACGGTGGATGGCTATATCGCAGGCCCCAATGGTGAAATGGATTGGGTGGTTTGGGATTGGGATGATGCGCTTAAACAATATGTTGATGAGCTCACAGCGCCAGTCGATTGCATTCTTTTGGGGCGAAAACTGGCGGAAGGGTTTATTCCATATTGGGCCTCAGTGGCAGCCGACCCCCAGCACCCGGAGTTTACAGGCGGGAGGAAATTTACGGATACCCCCAAAGTGGTTTTTACAAAAACACTGGATCAATCTCCCTGGGCCAATACTGTCCTGGCCAAAGGCCACCTGGCGACCGAGGTTACCGCACTCAAACAACAGGACGGGCAGGACCTGATTGCTTACGGCGGCGGGAAATTTGTTTCAGCTCTCATCAAAGACGGCCTGATCGATGAGTTTCACCTGTTTATCAACCCAACCGCGCTGGGGAGTGGTCTGCCGATTTTCAAAGAACTGCCGCACAAACAGGAGCTTAGGCTGCTCAAAACAATCGCTTTCGATTGTGGGATTGTGCTGTTGCATTACGCGCTTAAGCGCGACTGAGTTCTATTCTTTTCAACCAGGGAGACTGGTCCCAATACCTATGCAGTATAAGTATGTTCTAGAACAGCCCGATTATTCAGACTATACCAGCGGCCGGGTATTTTACAGCCTGCCAGGGCACCCGGCTTTTCCGGTGCGGCTGGCCAGTGAAGTCTTCCAGCGCTGTATTGCCCTGCGCCAGTCGTTGTACCAAGCCTCGGAACCCTGTTGTCTTTATGATCCGTGCTGTGGTGCAGCCTATCATCTTAGCGTGCTGGCTTTTTTACATGGCGAGCATCTCAGCAAAGTATTCGGCTCGGATGTCGATGAAAAAGCCGTCGCCCTGGCCTGCCGCAACCTTGGGCTGGTCAGCGTCGCCGGTCTGGATGCGCGCATCGGGGAGATTTCCGAATTCATTGAGCGCTACCAAAAAGATTCGCACAAAGAAGCCCTGGCCAGTGCCCTGGTATTGAGGGACCGCATCGCCAAAGTCTCACCTCAACATCCTTTGCGGGTCGGTGCTTTCCAGGCCAATGCTACAGATGCACAGTCCATGCTCGCAAACCTGCCGCCCCATTCGGTGGATATCGTCTTTACCGATGTTCCTTACGGTCAGCACTCGCATTGGCAGACGACCGAACCCGGGGTGAGCCCGCTTTGGGCCATGTTGGAGGCGCTGCTGCAGCTTTTATCGCCCGCCAGTGTCGTGGCCGTGGCGTCAGATAAGCAGCAAAAGGTTGCTCATGCCGGTTACCAGCGAGTTGAACATTTCCAGCTTGGAAAACGGCGCGTCGTTTTGCTCAAACCCATTTAGTGTGACTTGCCCTGGGAGCGAATATTGTGAATAAAATGCACGCCGGAGAAGTGGAAACGGATGTCACGTTGGTGCAGCGATTGCTTGCTGAACAATTCCCACAGTGGAGCGGGCTTCCCCTTCGGCCGGTGACCTCCTCCGGGACAGACAATGCCCTTTACCGTCTTGGCGATGAGATGGTGGTTCGCCTGCCTCGCATTGATTGGGCCAAGGGCCAGGCTGAAAAAGAGGCCCACTGGTTGCCGCGCCTGGCTCCGCACTTGCCTCTCCAAATCCCGGTGCAGCTGGCTATCGGCAAACCCGGTCAGGGATACCCCTGGTCGTGGTCTATTTATCGCTGGCTGGCTGGCGAGAGTGCAACATTGAAAAGCCTGGCCGACCCTTGCCAGGCGGCGGTTGAGCTGGCAAGTTTTATTTCTGCCTTACAGCAAATCGATCCCGTGGGTGGGCCGCGTGCTGCCGAACACAATCGCCGTGGTATGCCCCTGATAAAGCGGGATGCCGATACCCGTGCGGCGATTGCGGCTTCGCAGGGCCTGTTCGACACCGATGCTGTGCTGGCTATCTGGGAGACCGCCCTACAAGCCCCAGATTGGGATCGCGCCCCGGTTTGGTTCCACGGGGACCTGTTGCCTGGAAACGTGATTGTAGAGGCTGGCCGCCTCAGCGCCGTGATCGACTTTTCGGGGCTGGCAGTTGGCGACCCTGCCTGTGATTTGATGATCGCCTGGAGCCTGTTCACCGGCGAGAGCCGCGCTGTATTTCGCGCCCAACTGGCCGTGGATGATGCCACCTGGGTGCGAGGTCGTGCGTGTGCGCTCTCACAGGCGGTAATTTTTATTCCGTATTACTTGCACACCAACCCGGTTGGGGTTGCCAATGCCCGGCACATGCTTGCTGAAATCTTGAAAGATAACGAATAAAACCATGACCCTTATTGAAACCGAACGACTGGCCTTGCGCCATTTTGCCCTGGAGGATGTTGCGCTTATCCTTGAATTGCTTAACGAGCCGGGCTTTATCCGCAATATCGGAGATCGGGCCGTTCACACTCCTGACGCCGCCCGGGCTTATCTCATCAATGGACCGTTATCCAGCTATGAGCGTCACGGGTTTGGTTTGTGGCGGCTGGCATTAAAAGAATCGGATACGCCGATTGGCATGTGCGGATTGATTAAACGCGACACCCTGGAAGATGTCGATCTGGGTTACGCCCTGCTCGAGCGCTACTGGCGTAAGGGCTATGCATTTGAAGCCGCCCAGGCTGTAAAAGTTTACGCTCGTCGTGTGCTTTCACTTAAGCGCATCGTCGCAATTGTCAACCCGGAAAACCAGCCCTCCATTCACGTGCTCGAAAAACTCGGGATGTGTTATGAGCGCATGGTCAGCCTATCTGAAGGCGCCCCGCTCATCAAACTTTTTGCCCTAGACCTGTCGGAATTGCCAGGCGAGGTAAAAAATTCGTAGGGAAAACGTAGGGTATTTTTAATGTGACTCTCAAACGAATCCCCTATGATGTGTTTAGTGGTTCAGTCAGCCACAGAAGGAGGTTCAATATCGAAAATATGGAACCGAAGCACTTCAGGGGAAAGAGCGGGTAAGTGAATACTGGCAACCAGTTCGATGTAATTTTGCCAGGCGTCTCCCACGACGGTAAAGTGGCTTAATCCCGCGCTTTTCTCCAGTAACTAACTGAGTCTGTAAGTGAGCACAAGAAGCGGATGGTGAAAACACCATCCGCTTTATTTTTTTATCCCTTAACCTGGATCCAGCCGAATCATTTCCAGGTAAAACGGAGCTCCCCACTCTGTGGCAGGGTGGCCGCTTGCGATTGGGGATCAACGCTCCCGCTGTATCCGGGTTTGTACGCCGAACAGCTGGAATCGGCCCAAACATTGCTGTTACAGGCAATGGCGGAATAGGTTACCGTCCAATCCCCGCTCGACTCAGGCGGCAGGTACGAATAAAACTGGCCGCTGGCATCGGTTACAACAACGTTGGTGGGTGCGCCCTCTTCGGTGCCCAGGCGCACATCAAACCCTACGCCCTGGATGGGGGTGCCGTTGATATCTTTGACGACGCCCTTAATGAGCACGACACCATCCGGCTCGATCACCGGAATGGCCTGCAGGTCGATGCTGGTTTCCAAAAGTTGCGCAAAGACCCAGCCCTCGGTGCCATCCGCCGTGGCGACATAAACCCACTCCCCGCCGGGAGCTTTGCCCTGTACGGTGAGCGTGTCGGTTGTGTTTAGCAGGATCAGCGCATCGAACAGGTAGCCGGGACCCAGCCGCAGTTTAAGCGAATCAACCGAAGGTTTTACCTCGAAGGATAAAAACGGGGTTGGGCTGGCCGACGTTGTGGGTGTGACCTCGGGCAGGGCGGGTAAAACAACGGCTGTCGAGTCGGCCGAGGCAGCGACTGTGGTCTGCGCGGCAGCCGGGGCCGGGGTTACGGTTGGCAGGGCCGGGGAAGCCGATTTTGAGCAGGCTGAGAGCAAAATTGTTACCAGGACGGGGAGCAAGATGCGTTTAATCATCTTTTCCTTCTTTTTCGAAAGGTGGGGTTAGGTTGAGTCTTACAAAAGTCGTTCTCATTTTACATCGTCTCGCCAGGTTATAAAATATGACAAATCTCTAATCGAGTGCTAAAGCTGTTTTAATGCACCCAGGCCGGGGTTGTTGTATTATAAATTTAGATGGATTAAGTTCCATCAGAAGGAGGTGCTTATCGAGCTTTTAGGTACGACAAGCGAAGATTGACGAGCAAAGGTCCACTGAAGAAGGCCCAATCGCCCCACCCTTCAGACGTTCACCAAACGCAAAAAAGGCTTGCGTGTTCTTTCTTCGGAAACACTGTACGATTCAGGCGGATGGGTAAACTCCCATCCGCCTTCTTATTTTGTTGACAGGATTGTTGGGTTGTATTGCAATTTGATTACAAAGATGCGAATTTGTTTTAATGTTCACACCCTCTTTTCGTTGTACTATGATGACAGGTAATTTGCTTCCGTTCACAAAGACAAGGAGGTGCTTATCGAAAATCTTGAAGAAACAATGTGGGGAAAGGTTGGGACCGGCTAACCTGGAAACCAGCCCTTTGGGCTTGACCCCAGACGTTCACCAAACGATAGGTGTTCAGCCCCATCTTTCTCTGAAGTTAATAAGGTATTCTCCTGGCGGATGATGACCCTCATCCGCCTTTTCTTTGCATAAAAACACCCCGCATTGCGGGGTGTTTTTATGCTGGATTGGAGCCTACCTGCGCATGGGAGGATCATCTTCCCTTTGTTTGGCAACCATGCCCAGGGGTTGGTAGGAAGGCTCGGGGCGGGTGGGGCGCATTGCCGGGGCCTGAACCTGGGGACGTGCGGCGGGGTTGAAACCGGCGGCGGTCATGGGGCGGGCAGAAACATTCTGTAAATGGTTGACCGGCGCACGGGTGGGTCGGTCAGAGGCCATAGAGAAGAGTCGCTCTCCGGCCATGGAGAAGGTTCCAATCAACAGGATACGGATCGTCCAGACCATGACTGCAACAAAGATGGGAACAACCTTTAGCAAGGTTTCGCGCCCGATAATGGCAGAGCCGAGCGAGGTGTGCCCGTTGATGGCGACAGCGACACCCCACCAGGTAAGGGTTGCGTTCATGGCGGCGGCCAGCACCCAGGCGCCAAACAGATACCAGACTTCAACCGGTTCATCTGCGCCTTTTTCGGGGGTAAACAGGCGGGCTACCCCGGCGAAGTCGATGGCGCAAAAGGCGATGGAGAGAATGGTAGCCCAACGCAGGCCCAGGAAGCGCAAGTCGTTGCCAAGCAGGTCCGTGAGGGCAAAGTCGGTTGTTGAGTAGTTGAAGACTTCAAATGCCAGCAAGGCCAACATTAACAGCGCGCCAAACATGGCTCCGCGTTGAATGGCTGCACGGCGGAACATGGACATAAATTGGATAGGGGGCAAACGGTTCATAAAATCACTCCTTAAAACCGGTAAATGGTTAATTTGTTCGGTTATACTGAATATAGAACAAATATTCTAAAATGTCAATAGGGATAGTTTCTTAATTCGTATTGTAAATTGACCAAAATGTAACGCTTTTCAAGGTTGTGACATCTTTCATTTAGTCGTAAAATTGCCCCTGGTTCGTGATCCTATGAAAGGAGAAAACAGTATGTCAATAGATGGCGACCGAACAGGTTCTGCTGATAGCCAGCCTCCCAGTGCTGGCGAAAGTGATTTAAATTCGGGCGCCTTTATGCGCCCTCCACTACTTTCATAAAATAAGGAGATGCGCCCATGCTGACTTTTCTCAAGAACACAGATCAGGGCTTGCAATGTATTGATAGCTTCGTCAACGGATGTTGGGTGAATGTGATTGACCCCAGCCCCGACGAGGTCAAACAACTCGAATCGCTGGGGGTCTACCCGGAAATGGTCCAATATTCGTTGGACCTGGATGAAATGGCACGCTCGGAACGGGACGATGACTATATTTTCCTGTTGTTACGCATTCCGTTTGATAATGGCGCGGCCGCTGATATCCCCTATATCACCATCCCTTTGGGCATCATCCTGCTCAACAATTGTGTTGTCACCATCTGCAAATACGAAACCGAAGTTGTGCGTATCTTGCGCAATGGCAAATATCGTGGACTGAAAACAGCCAAACGTTACCGTTTTGCGCTCTACCTCATGCTCGAGGCCGCTAACCGTTACCTGGCTTTGCTGCGACAGATTAACAAAACCACCGAAGCGCTCGAAGACCAGCTGCAAAAATCAACCCGCAACCGTGAAGTGCTGGAACTGCTCAAATACCAAAAGTGCCTGACCTACTTCGCCACCGCCTTGCGCTCCAACGAAGTGATGATGGAACGCTTGCAACGCATGCAAATGTTCAACCAATATGAGGAAGACCAGGACTTGCTCGAAGATGTACTGACCGAAAACCAGCAAGCCATTCAGATGGTCAATATTGCCACTGAAATCTTGGCCGGTCTCATGGATGCTTTTGCCAGCATCATCTCGAACAACCTGAACGGCGTTATGAAAGCGCTGGCAGCATTGACGATCGTTGTCAACCTGCCGGGTCTGGTAGCTGCTTTTTATGGCATGAACGTCAAACTGCCCGGAGAAGACCATCCGCTAGCGTTCTTGATGGTCTTTGGCATATCGATTGCCCTGACAAGCCTGGCCGTTTTTATCTTTGCAAAACGAGATTGGTTTTAATGAGACTATCACAGCCCGAACTCTTGCTCGATGCACAAGCGCCCCTCGGCGAAGGTCCAGCCTGGGATGCCCAAAAACACCTGCTCACCTGGGTCGATATCTATGCCGGGCATTTGCATATATTTGATCCCAGGTCGAATTCGGATGAAACGCTAAAGGTGGATGCGCCGCTTGGCTGCGCTGCCCCCACCCGTAGCGGGAACCTCATCCTGGGGCTGCGCAACGGCATTGCCACACTCGAGCTTGCCTCCTCTAAATTGACCTATCTCACGCACCCCGAGGCGCACTTGCCGGGCAATCGCTTCAACGATGGCAAGTGCGGCCCCGATGGGCGCTTCCTGGCCGGAACCATGGATAACAGCGAAAAAGAAGCCTCGGGTGCGTTGTATTCCTACGCACCCAACGGAACGCTTAAGACACTCATCGGTGGTGTGCGCATTTCTAATGGCCTGGCCTGGAGCCCCGATCACAAAACACTGTACTACATCGATACGCCGACCTTCAATGTGATGGCCTACGATTACGATCTTGTTACCGGCGAGATTGCCAACCCGCGTGTGGCAATTTCTGTCCCCCCGGCGCTGGGCTGGCCCGATGGCATGACCTCGGATGCCGAGGGGCGTCTGTGGGTAGCCCTGTGGGGCGGAGCGGCGGTTACCGTGTGGCATGCTGGTACAGGTAAATTGCTCGAGAAAATTGCCATTCCGGCCAAAAACGTCACGGCTTGCGCCTTTGGCGGCGAAAACGGCACCGAACTTTATATTACTTCGGCACGCAAAGGGCTAGACCCGGCTGATTTAGCGGCTTATCCGGCTACGGGGGGGCTGTTCCGTTTGCAGACCGATGTTACAGGAATGCCCACCTTCGTTTTTGCTGATTAATCTTCAGGAAAAGAAAAATCCATGTCCAAAGAACGACTGGCTTTTATTGACATTGCCAAAGGAATTGGCATATTACTGGTGGCGCTTGCGCACAATGATTTGGCGGCTTATGCGCCATTTGTATTCCATTGGATTTATTCGTTTCACATGCCGTTGTTTTTTTTCCTTTCGGGTTTGTTTTTTAAGCCAGAAGTCGCTTTCGTAGAGCTTATTAAGCGGCGGGTTGAGTCCCTCCTTTACCCTTATTTCTTTACAATTTTTTTGATTTACTTTGGAACGATATTTTTTGACACCATGGGGTTCCCGGTGGCGATTTCACGCATCCTGAAGTCGTTTTATGCCAATGGCTACTATCTTGATTGGGTTGCCATGTGGTTTTTGCCTGCGCTCTTTGTGGTGAACCTGTTTGCCTTTTTGTTTTACCTGTCCTTCCGGCGCTTTCAAAGCGACTGGCCTCGTTGGGTGGGGCTGCTCATTGTTCTTGGCCTGGGTGCCTGGACCGTGGCCTGGTTTAATCCAATTACACTGAATCTCTTCGGGCGCAGCCTGACCCTGAATGGCTTGCCGTGGAGCCTGGACTTGACCCTGCTGGCCGGGTTTTACTTTGTTGCAGGCCGCGAAGTATTTCGGCGTGTCCCGTCAACCTGGTTTGCGTCACCGATTGTATTATTGGTTGCTGCCGCCATAAATTTGGGCTTGACTTTAGCATTCTCTGAAACGATGGATCTGAATATTCGCTCCTACAAGCTGCCCCTGGTTTTCACCCTCGAGGCGCTGGCAGGGATTGTGCTGGTACTCTCGGTATCGCGCTGGCTGGAACGCGGCCCGGCCTGGCTCTCAAACTTATTGGCCTATTTTGGGCGCATATCGGTTGTAATCCTGGTTTTCCATAACCCGGTTCAATCTTACCTGACGCCCAAAATTGCTCTTTTGCTGGGCGGCAGCGTGTACAGCCCGCTGTTGGCCTATCCGTTTTCGATTGCTGTACCGGTGCTTATCTATGAGTTGGGTATTAAGCCCAATCCGCTGGTCTCGCGATTGTTTGGTATGAAATCTTGACAAGAACTAGGCGCAAAAAAATCCCCGCTGTTTGGCGGGGATTTTGATTATTCAACCGTTTCTTTGGTTGGTTCGCTTTTCGCATCTGCTGGGGTTGCAGCCGGTCCACGCAGGCGGTCTTCTTCAATTTTGCGAATGCCATTGCGCACCTGGTTCAGCATGCGCCCAACTTCAGCTTCCAAACCCTCCAGCGAGTTGACTACATAATCATCGGCGTCGCGGCGAGTGGCGGCAGCGTCTTCACGTGCCTGGTTCACAATCTGGCTGGCGCGTGTTTGGGCGCTCTTGACAATGGCCTCGCGCTCTACAATTTGTTCGGCTTTTTCTTTGGCCAGGGCCACAATGCGGCCCGCTTCTTCTTGCGCCTGCGCCATAATGCGGTCTTTTTGGGAGAGGAGCTGCTGGGCCTTTTTCACTTCTTCAGGGATGGCCACGCGCATCTGGTCAATGATATCGAGCATTTTATCTTCATCCACAACCACGTTGCGGGTGAAGGGAACTGCGCGGGATTCGTTGAAAAGCTCTTCAAGGCGGTCTACGAGGTGAAGAATGTCCATTATGACCTCTTACGTATGGTTGGATACGTAATACTTAATCAAATTGTTAATAATTCTAGCACAATTATAGGCAAATTCGGAGAAAAACTATCCACCTGTACCAAATGGTGATGAACTTAACAGGCATCAGTCGCGCAGGGCGTTGGCCGGGCGCTGGCTGTCGCTCATCCCGATCAGTTGACGTTTTAGGGCGGCTTCTACATGCGGCGGGACCATGCTGGAGACATCCCCATCCAGGGCGGCGATTTCGCGCACAGTGGTGGACGATAAGAAGGTATGTTCTTCGTTCGTGATGAAGGAGACGATCTCGATGTCTGGCGCCAGGCGATGATTGGCCAGTGCCATACGAAACTCGAATTCGAAATCTGAAAAGACACGCAAGCCTCGAACGATGACTTGCGCATCCAATTCGTGGCAAGCGTTCACAGTCAGCCCGCTGTAGCCGGTTACGCGGATCTTGTTATGGTCTTTGAAGCTCTGTTTGACCAGGCTAATGCGTTCTTCGGGGCTGAATAACAGGTTTTTGAGCGGTTTGTCATAAACAGCAATTACGACCTCGTCAAAAAGCCGCGCGGCACGCTCGGCAATATCCATATGGCCGTAATGAATGGGGTCAAACGTGCCGGGAAACATGGCTCGAACCATTTATTTCTCCTGGAATGCCAGGGCGACCCGCCGGGCCGCCCTGGTAAAAATGATTAACTGACATCCCCTTTGCCCTTGCCCCAGAAGCGGTTGAAGGCTTCAGCCAGCAAAGCATGTTCGGGTTTAGAAAGAGTAGCATCAACGGCAAACAACTCTGTGGCGTGTTTGCGGGCTTTTTCGATTAGCCCCACATCGGTCAACGAGGCCATTTTCAGGCTGGTGGCATATCCAGATTGAGAAGTTCCCAAAAACTCACCCGGCCCGCGTTGCTGCAAATCCAATTCCGCCAGGCGGAAACCATCGTTGGTCTCTGCCATGGCTTGCAGGCGTTCATTTTCAGTGGCATCTGCCTGGACAGGGATCAGCAGGCAGAACGACTGGCCTCCACCACGCCCAACGCGCCCGCGCAATTGGTGAAGTTGGGCCAGGCCAAAGCGGTTTGCGCCTTCAATCAACATCACCGTTGCGTTAGGCACATCGACCCCTACCTCGATTACCGTGGTGGAAACCAGGATGTCGTATTGCCGGTCACGGAATTCGGCCATGATGCGGTCTTTTTCATCGGGTTTCATCTTGCCGTGTAGCAATCCCAGCTTCAGGTCGGGGAAGATTTCTTTTGAAAGCCGTTCGTGGTCGTCTACGGCGGCTTTTAGCTCTTCCAATTTTTCGCTTTCCTCGATTAATGGGTAAACGATAAAAGCCTGTTTCCCATTTTTAATCTGGCTGCGGATCAGGCTGTAGGCGCGTTCGCGCTCCTGTGGGGTGAGCACATGTGTCGAAACGGGTTCGCGTCCGGCGGGCATTTCATCCATCACCGAAAGATCCAGGTCGCCATACAGGGTCAGGGCCAGCGAGCGTGGGATGGGGGTGGCGGTCATCACCAGCAAGTGCGGATTGGTGCCTTTATTGCGCAGGATGCCCCGTTGCTCCACCCCAAAGCGGTGTTGTTCGTCGATCACAACCAGTTGCAGGTCTTTGAATTGGACAGGATCCTCGATCAGGGCGTGTGTGCCGATTAGCACTTTTACCTCGCCCGAGGCCAGGCCCTCCAACAAAGCGACCCGCTCCCCGTTGCTGGTGTCGCCGGTTAACAAACGTACCTGACCCTCAGCCAGGAGACCTTCCGCGACCAGGAATTTGGAGAAGTTTTTGAAGTGCTGCTCAGCCAGGATGGAAGTCGGTGCCATAATGGCGGCCTGTGACCCGGCGCGGACGACCATCATCGCCGCTAAAGCCGCCACAACCGTCTTGCCCGAGCCAACATCGCCCTGGATCAGGCGGTTCATCGGGCGGCCCGAGCCGACATCGACCAAAATGTCATCGACCGCGCGTTTTTGTGCGCCGGTCAGCGGGAAGGGCAGGGCGGCGATGCGCTCTGCCAGCCACTCGTCGGGGACCTCGAAAATACGCCCCACCACCGATTGGTTGTCGCGTTTCTGGCGCAGGACGCCCATTTGGAGGTAGAAGATTTCGTCGAAAGCCAGCCGCTCACGCGCCGTCTTCAGGTTTTCTTGTGAATCGGGGAAATGCGCCTGGTGAATGGCCTCGCCCAGCCCAAACAGGGATGCGGCATCTTTAACAGAATCGGGCAGCGGGTCAGCAACGCGCGGCGACCAGAATTTGACCACCTGGTCCATCTGGTTTCGCAGCCATTTTTGGGTGATGTTGGCGGTCAGTGCGTAAATAGGCACGATGCGGTTGGTGTGTAAGTGCTCGGTTTCTACCGGTTCCCAGTCTGGGCTGTTCATCACCAGGCGGCCAAGGTATTGCTCGATCTTACCGGCCACCGAGATGGCCATGCCGTCTTTGAGCCGGTTCATGAGCCAGGGCTGGTTGAACCAACTGATGCGCAGCGAGCCGGTGCCATCACTAATGACACATTCAAGGATGGTCATCTTGCCGCCGCGCACCTTGCGCTCGGCGACGCTCTGAATCTGGCCGATAACAGTCACCACTTCGCCATAAAACAGGTTGCGGATCGGTTTGAGCTGGCTGTAATCATCGTAACGGCGTGGGAAGTAATAGAGCATGTCACCCAGGGTGTGCATGCCGAGTTTCTCCAGCGAAGCTGCGTTTTTAGGACCAACTCCCTGCAAAACCGTCAGTTCGGCGTTAAGGGCGGCCGGGGTTTGCGAGGTCTGCGCGCCAGGGTAGGAGGCCGAACGGGGCGGGGATGGGCGGCGAGTTTGTTGTTCGGGTGGCCGCTGGGGCTGGGTGACCGGTGCCGGGGCCGGGCGCTGTTCACGCCGGGGGGCGGGGTGCTCTTCGATGATGGGCGGCAGGTTTTCCTGGGGCGTTTCCGGCTGGGATCCTTCCACGGCATAGATGGGCTGCGGGAGTTCCGCATCCCCAATCTGGCCCTGGATGCGCTTCCAGACCCCTTTGAGGGTATCGGCGCGCGAGCTGGGGGTCAGGCGGCTGTAATCGCGCAGGCGGGCGGCCACCAGTTGAATGACTTCTTCGGGCACGCTTTCGTTGCGGGCTTCAGATTCCCAAAAGTCCAAAATTTTGGCTAGCCCGCCAATTACGGCGGTGTTGCCATACTTGTTTTCGGCTTCGAGACGGAAAAATTTGCGCAGTTTTTCAAGGGAAGATTGCATAGTGAGTTATTTTACCATCACGAATAGAACGAATGAACGAAGAATATGAAATTGCTTTGTTCGCTGTTCAATTAGGGGGCGGTTAGCCAGCTTTTACGGCTGCAAATCCCAGCCCGTTGGGGCCGATGTGCGTGCCGATTAGGCTGGTGACGTTGATGACGCGGATCTCACGCGGCAGGTTCAGGCGAATGGGGCTTTCGAGCAGGCTGCGCAGGAAGTCATGAGCGCGGGGTTCTGCGTTGGTGTGCAGGATGGCCAGCTTTTCGAGCGCACCCAGCCCAGACAGGAATTGACGCAAGGCCTGGGTGGCTTGCTGGGTCGTACGCGCTGCGCTAATAGGTTTGACCGCACCCTCGCGCAATTCTACAACTGGTTTGATGCTCAACAGGCCGCCGATGGCGGTAACTGCGGCGGGAACGCGCCCGCTGCGGCGCAGGTAATCCATTGTGTCGAGCGCAGCGCCGACGCGGATGCGCTCGCGGGTAGTACGAACCGCTTCGATGGCGGTTTCCAGCCCCAGCCCGCGCTCCAGGGCTTCGGCGGCGGCCAGCACCTGGAAACCGGTTCCGAGCGTTAGCGAACCCGATTCGAGCACGGTAACATGCCCTTCGAAGTCGCGGGCGGCGTTGCGGGCAAAGTTGGGCAGGCTGGTCAGTTTTTCGGCGGTATGGATGGAGATGACGTGCTGGCATCCGTTGGAGAGCAGCTTGTGGTAACGGGAGGCAAAATCGAGCGGGGAGGGGGCGGCGGTGGTCGGGGGGTGTTTCAGGCCAGGCAGGCGGGTATAAAACTCCTCGCGTGAGATGTCGATCCCGTCCACATATTCACGCCCCTCGATGACCAGGATGGCCGGGATGACCTCGATGCCGTAGCGCTGGGCGATATCGGGCGGCAGGTCGGCAGGAGAATCGGTGACGAGTCCGATTTTCATTGGGGCAGTTCCATAATGGTCATGCCAACCAGCGGATGTCCGAAGACGGCTGCCAGGGCCGGGTTGACTTCCATTTCGGTAAAAGGGATGCCGGGGAACAACTCGGTGGCTTTATCGCGCAGTGGGCGGGCGCGCAGGCCGGGTTCGGGTCCGCGAAAGTAGACAATGTGCTGCGGGGTTTCAAACTCTTCTACAAATTCCTGGAAGGATTCGAGCAGGTGCCGCCGGGTGCGGACTTTTTTGTAGGGGAGGAGCTGGCCGTCTTCGAGCGAGAAAACGGGTGTGCTGTTGTTTTCTTCGGGAGCCGGGAGCTGGCTTTCGATGCACAGCAGGGTGTAGAGATGGGGGATTGCGGCGCGGATACGCTCAATAACAGCCGGTAATGGCTGCCCGTCTGCTGCGGCACGCGCGCCCAACTGGGCCAGGAGGCCTAAGCCCGGGCCGGATTGTTGGCTGTCGAGCACGGCAATTTTTGCTGTGCCGCCGTGGCTTAAAATCGCCGTTTGGGCGGCGTGGTGGGCGGGCAGGAGGCTCTCGGCGCTGGTTAAGACCAGGATGGAGTGGAATTCTCGTTCCAGTTCGGTGAAGGCGTGTGTAAAGTCCTCGACGATGGGCGGGATGGCGCGTTTGTTGGCCTGTCGGAGTGGCAGCGTGCGCAAATATTTCCCGTGGCCCGCTTGGGTGGGAGGAAATAGGGCGCTGTTATCGGTAAGGATGCACAGGGACATGATAAATGGTGTAAAAAGCCGCTCCACGGCTACGCAGGGGACGTAGAACGTGGAGCGTAGGGCGCTCGGATACTACAAAACGTTCCGGTTATTCGATGGATACGATGAACTGGTAGTGCGGTTGCCCGCCTTCCTGAACTTCAATTTCCTGGTTGGGGTATTTTTCGCGGATCAGGTCGGCAATGCGGTTGGCTTCGGTATGCTTCAGGTCTTCGCCATAGAACAGGGTGATGAGTTCGTAGTTGGCGGCTTCGGCTTTTTCCAGGAATTCGAGGCAGGCGTGTTCGAGGCTGTCGGAGGCGACCGCCAGTTTGCCGTTGAGCAGGGCAATCACCTGCCCATCGCGGACGGTGACGCCGTCGATTTCTACCGAACGGGTGGCGACGGTGACTTCACCGGTGACGACACTGTCGAGGGCTTTCGACATCTTTTCGGCCACTTTGTCCAGGTCGCCATCCGGGTTCATGTGCAGCATGGCCGCCAAACCCTGTGGGACGTTGCGGCTGGGGATGACGCGCACTTCTTTGACCGTCACTTCTTTGGCCTGGTTGGCAGCCAGGACGATGTTTTTGTTGTTGGGCAGGATGATCACCTTGTCGGTGGGCAGGTTCTCGAAGGCTTCGAGAATGTCCTTGGTGGATGGGTTCATGGTCTGCCCGCCAGAAACAATGGCCGAAACGCCCAGGCTGGCAAAAATGCGCGAGATGCCAGTCCCCGGCGAAACGGTGACGACGGCGATTTGGCCGGGTTCAATGTTGGTCAGTTCGAGCTTGGTATCCCCGGCCTGGCTTTCGATATCTTCCATCTGGGCCAGCAGGTTTTCCATAGCGACTTTGGTGATGGTACCGATGCCCATGATGTAGTCGATGGGTTCGTAGCGTTTTTCCAGCGGGGTGTGGATGTGCATGCGGTACATCCCCTCGCCTTCACCCACCTGGATGGAAGTGCCAATTTCTTCGAGGCGGCTGTAGAAAGCCTCCAGCGTGAAGTCGCTGCCGGGGCGAAAATCGACAACCACTTCCCAATCCTGACCTTCTTCGACATCTTCCATGGCATTCTCCAGGTTCATGGCCGAAAGCGGCTGGACAGAAATCAGCGGGGATTCGAGCGATTCGCCATCGATAAAGCGGACCATGCCTTCGATGATAAAGAACAGGCCCTTGCCACCCGAGTCGACCACCCCGGCTTGTTTAAGGATGGGCAGGTATTCGGGTGTGCGTTGGACGGATTCGTCGGCGGCTTTGACTACGCGGCGCAGCACTTCCACCGGATCGTCGGTATGTTTCAGGGCTTCCTCGGCGGCGGTTGCCATGTCTTTGGAAACTGTCAGGATGGTGCCTTCCACCGGGCGAACCACGCCTTTGTAGGCCGTATCGCGGGCTTCGGCAAAAGCTGCGGCCAGAGAGGGCGCATCGATTACCTCTTTGCCATGCAGGGCACGGGCAAAGCCACGCCACAACTGTGAGAGGATGACGCCCGAGTTGCCGCGCGCGCCCATCAGGGCTCCCTGTGCGACAGCGCCAATCATCTGCCCGGCGCTGTGGTGGCCCAGGTTGCTGACTTCGTTATAAGCGGAGGTCATGGTGAGAAGCATATTGGTCCCGGTATCGCCATCCGGAACGGGAAACACATTCAGCGCGTTGACAATCTGCTGGTTGGTGCGCAGCCAGGTCAATCCGGCTTCGACCAACTGCTTGATAGCCAATCCATCAAAAGACTTTCTCGTCATACTAAAAAATCTCCTAGCGGGAGCAAGATAAAACTGCAGGTGCTACCAAAAAATACGGAATACGCAAAATTACTTACGTATTCCGTGGTTTTGATTCTAATCTGGATTGCTGACGCGCAAGCCCTGAACGTGTACGTTCACTTCGTGGACTTTCAGCCCGACTGATTTTTCTACCTGGAAACGGACGGCGTTTGCGACGCTGTTGGCAACGGAGGCGATACGGGTGCCGTATTCTACAACGACATGGATGTCGATGTCCAGTTTATCGCCGTCAAAATGGACATTAATCCCGCGCATTGGCTCACGGGTGATGCTGTTGGCGATGCCCTCGGCCAGGTTTTTGGGGGCAAGCCCCACCACACCGTACGATTGCAGGCTGGCATGGTACGTGATTGTGGCAATGGCGTTGGGGGATACATGAATGCTTCCCAGAGTGGTCTTTTCCTGTCCCATAATTTTTCCTTTGCGTGTGTATTAACAGCATTCCTTGTGAAAGGATACGGAGTGTGGTAAAATGTTGCGCCTGTCAAAAACAGGCTTCACTGGAATTATAGCAAGAAAGGATGATTTGCAATGGCTAAGTGCGCTCACTGCGGTAAAACTACCACCTTCGGTCACAACCGTTCCTTCTCCTTGCGGGCCACCAACCGCAAGTTTTTGCCGAACCTGCAGAAGGTGACTGTTGTTGAGAAGGGCCGCAAAACCCAGAAGACGCTCTGCACCAAGTGCATCCGCACGATGGTGAAGACTGCGTAAGTTTTCCTTCCACGATCAGACAGGGACCACGGCCGCTCAACGCGCCGTGGTTTTTGTTTAACCCGGTTCGGAACGTTGCAGGATGGTACGCAGTGCCTCGATGCCAGCGGCGCTACCCTGGGGGTGCCTGAAAACGGCATTCCCGGCTACAAAGGCATTGGCCCCGGCTGCCAACAGGGCGGGCAGGGTGTTTTCTGCTACGCCGCCATCGACCTCGAGCCAGGCAGATGAGCCGATTTCTTCCAGTTGGGCGCGGATTTCGGTAATCTTTTTTAAGGTTGACGAGATAAACTGCTGCCCGCCGAAGCCGGGATTAACTGTCATGACCAGTACCAGGTCCACCAGCGGCAAAACTTCACGAATGGCAACCGCCGGGGTGCCGGGGTTGAGTGTGACGCCCGGCTTAACACCCAGGTCACGGATAAACTGCAGGGTACGGTGCAGGTGTGGGCAGGTTTCCACGTGTACGGTCAGGCGGTTGGCGCCGGCCTTGGCGAAGGCTTCTAGATAACGCTCGGGTTGCTCGATCATCAGGTGCACATCGAGCGGCAACGAGGTGGCCCGTCGGCAAGCTTCCACCACCAGCGGGCCGATGGTCATATTGGGGACGAAATGCCCGTCCATCACATCGACATGGATCCAATCGGCCCCGGCCTGCTCGCAGGTAGCGATATCTGCGCCCAGGCGGGTGAAGTCGGCGGAGAGGATGGAGGGGGCAATCACGTAGGGCATGGCTATGGAAAGTAACAGTCACTTTGGCAGTGACTGTTATGGGCTTATCGTATTGGGTTTGTCCAGGTCAAGTAGACGTAGATCCACCAGGGAACCAGTCCGCCGACAGCGGCCAAGGCAGCCAGCCCCAGGAAGACGCTGACCCAATCGAGCGAGGCGGGTTCTTCCTTTTCGATGGGGCGTTGCGCTTCGGTCGGGAAAATTGGTTCGGGTTCGACCGGCCGCGAGGCGACCGTTTCTTCTGGGGCGGGTGGTGGGGCAGGGGTCAGGCGCACAGCCGGGGCTTTGCGTGCCTGTCCAAAGGTCATCAAAACACGCCCAAGCTGGTCGGCAGTGCGGTAGCGTGCGGCCGGTTCTTTGGCCAGCACCTTCATCACAATTTGTTCCAGCTCTGGTGTAACCGCCGGGTTGAACTGGCTGGGCGGCTGGGGCATGGTTTCACGGTGCAGGCGCGCCAGGGTTTCGGCCGTTTTGGCTACGAAAGGTGGGCGGCCGGTAAGGATTTCGTACATTACCACGCCCAGCGAGTAAACATCCGATGCGGGTGATGGGGCCTGCCCGGAGGCTTGTTCGGGTGAGAAGTACAGCGGCGAGCCCCAGACCACGTCGTGCTGTTCATCCGGGTGGATTCCGGCGATGGCGCGCGCAATCCCGAAATCGGTAACTTTGAGACGCCGGTCAGGGGTCACCAGCATGTTGTGCGGTTTGACATCGCAATGGACCAATCCGGCCCGGTGCGCGTAACCGATACCGGCGCAGGCCTGCACCATCAGTGGGATAGCGTCATCGAGGCTGAACTTGCCCAGGTTTTCGATCATCGTTTTCAGGTTCGTGCCGGGCACATATTCCATGACGATGAAAAGTTGGCCCTGGTCGAAGCCGAAATCGTGCACCGTGACGATGTTGGGGTGCGACAGGTTGGCGGCGGCTTTGGCTTCTTGCCGGAAGCGAATTTGGAAATCGGCGTCGGATGAGTAGTCGGGGCGCAGCACCTTAATGGCGACGAATCGTTCGAGCATCAAGTCGCGCGCACGATACACCTGGGCCATGCCGCCGGTGCCGAGCGGTTCGAGGATTTGGTAGCGGTTGTTGAGCGGTTCAGGTGTAGTCATAAGCGTATACGGAATTATATCAGAAGCACGCCCCGGCGCGGGCAAAGGCTTATTAAAACGTGGCAGGGTGCAGCCGGGGGACTGCATCCTGCCACGTTAATGGACAGGGTTGAGCGCGCTTAGGCCTTGTAGACTTCTTTTTCAGCCAGGGTGATGGCTTCTTCGAAGATTTCAAGCCCGTGGTTGATTTCGTCTTTGCTAATGGAGAGCGGCGGGGCAATGCGGATGACACTCTTCGAGCAGCCCAGCAGCAGCAGACCGCGTTCAAAAGCATGGTGTACTACGGCGTCGCGCAGGTCGGCGGCCGGTTCTTTGCTCTCGCGCGAAGTGACAAATTCGACCCCAATCATCAGGCCGATCCCGCGCACTTCGCCGATCGACGGGTGCCGGGCAGCGATTTCCTGCAATGCGTCAAGGGTGTACTCGCCGACTTCGGCAGCATTCTGCATGTACTGATTTTCGATCAGCTCGATGGTTTTGAGTGCTGCGGCGCAGGCCAGCGGGTTGCCGCCATAGGTATTGCCATGCGAGCCGCGATCCCAGTCCATGACGGTGCGACGGGCAATGCAGGCTCCCAGCGGAACGCCACTGGCGATGCCCTTGGCGGTGGTCATAATATCGGGCTCCACCCCAAAATGCTCAATGGCCCACCACTTGCCGGTGCGGCCCATGCCGCTCTGCACTTCATCGGCAATCAGCATAATGCCATATTTGTCGCACAGTTTGCGCAACGCAGGGAAGAATCCGGGCGGCGGGACGATATACCCACCTTCACCCTGGATCGGCTCCAGCAAGATGCCTGCCACTTCTTCCGCAGGGACAATTTGCTTGAAGATTTGTTCTTCGATATAGCGCACCACGGTTTCGCCGTAATCCTCACCAGGGCGGGTTTCCAGGATCGGCCGGTAGGGATTGGGGAAGGGCGCATGCACCACGCCATTCATCAGCGGGTAAAACCCCTTGTGGTATAGCGATTTGCTGGCCGTGAAGGTCACCGCGCCCATGGTTCGGCCGTGGAAACCACCGGTAAAGCCGATAAAATTCATGCGGCCGGTGTGATAGCGGGCCAATTTGATGGCGGTTTCCACCGATTCGGTGCCAGAGTTGGTCATAAAGGTGGTGACCGCTTCTTCCATCGGCGAAATCGCATCCAGTTTTTCGGCCAGCTCCACCATTTTGTGATGGTAAAAATCGGACGAAATGTGAATGAACTTTTCTGCCTGCTCCTGGATGGCTTTAACCACCTCGGGGTGCGCGTGGCCGGTGGAGTTGACGGCGATTCCGGCCATAAAGTCCAGGAATTTATTGCCATCCACATCCCACAGCCACGAGCCTTTGCCGTAATCCATGGCAAAGGGATAATCACGTGGGTACGAAGCAGAAATCACGGCAGAATCGCGCTTAACCAGCGCGCGGGCCTTAGGCCCTGGTAACTTCATCGGTTCCATAGGAAGGCTCCTAAATGTGAGATAGATGAAAAGCCGGAGACCCCGGCATAATCAACAAGAAGATGGGGAATAGGCTCAATGCGCGATTTTCACCTGAAAATCTGCAGCGAAAATCGTCGTTCTGCAATGTCTCCCCAACGTGAAAACTGGCCTGGGGGAGGCAGGCCGTACGTCAGTTGTCGGGCAGCAGGCCCAGCGCCAGCGCGCCGAGCAGCCCGGCGTCATCACCCAACGCAGCGTTGGTGATAACCAGGTCTTGCAGGTAAAAGGTATCCATCACGCTTTTTTCAAGCCCGGCGCGAATTGGCCCAAACAGCAGTTCGCCACTGAAAGAGACACCGCCGCCAAAGATGACAATCGAAGGATTGAACAGGTGCAAGAAATCTGCCAGGGCCTCGCCAATATAGGTGCCCGCGCGTTCAAGGGCCTGGATGGCGAGCGCATCGCCCTGGGAGGCCGCTTCGGAGACATCCCGCGCAGTGAGCTTTTCGCGCCCCTTGAGCGTGGAATCGACCCCGCTGGCAATTTGTTCGCCCACAAAACGGGCAATCGCTGGCCCTGAAGCCAACGCTTCGAGATGTCCGCGCTGACCGCAGCCGCACATTGGGCCATCGGGCAGCACCTTAATATGGCCTACCTCGGTCGCCAGCCCGCGTGAGCCTTCCAGCAGGCGGTCATCCACAATAACACCTCCGCCAATGCCGGTGCTGACGGTAATGTACAAAACATGGTGATGGCCTTTGCCTGCGCCAAAACGCCACTCGCCAAGCGCAGCCAGGTTGGCATCGTTGCCAATTTTGGCGCGCGTGCCAAAACGCCGCTCCAACTCATCGGAGATGGGGAAATTTTCCCAGCCGGGGATGTTGGGCGCAGAGTAGATGACCCCGGTAACCGGGTTAAGCGGCCCGGGGGTGGCGACGACGATCTTCTCAACCGGCTCGTGTTCGGGCCAGATGGATTGAATCAGGGTACACATGCGCTCGAAAGCAGGTTCTTCGCCCCGTGTGGGCGTGCGACGCACCTCGATGGGGGTGGTGCTGCCCCGGCGAAAGGCTGCCGCTCGAATTTGAGTCCCGCCGATGTCAACTGCGATAATGATTGCCATGACCTAATTATATCGTAAAGCGCCAGCGCGCCAACTGACGAAAGTGACCTCCCCCAGACTGACGGAAGTCATACTGCTTTCTAATGAAACGCTAACTTGACGAGTATTCATTTGTAACTATAATGGTTACAAATGAATACCAACCAGCAATTTGCCGTATCGGTTCATATTCTCACCATCCTGGCGGCCCAGGCAGGGCAAGTGGTCACGTCTGATTCGATTGCGGAAAGCGTGGATACCCACCCGGTGGTGATTCGGCGGGTGATGGGCCACCTGCGTGAGCATGGGTTGGTCGAGTCGCGCCCTGGGGCCAGCGGCGGCTGGCGTTTGAAGGGTGAGCCGGGGCAGATTCGCCTGCGGGACGTGTACCAGGCCATCAGTCATGAGCATGTGCTGGCCATGCACCAGCACCCCAACCCATATTGCCCCATCGGTAGCCAGATCCGGCCGGTGTTGGGGGAGGTGTTTGGGGCGGCGCAACTGGCGATGGAAACCGAGTTGGGTAAATATACGGTTGCCGATGTATTGGATAAGGTCATCCACCCAGGTGGGTGAAAATCATAGACAAAGAGGTCGTATGAGCGAAAAAATGCCAGTTCTGTTCGTTGGGCATGGCAGCCCGATGAATGCGATTGAAGAAAACGAATTTAGCCAGGCTTGGGAAGAGATGGGCAAGTCCCTGCCCCGGCCCAAAGCAATCCTGGCCGTGTCGGCGCATTGGGAAACCGTGGGAACCAAGGTGACGGCGGTGGAAAAACCGCGCACCATTTACGATTTTTATGGCTTTCCCAAAGAGTTGTATGATGTAACCTACCCCGCGCCAGGTTCACCCGCACTGGTGGATACTGTGCGTAAAGTCATCAAAAAGACCGAGGTCCAGCCTGATAGCACCTGGGGACTCGACCACGGCACCTGGTCGGTGCTCAATAAAATGTTCCCCCAGGCCGATATCCCGGTTGTGCAGTTCTCACTCGACCGCAGCCAGAACCCGTTGTACCATTACCAGCTCGGGCAGCAGCTAAAAGAACTGCGCGAAGAAGGTGTGCTGATTCTCAGCAGCGGCAATATTGTCCACAACTTGCGGGCGGTTATATGGCAAGATGGCGCAAAGTACGATTGGGCTGAGTCGTTTGATACCAGGGTCAAGAACTGGATCCTTGAAGACGAACATGACCCGTTAATCAATTTTGAGCAACACGGGCAAGAAGCGGCGCTTTCCATCAACAGCGGCGAACATTACATCCCGCTGCTGTACACACTGGGCGCCAAAGATGAAGGCGAACCGGTCAGCTTTTTTGCCGACAAAGTTACTTATGGTTCACTGTCGATGCGCTCGGTAAAAGTGGGTTAAGGCAGGGAAACAAATTATTTTAGATAGCGAATGAGAGACGATTATGGGTACAAGTGTTTCAGGAGTTGCAATGACAGCATTGGAACAGTTTCGTAAAGAAAAAGACGAGCTTTTTAAGACCAGCAACCAGTCGCCGTTGACTGCCGCGCAGAAAAGCGAATTTCACGGGCTGGAATATTTCCCCGAAAACCCCGCCCTGCGCCTGGAACTGTCGCTGGAGCGTTTTGACAAGCCTGGGCAGGTGGTCCTGGCGACCTCGAGCGGCGATGACCGCGATTATTGGCATGTAGGCCAGGTGCATTTTGACGTAGACGGCCAGGCTGCCACCTTACAGGTTTACGAAGACGATTATGGCTTTTTTGTCCCCTTTGCCGATGCCACCGCACCCGATGAAACCTACGGGGCCGGGCGTTACCTGGAACCGCACGAGGTCCGCAGTGGGGTGCTGGCCCTGGATTTTAACCTGGCCTATAACCCGTACTGCGCCTACAACGAGCGCTGGTCTTGCCCGTTGCCGCCCTCAGCCAACCGCCTGAAAGTTCGGATTGAAGCAGGCGAAAAGAAATTCCACGATTAAGCGGCCTGCATGCGCGCTGGGATGAAACCTTACGTCATCATCAATGCCGCTATGAGCGCGGATGGCAAGATTGACACGTTTGAGCGCAAAGGTGCCTCCATCTCCTCGGCAGAAGACAAACTCCGCGTGCTGCAATTGCGCGCAGAAGTAGATGCGGTGATGGTGGGCGGGCACACCCTGTTGAGTGAAAGCCCCAAGTTGACCGTGAAACTGCCCGAGCTGCGCCAGCAGCGTGCGGCAGCAGGTAAGCCCGAAAACCCCGCCAAGGTAGGCATTGTTACTCGCGCCGACCTGGACCCGCAGGGTGATTTCGTCACTGTTGGCCCGGCGCGCAGGATCGTTTTTACCACCCCGCAGACCCCCGCCGCGCAAGTTAACATCCTGCAAAACCTGGGAATAGAAGTCTTTGTCCTGGGCGAAAAAAGAGTAGACTTAGAGCAAGCGCTTGAGACGCTCTCCGCGCTTGGGATCCAAACAGTGATGCTGGAGGGCGGCGGAACCCTCATCGCTGAGTTTATCCGCCTGGGGCTGGCCGATGAACTACAGGTTTATATCGCCCCCAAAATTTTCGGCGGGGCAGCCGCCCCAACCCTGGTAGACGGCGACGGGTGGACCGCTTTGACGGCGAAAGAACTCCGGGTGGTCGATGCCCGGGTGCTCGATCCGGCTGGCGGCGTGCTCATCCGTTACCAATTTCCAAAATAACAATGCACCAACATAGAAGGAGGCCTTTATGGCACTGACGCAATTACCGATTAGAGAACTAATCGAAGAAAATATTCATCACGAGTGTGAAGGCTGCGGCGACGATGGGGTGTGTGTCAAAATTGTCTCAATTGCCGAACTGCCAACGCGCTTTGGCGATTTCCAGATTGTAGCCTTTGAGAACAACCGCGATGGCAAAGACCATATTGCCATTGTACGCGGCGATGTGACCCAGGCCGAAAATGTGCCGGTGCGCCTGCACTCCGAGTGCCTGACCGGGGACGCGCTGGGTTCGTTGCGCTGCGACTGCCGCGACCAATTAGAAGCCGCGCTGACAGCCATTGGCAAATTGGAGCGCGGGATCGTGCTCTACCTGCGCCAGGAAGGGCGCGGCATTGGCCTGAAGAACAAAATTCGCGCCTATGCCTTGCAAGATTACGGCATGGACACGGTCGAAGCCAACCTGGCGCTCGGTTTTCGCGATGATGAGCGCGATTACGCTGTGGCTGCCCACATGCTTATGTCGCTTAAGGTCAAAAGCATCCAGTTGATGACCAACAACCCGCGCAAAATCAACGACCTGACCCGTTTCGGCATCCATGTTGCGGGCCGCCTGCCGCATGTGTTGCCGCCCAACCCGCATAATGAGTTTTACCTGCGCACAAAAGCCGAGAAATCGGGCCACATGATCGACCTGAAGGACTTTAAGGGCAAATCGCACCTGCAAGAACAAAGCGACCGCCCGGTGGTCAAAGGAATGACCGACGAACAGGTTCAGGCCCTGCACGAATAAAGCCCGCCCCTCCCCAAATTTGGAGAGGGGCTTTTTTTGGATAGGAAAAGATGGGGTTTATCCCGTTTAATCGGCCGCATGACTGAACGAAACGCACTTTCTATCGACATCTGGCTTTTTCAGGATCAACTCACCCGTCGCCTGTCGTGGTGGTCTATTGGCAGTATCCTGGCCGGGGCTTTTTTGGCTGCCGCCTTCACTGGGTTTTGGCGTGGCCTCGGTATACAGTTCCTGGCCTGGGGCGTCATCGACCTGGCGATCGCCTTCTTCGGCGCGCGCAGCGCCCGTCAGCGCCGCGCCAAACTCAGCCTGGCCGAACAGCTTGCGGCCCAACCCCAGGAACGTGCCAGCCTGGCTAAAATCTTGTGGATTAACGCCGGGCTGGATGTGCTTTACCTGGCGGGTGGTTTGGCCCTGATTGGCACCCTGGGCGCGACCGACTCCTTCTGGCTGGGTGGCGGTTGGGGAGTGCTCATCCAGGGTGGGTTTTTGCTGTTTTTTGACTTGTTCCATGCGTTGAAGTTAAGATGATCGACGCCTTCAATGCTCTCCGTTACCCGCGCTCTACCCTTGTCCCCATCGCTTTCTGGGTGCTGACGATGGTTTCGCTGCCCATCCTGGGTTGGATCATGGGCGAGGGCTACTTGATTCGTGGCATGGCCTTTGGTGTGCTCATGCAGGCAGCTGCAGTGCTGCTCATTTTGTACGTAGCCTGGGGTTTTGCGCGAACGTTGAAGACTTTTGCCATTGTCGCACTTCTTTCTTACCTGGCGGAGCTGTTGGGCTCTACGACAGGGTTTCCTTTTGGCAAATACCACTACACAGACCTGCTTCAGCCGCAAATTTCTGGGGTTCCGTTGCTTATCCCGCTTGCCTGGCTGATGATGCTGCCGCCTGCCTGGGCCGTGGCTCGCATCATCCTGGGCAAATCGACGCGGCCGGTGGCTTTTATCGCTCTTTCTGCCCTGGCATTCACCGCCTGGGACTTATTCCTTGACCCGCAAATGGTTGGCTGGGGTTTCTGGGTTTGGGAAATCCCCGGTCAGTATTTTGGTATACCGCTTGTCAACTACCTCGGCTGGATTTTGGTCTCAGCCCTCATAACCCTGGTCGCCAACCCCAAAGACCTGCCGGTTGGCCCGCTTGCGCTGGTCTATGTGCTGACCTGGATTCTACAGACCATTGGGCAGGGTATTTTTTGGTCGCAGCCCGGCCCGGCCCTGGTTGGCTTCCTCGGCAGCGGGATCTTTGTCTGGCTGGCGTGGCGCAGCAGCGTAAAAAATAAGGCTTAAGACCAACGAAACAGGCAATCACTTTCACGTTTTAATCGTCAGTCATTAATCATGCTTATCAAACTCATTTTTATCCTTATCGCTTTTATCCTTGGCGCCCTGCCGCTCTCTGTTTGGGTGACCCGTCTGGTTGGGAAAGATCCGCGCCAGGTGGGTGACGGCAACCCCGGAGCCACCAATGCCCTCAAAGCAGGCGGCAAATGGGTGGGCCTGCTTGCTCTGCTGCTGGATGTATCCAAAGCGGCCGCCCCGGTGGGGCTGGCCTACCAGGTGTTTGGTTTGCAAGGCGTAGAACTGATTGCCATCGCCCTCGCGCCGACCCTTGGGCATGCCTATTCGCCGTTTCTCAATTTCAAGGGTGGCAAAGCCCTCGCCACCGTTCTGGGCGTATGGATTGGCCTGACTCTCTGGACAGTTCCCCTGGTAGCCCTGCTGGGTATCACCTTTTGGTTTATCCTGCTCAAGAACTCCGGCTGGGCCGTCCTGCTTACCCTGGCAGGTATGGCGATTTTCCTGTGGATTGCCAACCCCAACCCGTTTTTTTTGTGGACGCTAGGCCTGCAAACCACCTTATTGATCTGGAAACACCGTGACGATTTGCGCAAGCCCCTAACAATCTTGAACAATGGGCGGCGCCGATGATAAACCTGCCCGACTTTCTTTTTTCCCTTACCTTTTCGCCCCTCTTTGTTTTTGCCCTCACTGCCATCCTCAACACTTTGACATTTCCGCGCCTCCGATCCGCTCGCCGTTTATCCGCTTCCCCATCTTCATCCGTTTTGCCATCCGCTCCCTCATCCGCTTTCCCGTCCGTATCCATCCTCATCCCCATGCGTGACGAAGCGAGCGTGATTGCGCAAACCATCCGTTCCCTGCTTGCCCAAGATTATCCCAACTTTGAAATCTTGCTGCTCGACGACCACTCAACCGATGGAAGCGCCGACATCGCCCGACAGGCTGCAAACAACGACCCGCGCTTGCGAATTATCGATGGGGCCGCCCTTCCCTTGGGCTGGCTTGGGAAAACCTGGGCCTGTCACCAGTTAGGCCAGCAAGCCACAGGTGATTATTTGCTCTTCAGCGATGCCGATGTTCGCTGGCAGCCTGGGGCCTTCTCGGCTCTGTTAGCCGAAGCCCGGCGCACACGTGCCGACCTGTTGACCGCCTGGCCGACCCAACAAACGGTAACCTGGGGCGAACGCCTGGTTGTCCCGCTGATGGGTTTCACCATTCTCGCATACCTGCCGGTGCTGGCAGTTCACCACATCCCCTGGCCGGTTTTTGCCGCTGCCATGGGACAATGCCTGCTCTTTCGACGTCCAGCCTACCAACAAATCGGTGGTCACGCTGCCATCCGTGCGCGCATTGTCGACGACATGGCTTTTGCATACGCCATCAAGCTAAACCACCTCCGCCTGCGCGCAGTCGATGCCAACGGGCTGATAGTCACCCGCATGTATCATAATTGGCAGCAAGTGCGTAATGGTTTTGCCAAAAACATCCTTGCTGGACATGGTAACAGCCTGGTCTTCCTCTTCTTTTCCACCTTCTTCCATATCTGGCTTTTTATCATCCCCTGGGTTTTGCTCTTTACCGGCGGTTTGCCCTTATCCGCTTTTCCATTACCTTCATCCGCTTTAATATCCGTTTTCCCATTCCATCCATACGTTTTGATATCCGCTTTGACATCCGTTTTTCCGTTCTATCCATCCGCTTTACTCTCCCTGACATCCGTTTTTCCGTTACCTTCATCCGCTTTGCTATCCGCTTTTCCGCTTACACCCTATCCGCTTCTAATCTTGCTTGGCCTGTTCACGCGCGCCCTTACAGCAGCCTTTACACGTCAGCGCATCCTCGACTCATTTCTCATGCCGGTATCGGTAATCCTGATGACCCTCATCACCATTCAAGCCATTCAATGGCATTTCACCGGCGGTCCCCAATGGAAAGGGCGTACCCTGCAATGACAAAACCCACCATCCTCATCCTTGGCGCAGGTATTGGCGGGCTTTCTGCAGCCATTCACCTGGCAGCAAAAGGCTACAGCGTCACCCTGCTCGAGCAGAACCCATCCATCGGCGGGAAAATGTCCGAGATTTGCGCTGACGGTTTTCGCTGGGATACTGGCCCTTCAGTCGTCACCATGCGCCACGTCTTTGAAGACCTTTTTCATGCGGCCGGGCGTTGCCTCGAAGACTACCTGACCCTGCTGCCCGTTGACCCGCTGACTAGGTACTTTTATCCCGATGGCGCACGCTTGGATGCCTCTCCGGACCTGGCAAAAATGGCAGCCCAGCTTGAAGCCCTCAGCCCGGGCGATATGGCCGGGTACAAGGCTTTTTTGGACGAAGCCGCGCGCTTACATCGCATCACCGGCCCAGTCTTCACCTATGGCCCGCCTCCATCCCTGGCCAGTTTCTCAAAAGTAACGCTTAAAGATGCCCTGTCTGTAGATGTCTTTCACAACCTGCAATGGAGCATCGAACACCATGTTCGTCACCCACACTTGCGCCAATTGCTCGGACGTTTTGCCACTTACGTAGGCGCATCGCCATATTTGGCCCCTGCCACCCTGGGCGTCATTGCCCATGTCGAACTGGCCGAAGGAATCTGGTATCCGCAGGGTGGGATGTATGCCATCGCTCGCGCCTACGAACAGTTAGCGCACGAACTCGGGGTCGAGATTCGCACCAACACCCGCGTGCGCGAGATTTGCCTGCATGGACGGCAAGTTTCTTCAGTGATTCTGGAGAATGGCGAGATAATCCCTGCCCAAACCATCATCTCAAACATCGATGTGACCACCACCTACGGCCTTATCGCCTCGAAGCTGGCTGCGCCGCGGCTTGCCACCCTTAAACGGCGGGATGTTTCTTGCTCTGGCCTGATCTTGCTCTTGGGCGTCGAAGGTCAATACCCGCACCTGGCTCATCACAACATCTTTTTTTCAGCGGATTATCGCCGTGAGTTTCACCAGCTCTTTGCAGAGCAGCGCCTGCCCGATGACCCAACCATCTACCTGTGCGTCACCTCCAAAACGGATGCCTCGCACGCCCCGGCAGGTTGTGAAAACTGGTTCGTAATGGTCAATGCCCCGGCGCTGGGCCCGGCTTCTGGCGCGGTGGACCCTGCCTGGGCCACACAAATGCTCCTTAACCGGCTGGGCAGCCTTGGGCTGGATGTGCGGAACAAGATCCTCTCCCAGCGTCTGCTAACGCCCCTCGACCTCCAGGAAAATACCGGTGCACATCGTGGCGCGTTGTACGGCGTCAGCTTTAATGACCGCTTTGCGCCCTTTAAACGCCCGCACAACAAATCGGAATTTGACGGCTTATACTTTGTTGGCGGCACCACCCATCCGGGCGGCGGCGTACCGATGGTGACGCTTTCGGGTAAACTGGTGGCGCAAATGATCAATGGGGATACAGATTGACTTTAAATCTTGTAAAATCAGCCTATGACCGAAATTGACAAGCTCGAACAAGCCATTGCAGCGCTCGAAGCCCAGCGCGTAGCCCTCGGCGGAGATGTCATTGATGCCGCGTTGGGGCCGCTGCGCGAAAAATTGCTGGCCCTAAAATCTTCTGTGACCCAATCACAGGAAGAAACCCAGCAGCGCCGCATGGTCACCGTGCTTTTTGCCGATGTAAGCGGTTTTACTGCCATGTCTGAGAGCCTGGATGCCGAAGACGTGCGCGATACGATGAACGCCCTGTGGGAACGGCTGGATGGCGTAGTGCTCTCGCATGGGGGCCACATTGATAAACACATGGGGGATGGCGTGATGGTGTTATGGGGCGCGGAGGAAACCCGCGAAGATGACCCCGAACAGGCTATTCGTACTGCACTGGCGATGCAGGCTGAACTGGCCGCGTTTCACCCTTTGTTCAAAGTTGCGTCTGGTCTCAAAATGCGCATTGGCGTCAACACCGGCCCGGCGCTGTTTGGACACATTGGCACACGCGGCGAGGTAACCGCCATGGGCGATACCGTGAACCTGGCAGCACGCCTCGAGCAAGCCTGCCCGGCCGGGCAGGTGCTGATCTCGCATGATACGTATCGCCATGTGCGTGGCGTTTTTGATGTCGAAGCCCAATCCCCCTTAGAAGTTAAAGGGAAGTCGGACCCGGTCCTGACCTACCTGGTTCAACAGGCCAAACCGCGCGCTTTCCGGCTGTATACACGCGGCATCGAAGGTGTCGAAACCCACATGATTGGGCGCGAATTTGAGCTTTCGCGTCTTCAAAAGGTCTTCCAGCACACTATTTTGGGTCACCACCTGCAAGTCGTGACGGTGGTGGGCGATGCTGGCATTGGCAAAAGCCGCCTACTGTATGAGTTTAACACCTGGGCTGAAGTGCAGACGGTTTCATGGTGGTGGTTTAAGGGCCGTGCCAGTTTGTCGATGTTGAACGCGCCTTACGCCCTTTTACGGGATATTTTTGCGTTCCGTTTTGAAATTCAGGATAGCGACTCGCTGACCGTTGCGCACCAAAAGATGGAAAACGGCTTCCGCGAATTCCTGCCCCATGACCCGGCCGCGGTGGAGAAGGCCCACATTATTGGGCACCTGATTGGCCTGAATTTCTCCTCCAGCCCGCACCTGCGCGGCTTATTACAAGACCCGCGCCAGCTTCGCCAGCAAGCGCTTTTTTACCTGACCCAATTCTTTCGTGTGGTATCCGCCCAGTTCCCGGTCTTATTGATGATCGACGACCTGCAATGGGCTGACACGGGCTCTTTGGATGCGTTGCGCTACCTGTTAGCCAACCTGCCCCCCGAAACGCCATTTATGGCCCTGGCTGTCGCCCGCCCCGTCCTGTTTGAACACTACCCGCGCTGGGGAAACGATTTTCCGGCCCACACCCGCCTTGAGCTGCTCCCGCTTTCAAAAGACGATAGCCGCCGCCTGGTGGATGACATCCTGCAAAAAGTCCCCGACCTGCCCACAGCCATCCGCGAGCTGGTCGTTGGCGGGGCCGAAGGCAACCCATTCTATCTCGAAGAACTGATCAAAATGCTGATCGATTCCGGCGTTATCCAGCCGGGAGCGGATGTGTGGCATGTAGATCCCTCGCGGCTGGCGACGGTACGAGTCCCGTCTACACTCACCGAAGTACTGCAAGCCCGCCTCGACAGCCTGTCTCCGCTCGAGCGCGGCACCTTGCAGCGCGCCTCGGTGATTGGGCGCATCTTCTGGGACCAGGCTGCGCGTGCTATGAGTGAAGGCCAGACCGATGATGAGATTCAGGCCGCCATTGCCAGCCTGCGCCGTAAAGAGTTAATCTATGAGCGGCGGCCTTCTTCTTTCAGCAGCGCACGAGAATACACCTTCAAACATTCGCTGTTGCAAGAAGTCACCTATGAAACCCTGCTAAAACGTCAGCGTACGACCTATCACTCCATTTTTGCGGTCTGGCTCAATGGCGTCAGCGGCGAACGTCGCGGCGAGTACCTGCCACAGATTGCCGAACATTTCGAAAAAGGCGGCGAGTACGCCCGCGCCGCATCCGTGCTATCCGAGGCGGCCGACCGTGCCCTCAACTTGAGCGCCCTGGCCGAAGCGCGGGGCTTTTTCCAGCGTGCGCTCGACCTGCTTAATCAGCCAGACCAACCCATTCGCGATGTAATTGTCATGGAAGTGGGTCTGGCCGAAACCTATATGCAGTTGGGTGACTATCCCCAGGCTCGCAAACATGCCGAAACCGCCGCGGCCAATGCAGGCGACATGCAAATGGATGTTATGGTCGCTGAAGCGCTGGTACAGTTGGGCCAGATAGCCTCGTTTCTAGGGAATTACCAGGATGCGCACTCTTACCTCACTGGTGCTTTGTTCCTGGCGCGCAAAGAACAGGCGCGCAGCACCCTGGCCAAGGTCCTGGTAACGCTGGGTGGCATCGACTGGCGCTTGGGTGATCTCGCCGGTGCTCGCGAGGTTTGCCAGGAAGCGCTTAAGATTGCTGAAGAAATTAATGACCCTCATACCCGCATGCAGGCCCTTAATCGATTGGGCGTTGTCGCGGGTGCCCTGGGGTATCCGCTCGAAGAAGAAAAATACTATCAAGAAAGCCTGGCCCTGGCCCTGTCCGTTGGAAACCGTGAGCGCGCCGCCGTTGCGCTCAACAACCTGGGCGCGCTGGCGGGCGAGCAGCAGCGCTGGGACGAGTCGTGGGATTACTATCAGCGTGCCCTGCAAGTTTCGCGTGAGACTGGCGCGCAGCAGGGCATGGCCCTCCATCTCGTTAATCTTGGGCTGGCAGGGATTAACCTGGGCCGGCTCGATCCTGCAGCGGCCATGCTGCGCGAGGGCATGGCCCTGGCACGCCGCATTGGCGCGCAGCCAGTGGTCTGTTCGGCGGTCATCTATTTTGGGTTGCTGGCTTACAAACAGGGCCAGCCTCGTCGCGCGCTGGAGCTGTTTGGGGTGGCTAAAACCAACCCTGCATACGACAGTGAGAGCGAGCGCGAGATCACCCTGTTCATGAAGGAGTGGCCTCTCGATGCAGAAACTATCCGGCTGGGCCTGGAGGCAGGCCAGGCCCTAGATTTTGCGGTAGTCGTGGATAGCCTGATCCATCCACCGGCCACGGCCGCTTAAAACACGATTACAAGGTATGTAACAAGGAGAAGTTCTTTTGGATCAACCTTTGGAAATTCGCATTGGGACGTTGCTTCGTCAGAAAGGCTTTAAGCTCGCTACGGCCGAATCTTGCACCGGCGGCCTGATCGGTCACCGGCTCACGAACGTCCCGGGTTCTTCGGAGTATTACCAGGGCGGGGTCGTTTCCTATGCTTATGAGGCAAAAGTAGCCTTGTTGGGCGTCCGTTGGGACACCTTGCAGGCCTATGGTGCCGTCAGCCGAGAGACCGTGCTCGAGATGGCGCGCGGCGTCCGGGCTGCCCTGAATGCCGATGTTGCGGTGGCCGTCAGTGGCATTGCCGGGCCGGGGGGCGGCTTGCCCAACAAACCGGTAGGCACAACCTGGGTTGGATTATCGAGTGCAGACGGAGAGTGGGCGCGTATTTTTTGCTTCCCCGGTGACCGCGAACAAAACAAGGCGGCCTCAGCCGAGGCCGCGCTCCAGTTTGTTTGTGATTATCTTGCCGAGATTCCGGTTCTGGAAATGGATGCCCGCGTATGAAAACGGTCGTACTGATTTCTGCCAATGCTGAGTGGCGCGCCATTAAACCACTATTCCCTGATGCGAAAATAGAATCCTCGCCCCTGGGAGAATGGTTTGACGCCACCCTCAACGGGCTCCCGCTTATTTTTTTTCACGGCGGCTGGGGAAAAATTTCTGCAGCGGCCACTGCCCAATACGTCCTGGACCATTTCCACCCTGATTTATTGGCTAACCTGGGCACCTGCGGCGGTTTCGAGGGCCGTATCCAGCCTGGCGCGGTCATCCTGGTTGAAAGGACCCTTGTTTACGACATCATCGAGCAAATGTCCGATCCTGATGAAGCGATTGCCCATTACTCAACCCAACTTGACCTTTCCTGGTTGCCGAGCCTGCCCGCAGGCGCGCAACCGGGCCTGCTGGTTTCTGGCGACCGTGACATTGTCGTAGAAGACATTCCCATGCTGGTTAGCCGCTTTGGGGCGGTTGCCGCCGATTGGGAATCGGCGGCCATTGCCTGGGTCGCTGCCCGCAACCATACCCGTTGCCTGATCTTGCGTGGCGTGAGCGACCTGGTCGGCTCTGGCGGCGGTGAAGCTTACGGTAACTTCGACCTGTTCCAGAACCGCACCAACCAGGTCATGGCAGACCTTCTGCGCCGATTTGGCGAATGGCTGCCAGAAGCCTCAAAATGATCAGGATTAAACAAAAAACCACCAGTTAAGGTGGTTTTTTGTTTGTGCCCCCACGGGGATTCGAACCCCGGTTTTAGCCTTGAAAGGGCTGCGTCCTGGGCCCCTAGACGATGGGGGCGTCTCCTTGCGCTCTCTGCAAGGGCGGGCCTTTTTTCAGAGCGGGCAAGATTTTATCATCAGCCCTCTGAATGGTCAAGCGTTTTTACAGGTCAGTTTTGAATTCTCTGGCTGTTTAAGGCCAGCAAATCGACCTGGCGGCGGTTAAACAGGAAAGCCGGGCCTTCTGCCTTAAGGGCCGGGATCAAAATGGCGGTCAGCATGCCCCCGTAAAGCGGAACAAACTCCCGGCTGCCTTCTACCATAACGGTAGAAAACTCAAAGCGGCCAGCCCATTCCAACATTCCTTGCAATTCATACACCGGCGTGGTGATGTGAACCGGGTACTCGTTTAGGCGCACATACCCGCCACGCGCCAGGGCCTGTGGGCCAATATCTTCACGGCGCGAAAGGGCTACGGCAAAAATCTGCGATTTGACAATTCGCACCACTTCATAATGGTCCACCAGCTTCGAAGGCATGTGGACACGCGCCAGGCGGGCGTCCATGATTTCCATGAAGGAGGTGGTGGGGTCATTCATCAGGCCCAAGATCCCTGTATTGGGAACGGTGGTTTTCCCAACAATGCGGTAGCTGGGGGTGTAAAAATCAGCCGAAACAATGCGGTGCGTGACGCTGGGGGTATCAAAGGCCATGATGCTTACTCCGTTGAAGTGGGGCGGTTCTGTCCACGGCGGGTTTGGGGCAGGCGTGTGCGGCGGCGATTGGGTCCGGTGGGCTGGCCTGCGTTGGGGCTGAGTAATGTTGTCAGCCAGTTAACCGCCCGTTCGTCGTATTCGCGTTTGCCACACACATCGCATACCCAGGCCGGAAAGTTAGGCACAGTTACGAGTTCCTCATCGAGCCAGGTAAAGTAAGTAATAAAGCTCAGGCGCATAATTCCGGCCTGGCACTCGTTACATGGGAATTCAGGCGGTCGTTCGAAGGTTTCGCTCATTCCAGAACCCCCGCTTCTTTTAGAATGGAAATGCCCGCACTGGCTCCCAGGCGGTTTGCTCCGGCGTTAATCATGGCCTGGGCATCGCGCAGGGTGCGGATGCCGCCCGCAGCCTTGACACCCATTTCGGCGCCTACAATGCGGCGCATGAGCGCTACATCGTCTACGGTAGCTCCGCCCGGCCCAAACCCGGTAGATGTCTTTACAAAATCGGCCCCGGCCTGTTTGCACAACAGGCAACCGACAATTTTTTCGTATTGATCGAGGAACGCCATCTCCAGGATGACCTTGACATGCGCTTTTCCGCGCGCAGCCTCAACCACCGCTTCAACATCTTGCAGGGCCAGCGAAAAATCGCCGCTTTTTAGCGCGCCAATATTGATGACGGTGTCGATTTCAGTTGCCCCGGCCGCGATGACATGCTGCGTTTCAAAGGCTTTCACTTCGGGCGGGGTGGCTCCCAGCGGGAACCCCACCACCGAACAAATGCCCACCGCGCTGCCTCGCAAAAGCTCGGCCGAAAGCGCCACATACGACGGGTTGACACACACGGTTGCGAACTTAAATTCGCGCGCTTCGGCGCACAGCGTGCGTACCTGCCCGGCGGTCGACTCGGGTTTCAAGATGGTATGGTCAATCCAACCGGCCAGCGCCGCGCCTTCTGGAACAGAAAAAGGCGTGGGAGCCTGGGGCAGCACATCCAGGTAGGTTTTTGCCTGTTCGAGCAGTGCTTTCAAATCTGAACTCATTGGACAGCCTGTGAAAATTCGTAATGGTCGATCATTTGCCAGTTGTTAAACGGCCAGTAAATTAAGATTGCTTTGCCGATGATATTCTCAGTGGGCAACATCCCCCACGAGTGCGAATCGGATGAATCGTTGCGATTATCCCCTAACACAAACAGGTTGTCTTCCGGCACAATCCAGCGGCCCGCATAAATGGGCGGCGAAGCAATGTAAGGCTCGTTGAGCGGCTCGTCGTTGACGTGCACAACGCCACCCTCCACGCGAATTTCATCACCGGGCAGGCCAATCACCCGTTTAATCAGGTCCTGGCCGGGATCAAGCGGGAAGTGGAACACGACAATATCGCCCCGCACCGGCTTGTCGAACCGATACGCCAACCGGTTGACCAGCACAAACTCTCCATCTTCCAGGGTGGGCCGCATCGAATACCCATCAACTCGGACACGCGCCGAAAGCGCATTAATTACCAAAAACAATGCTGCCGAAAGCAGTAAAGTTTCCAAAACGTCTAAAAAGAAACGACCCCAACCGACCGTATCGCCTGTTTCGGGCTCCGGCTCTGTGGGTTGCACTGAAATCTCTTCCAAAATTTACCTCCAATTTGGAGCGATTATACCCTAAACACGACTCCAGGCAAAAAACGTCGGAACGAAGAGCACCCTTTCGCCGTTACTCCAGGCTTGCTCCTCGAGGCGTTTCATTTTTTGGAGGGCTGCGGCCGGGACTTTTCCCGCCAAATCGGCCTCAATCACCTCCCACTCCATGGCTTGCTCTTCGGGTGCGGGCGGAGCCGTCCACTCCCCGCCAACGACTCCCGTTTCGACATTTTTTAACCCGGCCTGGGCAAACAACCCGGCCAGTTTGCGTCCCATTTGTGGGTCTGCGCCCTGGTCGCGCAGTGATTGTGCCTGCCATTGGCCCAGCTCGGCCAGCGGGGTGGGGAAATCGACCCGCCCGCCGTAATCTGGTTCGGCCAGGGCCAGCACGGCCCCGCCGCGACGGGTAACACGGCGCATTTCTTGGAGCAGGTTGAGGGGCTGGCTAGCCCACAACAGCACAAAGTGGCAAAAGGTTATGTCGAAGCAGGCGTTGGGGTAGGGCAGCCGCGCACCATCGGCGCACAGCAGGTTGGCGCCGGGGGTGCCGGTTGCGGCCAGGCGCACGGACGAAAGGTTTGTGTCGAGTCCATGAATGGCCGTACCCGGTTTAACGGGCAAGTCTGCCAGGACGGCGCCCGTTCCACAACCGAGTTCAAGCACTCGCTGGGCGGCGGCCATTCCGGCTTTGTTAAATAAATAAGAGCGCAGACTTTGCGTCCAGCGGGCTTGTTGGGTGTAGCGCGCGTGCCAGTCCATGCTCTTATTATAGAGGCGGTTTTATCGTTTTTGTTCGGGCCAGTTGCGAATGAAATCTTCCTGTTGGATCGTTTCTGGAGAATGCGGGTAACGGTTGGATTTTGGAACGTTTTTCCACAGGGCTGCCAGGTGCTTAATGGCTTCTTCGCCGCTCAGCCCGTGGCGAGCCAGGTAACAGCCAATGACGGTGCCGGTGCGCCCAATGCCGCCGTAACAGTGGACGTAGATTTTGCGCCTGGCGCTGATGGCAGTATCGATCTTGTCCAGGATGCTGCGCATGGCTTCAATGGTGGGCAAGCCATAATCACCGATTGGGAATTGTGCGGTTTCAACCTGTTTGCCATAGTATCCTGCCTGCTCGCGCAGGATGGGCTCGTAGGGCTCGGTTTCGCCGGGGCTGGTGAGGTTGATAAAGGTGTTAAAGCCCGAGTTTAGAAAGGAATCGATTCGTTTGCGGGTAATCTCGGGGACGTAAGGAACGCCGGGGTATTCTCCGGCCAGCAATTGGCCAGGCAAAACCCAGTAAGATTCGAGGATGGGCCGGGATGGGATAGTTTTTTGGGTGTCGAAGGTCATTGCTGGCTTGCTGGCTGAAGATAATATTATTCAAGTACCGATGGGGAGGTGGGGTAGTTGGGCAGGTCGCGGCGGAATTCGTACGCCTCGATCATTTCCAGGATGATTTGCGCTTCGTGTTCGGTGACTGTTCCAAAGCTGAAGCCAATATTGTAGAACGAGGGGTCAATATCGGGGCGGCACCACGCGACTTTGGCCTGGATGTTGAGATGGTCGGTGGAGAACAACCGGGGGTCAGGCAGGTCGAAGCGCAGCGGGAGTTCCATCTCTTCGGGCAGCGGGTCGTCGCTGATGATCATTGCGCCTTTGGGGCTGAGGTCCGACAGGTAGCCAAGGATTCGGCCGGAAGTGCGGTCGAAGACACGGGAATACACCATCAAATATTTACGGTCAAGTTTACGGCGTTCGTGCATAAAATCCTCCATTTCACAACTTAAGTGTACATGTTAATTCAAATTGTTTCAATTAGAGGAACATGACAAAACAGATTGAAGCTGGCCTGGGCGGGGCTTTTGGGCTATCCGCAGGAGTTGGGGGTGTGCAATAACCCGGGCGGGCACCACCGGGATAAAAAAAGAGCGTCCGTTTCAAAAAACGGACACTCCCATCGATGTGACGCATTCCGTGGGGAATACGTCTTGGCGGAGAGGGTGGGATTCGAACCCACGGTAGACATGAAGCCTACAACGGTTTTCGAGACCGTCCCATTCAACCACTCTGGCACCTCTCCCGGTGCGGGGCGAAATTATACTACTTTTTGCTGAAAGCGTAAGCCTAAATCTCTACCGAATCACGCAGGGCCGGATAGTATACGTTTTTTAGACCGTTTTCATTGAGCTTGGCCTTAAGCGGTAGTGCGCCGCGCTCTTCGCTGTGGACCAGGAAAATGCCGTGTTTGCGAGCCTGACCCGCCTGGGCATATTCGGTTAACAGGTCTTGCCCGGCGTGGGCCGAAAGTCCGCCGATGGTGGCAACCTCGGCGCGGCGGTAGAAGACCTCGCCAAAAATTTTGATTTTTTCCTCGCGGTCGGCCAGGCGGCGGCCCAGGGTATGAGGCGCTTGCCAGGAGACAATGACTACTGTGGAACGCGGGTCTTCGATATTGTTTTTTAGGTGATGCAAGATACGGCCGGTTTCGGCCATGCCCGAGGCGGAGACGATGACCATTGCCTCGCGCTTTTCGTTAAGCATTTTGGACTCTTGTACCGAGCGGACGTAGGTCAGCCCTTCGAAATCGAGGGCGGGGTGTTTGCCTTTTTGCATGAAATCCCAGGTTTCCTGGTCGAAGCATTCGCGGTGACGTTTGAAGATGTCGCTGGTGTTGACCGCCAGCGGGCTATCGACGTAGACTGGCACATGCGGGATGTCGCCGCTGTCGAGCATGCGGTGCAGGTTGTAGACGATTTCCTGGGTGCGGCCCACCGCAAAGGCGGGGATGATCACTTTGCCGCCACGGCGCACCGTGTGATAGACCACATCGCGCAGTTCTTTGAAGGCGATTTCGGGGTCGCGGTGCGGTTTATCGCCATAGGTTGACTCCATGATGAGCAGGTCAACATCTTCGGGGAGCTGCGGATCGCGCAGCAGGGGCAGCTTTAACCGGCCGATATCGCCCGAGAACCAGACACGGGTTTTTTGGCCTTTTTCTTCTACTTCAAGGAAGACTGCTGCCGACCCTAAAATGTGACCGGCCTCGTAGAAGCGCGCCAGAACGCCGGGAATGGGTTCAAAATCGATGCCCAGTTCGGTGGGTTGCATTTGTGGGCGCACATTTTCGGCGTCTTGCTCGGTGTAAAGCGGCTGGATCTGGTTTGCGCCGCGACGTTCTTCGCGGTAGTTCAGGTAGGCGGCATCGGTTTCCTGGATGCGGCCTGAATCGCGCAGCATGATATCGGTCAGGTCTACGCTGGCGGGGGTGGCAAAAATTGGGCCGGAAAATCCGTTTTTGACCAGGTTGGGCAGGTTGCCGCTGTGGTCAATGTGGGCGTGAGAGAGAATGACTGCGTCGATGCTGGCCGGGTCGAAGGGGAAATTCAGGTTGCGCTGGTAGGTTTCCTTGCGCGGACCCTGGTACAGGCCGCAGTCGAGCAAGATGCGTTTACCGTTGGCTTCCAGCAGGTGCATAGAGCCGGTGACAGTTTGCGCTGCGCCATGAAATTGAATCTTCATGTTTCCAGTCCTTTCACACCAAGTGCCCGAAGGATCTCCGTGCCAAAGTTGGCGACCCTCCAGGGGGAGTCGAACATGACTTGTTGGAGCGCTTCTATGGAGCGGGGGTTCTTTTCGGCCAGGGGTTGCATGTATACCCTGGGCAGGATGATGTCTGATTCGACAGCCAGTTCTTCCGCTTTTTCTTTGCGCCAGGCTTTGAGCTTGTGCAGCCGGTTGAGTACGGAGTCGGGCAGGCGGATAATCTCGGATGGCTGAACCAGCGGGGCATTTTCGCCGCGCACAATGGCTTCGAGCAGGCTGCGGCCAAAACGGTCGATCTGGCGCGGGGAAAGCCCGGCAGTTACCAAATCGTCGAGGCTGTGGGGCAGGTTTTTGGCCAGGTTGAGCAATGCGCGGTCATCGAGCACTTTAAAGAGCGGACGGTTCAGCCGTTCAGCCAGTTTTTCACGGGCAATGCACAGTTCGTTTAAGATGGTTTGCTCGCGTGGGGTCAGGTCCTGGCGGCCATCGATGCGCTCCCAGCGTTCTTTGTGCAGGCGAGCGCCATTGCCGTTGTTGACAATACAGGCACGGCGGAAGTCTTCACTGGCGAGTTCCCAGCGATTGGCTGCGTGTAGTTCGTTTTCGAGCGTGTCGCGCAGGGCCAGCAGGTAGTGCGTATCTAACCGGGCATAGTCAATCAGGTCCGGGGGCAGGGGACGGGCTCCCCAATCGGCTTTTTGGAAGCGTTTGTCTACTTCGACGGCAAATTTTTCAGCCAGCAGGTTGCCCAATCCAATTTGTTTAATGCCCAGGGTGCGAGCGGCTAGCATGGTGTCGAAGATGTTGGAGAAAGTGAAGGCAAAGTCGCGTTGTAGGCCAATCAGGTCATACTCGGAGGCGTGGAAGACTTTTTCAATCTGCGCGCTCGAGAAAATATCGGCCAGTAAGGTCAGGTCGTTTAATGCCAGCGGGTCAACCAGGTAGTCTGTTTCAGGCGTTGAAAACTGCAACAGGCAGACCTGTTCACGGTACACGTACAGTGAGTTGGCCTCTGTATCCACCGCGATGCGGGGTTGCGAGGTAAGATCGGCGGCCAATTGGCGCAGGCCGGGCATTGTATCCACCCAGATTGGGGCGGGCAGTGACAAATTCATAATTGTGATTATATCAGAGGGAAATTATCGATTTTTTTCCATCACCAGGGCGTCTTCGCCGTCGTTGTAATAATGGCCCCAACGGTCGAACGCTTTATACCCTGCTTTTTCATACATGCGGATGGCTTCATCGTTTCCTGAGCGCACACTCAGGCGGACACGCGTGGTTGGCAGTCGTTCTTCACAGGCTTCAAGCAGGGCGCGGCCATAGCCTTTGCCGCGATGTTCGGGCAGGATACAAATGGTGGCGATCCATGAAAACCCTTCGCCAGGGCGCGGATCCCCGGCGACAAACCCGATCATCTGGCCGTTCTCAACCACTTTCAGGCGCACCACGCCCGGGAAGGTTAACACGGCGATCAAGTCGAGCAGCGGCCAGGCATCTTTGGGGAAGCAGGCGTTTTCGACGTGCCGTAATGAATTCAAGTCAAGGATGTTGGCGGGGAGGATTTCCATAAAAATAGAGACTTCCTGCGAACGGAAGTCTCTATTTTATCACTCGGAACTTGTTTCTCAGGGCAGGTTTCGGGCTACTTTTGCAGGTTGCCCTTGGTGAAATTCTCCAGCATGCTGGTGAATTCCATTGGGAAGATGTACTTGGTGGAGGGGCTCATGCCCATTGCCTTAAGGGTTTCGAAATACTGCAAGGTCATCGTTTTCTGGTCGACGCGATTGGCGGTTTCGTAGATTTTTGCCAGCGCATCGGCAAAACCTTCGGCGCGTAGCAGTTGCGCCTGGCGTTCACCTTCAGCTTGCAAGATGGCGCTCTGTTTCTGGCCTTCAGCGCGCAAAATGGCACTCTGTTTCTCGCCTTCGGCCACGTTAATGGCGGCTTCCTTGGTACCAGTCGATTCGGTCACCACGGCGCGGCGGATACGTTCGGCCGACATCTGGCGGTTCATTGCGTCTTGCACATCGCGCGGCGGGATAATTTCGCGGATCTCAACGTTGGTTACTTTCACGCCCCAACGCTCGGTCACTTCATCCAGGCGGGTGCGCAGCATATTGTTGATATGTTCGCGTTCCGAGAGTACATCATCGAGCGGGATCCCACCGATGACGGCGCGCAGGGTGGTGGCAGCGATACCGGCCGCAGCCGCCTCGAAGTTACCCACCTGCAACACCGATTGGGCCGGGTCGAGCACCTTGTAGTACCACAAGAAGTCGATCGAGATCGGCGCATTATCCTTGGTGATGGAGGTTTGGTGCGGCACTTCGCGCACCTGTTCGCGCAGGTCTACTTTGATGGCGCGATCGATAAAGGGGAACAAAAACACGATCCCAGGCCCGCGCGGTTTGTCGAGCACACGGCCCAGGCGGAAAACCACCAGGCGCTGGTATTCTGGCACAATGCGGATCATATTCCCTACGAGTATCAGTGCAGCGATGATAACGATCCCAACGATGCACAATATCGAGGTTCCAAAGATGGCACTATCAGCTCCCATAACTTTTCTCCTTGTTGTGAATGTTGATTATTTGGAAAACTCTTCGACCACCAGCACAAACCCATCTTTATGGACAACGCGCACGGCCTTGCCCTGCTCGATGGGTTTTTCACTCCGCGCGGACCACAACTCCCCGCCCACCTGTACCGAACCCGAATCGTTAATCCGGGTTCGGGCTTCGCCAGCCTGCCCGATTAGCGCTTGCAGGTTGTGCGTGATTGGCTGCTGGAGCGCTGCCAGGCTGCGTTCAACCGCAATCCAAAGCAGCCCGCCCGAGAGCAGCGAAACAACCGTTGCCAGCAGCGGGTTCACGCCCAGCCACTGTCCCTGTGTGCCACGGAACAGGAAAACCGACCCTCCGACCACCAGCAGGATAGTCGCGGCCAGCAGCGGCGCGCGGAATCGTCTGTAACGAAGGGCGTACAAAAAGGGAACGGTTGCCAGCGCCAGCGGAATAAAGGCCCAGGCGTTAATCTCATTGTTATATGCCCCGTATCCGGCAACGACCAGCGCAAGCAGCGCGCCGATTTCGAGCAGGCCGGTGCCGGGCGTCACCAGGGCCATCAGCCCCAGAAACATCCCCACAACCAGCAAAACATAAGCGACATTTGGGTCAAGCAAAAATTCCATCGGTTGCCTCCAACGTCAAAATCATTATACAACGGATTGAAAACGAGCTATTTAATCTACGATTAAAATTGCCCCAAGTTCCAGGTCAAAGTGGGTTGGTATAATGGTGAGAAGTTTGCTCATTCAAGGAGTCACTGTGAAATTCGAAAAGATTTGCATTCTTGGGCTGGGTTATATTGGCCTGCCCACTGCCAGCATGTTTGCCACGCACGGCGTTAAGGTCGTGGGCGTCGATACCAACCCGCGGGTGGTTGAAACCCTCAATGCCGGGAAGCTCCACATTCACGAACCCGGTCTGGGAGAAGTGGTGGAAAAGGCGGTTCAATCTGGCAACCTGGTGGTTTCGCCCCTTCCCGAAGCCGCCGATGCCTTCCTGATAGCCGTCCCGACCCCGTTTTACGAACATGACCTGGGCGAATACAACGGCCAGACTTATAAAAAGGCCGATATGCGCGCTGTTGCCGCCGCCACCGAAGCAATCGTCCCACACTTGCGCCAGGGTAACCTGGTGGTGCTCGAATCAACCTCCCCGCCGCGTACCACCGTTGAACTGGTGGTGCCCATCCTCGAAAAATCGGGCTTGAAGGCGGGCACCGATTTCTTTGTGGCTTACTCACCCGAACGAGTGCTCCCCGGCCAAATTTTGCGCGAGCTGGTTGAGAATGCGCGCGTGGTGGGCGGGATCACGCCCCAATCGGCGCAGGCCGGGCGGGAGTTGTACGCCGCTTTTGTGCAGGGTGAGATTCACGAAACCGATTCGACCACCGCTGAGATGGTCAAATTGATGGAAAACACCTATCGCGATGTCAACATTGCCATCGCCAATGAATTTTCGCGCCTGGCTGAGCGTTTTGGGGTGGATGTTTGGGAAGCCATCAAGCTTGCCAGCCTGCATCCGCGCGTTAAAATTCTCAACCCCGGCCCCGGCGTTGGCGGTCATTGCATCAGCGTCGACCCTTGGTTCTTCGTCGAAACCGCCCCCGACCTGTCGCAGCTCATCTTAAAGGCGCGTCAGGTAAACGATTCTCAGCCAGGAGTCGTTGTCGAAAAGGTCAAACAGGCCCTGGGTGGGCTCAGTGGCAAAAAAGTGGCAGCGCTGGGTTTGGCCTATAAACCAGATGTGGATGACCTGCGCGAGAGTCCCGCTTCGGAAGTGGTCCACCTGCTGCAAAAAGAAGGGGCGATGGTGAAAGCCTTCGAGCCCTTCAAGCCGGATGCTGGCCTGCCCGGGATTGATGCCGTGCTGACGCTGGATGCGGCGGTGGCCGGGGCAGATGCGGTGGTGATGCTGGTCAGCCACAGCGAGTTTCGCGCCCTGACGCCTGAAAAGCTGGCGGCGCTTACCCCGGCGCGTATCCTGGTCGATACCGTCAACGGCTTTTCTGGGAAAGATTGGCTGGCGGCAGGGTTCAAGGTCTACCGATTGGGTGTCAATAAATAAATTACGGGGCAGACATTGGGTTGTCTGCCCCGTTTCATTTTGCGGAGGTTGCCATGAAAAAACTGCTGGTTATTGCGGGTTGGCTGGCCCTGGCGGCGCTTAATTGGGCCGCCTTACACGATATTCTCAAGGGTGAGCCAAACGCCTGGATGGAGTGGACGGTTGTGGCGGCGAGCGTCGCGTTGGTGGCGGTGCTGTTGACGAAAAAACTACTCCCCGGCTTCCAACGGTAAGCGGATACTGACCATTGCCCCGTTTTCGTCGCCTTCGCCGCCCAGGAACTCACCCCCGTGCAAGTGGATGATGCGCTGGGCAATGTAGCCCCACATGGTCATATCGCATTCCGAAGCACCCGGCGCTTTGACTCCCCGGCTTTCAAAGGTGAAGACCACCTGGCCGGGTTCACGGGTTGCGCTGATTGAGACTGTTGCGGGTGATTGGACGTATTCGCTGACGTATGAGATCAGGTTGCTGATGGCCTGCCGCAGCAGGGCTTCATCAGCAGAAAAGACCAGCTCGCCATCGGGCAGGTTGGTTTCAAATTCGATTTGCTTCTCGGGGTGATTCTGCTTCCAGTTGTTGACCCCTACTGTAACCAGCCGGTATACATCCAACCGGGAGGGGGTGAAGCTTTTCTCGCCGCGGCTCAGACGGGCCATATCTACCAGGTTACCCATCAGCCCCATTGCCTGGGTGCTGTTCTGGTAGACGATGTTTAGGTCGTCTTTCTGCATATCTGTCAGCGGACCGTCCATCCCTTTTAGCACCATTTTGGTAAAGCCCAGGATGCGGTTGAAGGGAGATTTCAGGTCGTGCGCTTCTTT
>CAZLSP010000001.1:205049-319740 GCA_964562145.1 uncultured Anaerolinea sp. | reverse complement strand
CCCAACCAGCCCGCCCCTCCCAACCGCCATCTGCCCCAACCCCGACTGTGTCGTCGTCACCCCGGCCTCCCTGCCCAGCGACCCGCTCACCTTTAGCCTGCCCACCCCCGGCGCCGAACCGGTTTCAGCCTGGCGGCCGCCGCAATTCCCGGTCCCCCTGGCGCTAAGCCCCTACGACCATTTCTATTTCGCCCGCCCCATCGGCGCCGACGAGATTAACTGGCCGCTGGCCAGTTACCGCTACGGAGGAGTCTTTTTCGCCAGCGTCACCCACACGGGCGTCGATATCCCCGGCAAACCGGGCACCCCGGTGCTGGCCGCAGGCCCCGGAACCGTGGTCTGGGCCGATTGGGGCCTGTTTAGCGGCGTCCCCGACAACTACAAAGACCCCTACGGGCGCGCCGTCGCCATCCGGCACGACTTCGGCTTCCAATCGCAGCCGCTTTACACCATTTACGCCCACATGCGCGAGGTCAATGTCGCCCTCGGCCAGTGGGTCGATACGGGTACGGTGCTGGGTGAGCTGGGCGACACCGGCGCAACCACCGGTCCGCACCTGCACATTGAAGTGCGTGTGGGAGAAAATTCCTACTTCAACACCCTCAACCCCGAATTGTGGATTGCCCCACCACAAGGCTGGGGTGTGTTAGCAGGACGGGTAATGGAAACCAACCGTGAACCGATTCGCAGCTTCCCGGTCATCATCCGCTCCCAAGAGACCAACCGTGAGTGGGAAGTCAACACCTACGGCCCCGAAGCGGTTAATCCCGACCCATATTACAACGAAAACATGGTCATCAGTGACCTTCCGGCCGGTTTATACACGGTTCGCATCTTGTACGATGGCAAAAATGTCTTCCTGCCGGTGGAAATCCGCCCGGGGCAAGTGACATACTTTAGCTTTCGCGGCCAGTTTGGCTACAGCACCGAACTCCCGAACCCCACCCCCCCGCCCAGCCCCACCTCCGCGCCAGAATAAAACCTGCCGATGGTATAATTAATAGGGCTTTACGAAACTTTTCAATTTCTTACCCCGCACGAATCAGACAATTCGGTTCCTAATATAAGCTGTCTATTGAATGGCAGCTTAGGCAAAGAACGCTTACACGACCGGCAATAACACTCATCAAATCAAAAATACAAAACAACAAAAGGATAGCTATTATGACCATTTTTTCCAAAGTTATCAAAGTGTTTCAAAATGAAGGGATTGCTGGCGTGTGGAAGAGAGTCTTGGCCAGAATAAATCGTTCAGAGCCTGAAGTTCAGCAACTTTTTTCTGAAGCGAATTTTGTTAGCCAGGAAGCGCCCAAAATGCCGGAAGAAATCCATACACAAGTAGACACAGAAATTCAGGCTCCCCCGCCAACACTTACTTCCATTGACGATGAAAAAAACAAGGTATATGCTGAATACTTGAAGGATTTGAAAAATTTCAATGCCTTTATCGAAGGAAATAAAGAACCTGGCATTGAAAACTATTACTGGTATCACACCGTCGACTTAGGAAATGGTATTGTTACCCCCGGGGATTACGATTACAGGAAAGACCTGGATGCCTTTCAGTTCCCAAAAGATATGACAGGGCTGAAGGTTCTAGATGTTGGGGCGGCTACGGGTTTCTTTACTTTCGAATTCGAAAAACGAGGGGCTGAAGTTACCGCCGTCGAATTACCCTCGCTTTATGAATGGGATGTTATTCATGATGAGAAAGAAAAAGCCTTAGCGAAAATCTGCAAACATCATGCAAACTCATCTATTGAAGAAACTTACAGGCGTCATTTGTATGCCCCATTTGATTTTTGTCACACCCAACTCAAATCATCATCAAAACGCGTATTCTCGTCCATTTACAACCTGACCCCTGAGTTACTTGGAAACCAGCAATTTGATATTGTCTTTTTAGGAGACATTTTATTACACCTGTTTGCGCCGATGAGAGCCCTAAACGTAATTGCACCTCTCTGCAAATCACGGTTAATCATTGCATCTGACATCTTTGAAGACAAAAGCGGCATGCCTCTCATGTATTTTCTGGGGACCCTCAACCAAAAACTGGACCAACGAACCTGGTGGGCTTTTAGCCAACAGTGTATGGAAGAAATGATGATGCGTGTCGGGTTTAAGAATGTCAGTGTCGTGGGCCAATATACCGGGATTGCCCGTCGTGACAAGTTCCACTACAAACGGCTGGTGTTTCACGGAACAAAAGAATAACTCGCTTCATCGCAATTCCCCGTAAACCCTTTATGATTTAGCATCCAATCCCTGGTGTTTGATGCTAAATCATAAAATTTATTAGGAACCTGTGAAAAGCAACGTTTACACACGCTAATTTGTAGGCTACCAGCGCCTAGCTCCCAGCGGTGATAATACGGTGCTTGATGCGCTAGTGCTCCAACTTGAAGAAGCCCTTGCATGGGCAATCACACACGCAAAGTAACCTATTAAATTTCTCATCTCAATAAAAGGACCTATATTATGGACGAAATGATGACCAAAATTGCCACCTACCTGGCTGCCGAAATCTTGCGCCAACCCAAACGCGTCATCCAACCCACCGAAACGCTCATCTCCAGCGGCCTGATTGACTCTTTTAGCCTGGTGGACCTGGGCCTGTTCATCGAAGACAACTTTGGGGTCCATATCGACGACACCGAACTGAATGCTGAGACCTTCGACACCCTGGAACAACTTACCGCCCTGATTCGCTCGCGCCAATAAGCATGACCACACTTGCCCACCTCGTACAAAATAATTACCAGAAAAACCCCGCGAAAACCGCCATCCTCCTGCAACATGCCGGGCAAGATGACCTGCCGGTATCGTATGCCCGCCTGGTAGAAGGTTCTTACCGCTATGTGCGCGCCTATGCCCGCGCCGGGTTGAAGCCCGGCGAAGTGGTCATTTTGATCTTGCAGCATGGCGAAGACCTGGTTTATTCGTTTTGGGGAGCGATCTTGTATGGCGCCATCCCGGCCATTATGCCTTTCCTGACCGAAAAGCTCTCTCCTGAACGCTACCGGGCAGACCTTTCGGCGCTGGTTTCTATTACCAGGCCAGATGCCATCGTCACCTACCCGGAGTTCGATGCCGAGGTGCGTTCAGCGCTCAAGCCACAAGATTCGGTTCGTGTGGTGTTGCTCACCGATCAGGTGGAAGCCGCTGTGGAGCCAGATTTCGACCAGATGAGCGGCCTGCACCGTTCGCCCGAAGACATCGTCTTGTTACAGCATTCATCGGGCACCACCGGCCTGCAAAAAGGCGTGGCACTCTCGCACCAGGCCGTGCTCAACCAAATGGAGGCTTACAGCCAGGCCATTCACCTACGCGATGACGATGTTTTGGTCTCCTGGCTGCCGCTTTACCATGACATGGGGCTGATTGCCGGATTCCTGATGCCGATTCTGACCAACATCACCCTGGTGCTCATGTCACCCTTCGACTGGGTGCGCGCCCCTTACCGGCTGTTCCAGGCGGTTAGCCGCTACAAAGGCACGCTCTCGTGGCTGCCCAACTTTTCGTACAATTTCTGCGCCCAAAAAGTGCGCGACCGCGACCTGGAAGGCGTGGACCTTTCATCTTGGCGGCTCATTACCAATTGCTCCGAGCCGGTCAAATGGGACAGTCACCAGGCCTTCTACAACCGCTTTAAAGCCTATGGGCTGCGTGAAAATGTTTTGCATTGCAGTTACGCCATGGCCGAAAATGTCTTTGGCGTCACCCAAACCGACCCGCTCGCGCCGCCGGTCACCGATGAGATCGACCGCGAAGCCTATATTAACGAACGCAAGGCCCTGCCGCCGCGCCCGGGCCACCCGGTGCTCAAAATGATGTCCTCAGGCCAGGCGCTTTCCAATACCCGCATCCGCATCCTGGATGAAAACGGTCACGACCTGCCCGACCGGGTGATTGGCGAAATTGCCCTGCATAGCAACTGCATGCTAACCCGCTACTACAACCGCCCCGATGCCACCGAAAAGGCCTTTCGCGGCGAGTGGTACCTTACCGGCGATTACGGTTACAGCCTGGGGGGCGAGATTTTTGTAGCCGGGCGCAAAAAAGATATGATTATCGTGGGTGGGAAAAACGTTTACCCCCAGGATCTCGAATCGCTGGCTTACGAAGTTCCTGGCATTCATGCCGGGCGGGCCGTCGCGTTCGGGATCGAAGATGAGCGGGCTGGAACTGAAGAAGTGGTCATCGTGGCCGAGGTGGAGACCGACGACCCGGCCGAACGCCAAAAAATTGCCGACGCCCTGCGCCTGCACATCACCAAAAACTCGGCGGTTGCCCTGCGTCATGCCCACATCGTTGGCGCAAAATGGATTCTTAAGACCTCTAGCGGCAAAACTGCCCGGTCTGCCAACCGTGAAAAATTTCTGCAAGAATTGGAACAAGCCTGATGTCTTTCGCCAGTCACCTGTTCATCCTGGTCTTCCTACCGCTGGTCATACTGCTGTACTACCGGCTGTTCAAAACCCCGCGTGGGAAAATGTACTTCCTGCTGGCCGCCAGCCTGCTCTTTTACTCGGTAGCCGGTTGGAAGTTTATCCCGCTCTTGCTGGCGCTCTCCGCCCTAACCTTTTGGGGTGCCAAAAAGGGCTGGTTCCTGCCCGGAATTTTGCTCAACCTGGGTGCTTTGGCGCTGTTCAAATATCTCAACTTTGGGCTAGAAACTTTCAACGCCCTCATGCGCACCCTGGGGCTGGCTTATGCGGCCCAATTATTGCAACTGGGCCTGCCTTTGGGCATCTCGTTTTACGTCTTTAAACACATTGGCTACCTGCTCGATATCCAAAACAAACGCTACCCGGCCTCTGAAGACCTGTGGGCTTTCTTGACCTTTTCGGCCTACTTCCCACAGGTAAGCGCCGGGCCCATCAGCGCGTACAAAGATACCGCTGCGCAGTTTGCCATCCTGCCAGACCGTCTTGAAAATGAACAAGCAACCGCCGGGCTGGTCCATCTTTCTTACGGGATCGCCAAAAAAGTGCTCATCGCCGACCAGATTGGCCTGCTGCTCAACTCAGGCATAAATACCGCCCCCAACTTCCCAGGGCTAATCCCGGCCTGGTATATGGTGATCGCTTTTGCTGTACAGTTATATTTCGATTTTAGCGGGTACACCGACATGGCCCTGGGCGTCAGCACCCTGCTGGGGGTCAAACTGCCGGCCAACTTTAACAACCCCTACCTGGCCCGCGACGCCAGTGAATTCTGGGATCGCTGGCACATGTCACTCTCCACCTGGTTCCGCTACTACCTATTCTCGCCGATGAGCCGCTCTTTCTTGAAAAAATGGGGCTCTTCGCGCCGCGAGCTGGCCCAATATGCCGCCAACCTGTTCACCATGTCGCTGGTGGGGTTATGGCACGGCTCAGGCTGGGGATACATCTTGTGGGGCGCATACCACGGGATTTTGCTCAATCTCAACGCCTGGTGGAAACGCACCGGGCGAGAGATCCCGGCCTGGGTCACCCGCCCGGCGGTCATTTTAGGCGTTTTGGTGGGCTGGGCGCTGTTTATGAGCCCCAACTGGGCCTACCTGCGCCACATCCTGGCCGGGATGATCGGCAAACACGGGTTGGGCAGCCTGGAATTAATGAATACGCTCTGGCAGCATAACGCCACCCTGGCGCTGCTGGCCGGTATTCCGCTGGCTTTTTCGGGCTTTGCTGAGGCAGCCGCGCTGCTGGCCGAAGGCCGCGGAATGGCAAAATGGCAAATGGTGGCCTGGGGCATCCTGGTGGCCCTGGCCCTGCTGATGATCCAGCAGCAGATTAGCTTCTTCTATGTGCAGTTTTAATGCATATGAATCCAAAAACCACTATTAAAAATCTACTCTTTATAACAACCCTTTTCGCCTTGTTTTACAAACTTGGCAAACTATATAACACCTCAATCTTCACAGACTATAGTGCTTTTACTGCCTGGTTACTCCCCACCGTTTTGATTATTGGCCTGATGGGGTTATTTATCGTTGTGCTGAGCGATCCATCAAAACCGCATTTCCCCACATACCAAATTCTGCTGTTGAGCATAACCCTGTCTGTTGCTACAACAGTTGCCCCTAGAATAGTTTTTAACCCTCTTGGGGTTTATCCATGGAATAAACTCCCCCTGTATCTAAGTGGCGGGATGCGCTCACTGAAGCTGGATTTATTTAACCAACAGGAAAGCGCCCCACAAATCATCATTTTCGGGTCATCCCGAGCACACCTGCTATCCGGGCAAACACTGAAGCAAAAATTTGGGTATACTGCCTTTAATTGGACCACTGAGGGAGGCGGTCCAGTCGATACGCTTATCTCGCTCCAATACCTCGCCAGTCAATCAACACCGCCCAAAGTCTTGTTAGTAGACATTTCACCTGTCTTAATGACCGCCAACTGGCAAACCAGGACGCCATTGGCAATGTTTCCTTATACACCGCAACCTTTTATTTATGAGGCGATTAAAGAGCAATTTATTGAACTATTCAAATTTAATAGTGTCTCAGAATCGCTCTTCACGTATATTTACCTTTATAAATTTGTACGCGAACATCCAGAAGGCAATGTTGCTCCCGATGGCACCCTCATCATCAACTTCGCAGATGACCCTGTAGTTTATGCACAAAAAATCGACAATGATCACTCGCGCATGAAAAATATTGTCGAGTGTAAAGGTTTGCTGCCTGACGGACAAATCGCCATGCAGGAAATTGCCCGAGTTTCGGCAAAAGAAGAGATAGCTATCGTCTTTTACATTAATCCGCTAAATGCAGATTTCTTAAATAAAAAAGAACGGGAAAACCCTGAATTCCAAAGCTGTATGCAAAGGATTGACCAGTTTGTAACCGGGCTGACCCAAGCACGAAAAAATGTTTTCTACCGAAACTTAATTTACTACCCGGAGGTCAGCGACCTGGGGATGGACGGGTATGCTGATATTGAACACATCCGAACCATAGAAATAGCCAACAAAGTCATCGATGCGCTTGAACCTGAAATCCGCTCCGCGCTGGAGTGGGCAAATTTACATCGCTAAACACTCACATGCAAAAACTAGGCATGTTCAGGAGAAACAATGAATCTCGAGAATAAAAGCATCCTTGTAACTGGCGCAGATGGTTTTATAGGGTCCCACCTTGTCGAAATGCTGGTTAAGCAGGGAGCCAAAGTAAGAGCGCTCGCCCTTTATAACTCCCTAAATCATTGGGGGTGGTTAGAAGAAGTTGGCTGCAAGAACGAAATAGAAGTGATTACAGGCGACGTGCGCGACGCCCGTCTTTGCAAGGTAATCACCAAAGAGATCGATGTTATCTTCAATCTGGCGGCACTCATTGCTATTCCTTATTCATATATTGCACCAGGAAGCTATGTTGACACAAATATCTACGGGGCATTGAATATTTGCCAGGCCGCCCTTGAAAACGGTGTCAGCAAGCTGGTACAAGTCTCTACCAGCGAAGTTTATGGCACCGCCCAGTATGTCCCAATTGACGAAAAACACCCGCTGCAAGCTCAATCACCTTACAGCGCTACAAAAATTGGAGCAGATGCAATCGCAACCAGCTTTTATAACGCTTTTCAATTACCGGTAGTGATTGCCCGGCCGTTTAATACCTACGGGCCAAGACAATCAGCTCGCGCGGTGATACCCAACATCATTGCGCAGATTGCAGCAGGCTCTACAGAAATAAAAATTGGCGATATTACCCCAACGCGCGATTTTAATTTTGTACTTGATACCTGTCGTGGCATGATTGCATTGGCTGAATGTGATGATGCTATCGGTGAAGTTGTCAATATCGGGTCGAATTACGAAATTAGTGTAGGGGCCGTCTTTGACAAAATTAGAACCATTATGAAGAGCCAGGCCAGCCTGGCGGTTGAGTCCAATCGAATCCGACCGACTAAGAGCGAAGTCCAAAGGCTGTGGTGTGATAACACTAAACTTAAGACCTTAACTCATTTCAGCCCCCATTATTCTATAGACGATGGTTTAAAAATCACCATTGAATGGTTCACTCAACCTAAAAATCTCGCCCACTATAAAACGGAGATTTACAATGTCTAAAACAGCCGTTATCTTATCTGGGGGCCTGGGAACCCGCCTGAAACCCTTTACAGAAGTCATTCCCAAACCCCTGCTCCCAATCGGCGAAAAAGCCGTTCTCGAAATTCAAATCGAACGGTTTAAAAAGTTTGGGTTTGATACCATTTTTTTAGCCACAAATTACAAATCGAACTACATCGAGAATTTTTTTGGCGATGGTTCGCGTTACGGTGTGAGGCTCCAGATTAGCAAAGAAGCCATCCCTTTGGGAACCGCTGGCCCGCTAAAACTACTCCAAGACAACCTCAAATCGCCATTTATTGTAATGAATGGGGATATCTTAAGTCTGATCGACTTTCACCAATTGTATAATTTTGCCTGTGACAAAGAGAGCTTGCTCACGGTGGCGATCAAAAAAATCATCACCCCGTATGCGTTTGGCAATATCTTCTTTGATGGAGATTTTGTTACCAAGATAGAGGAAAAACCCGATATCGTTACCTATGCCCTGGCTGGAATCTACGTGATGAAGCCCGAAATCCTGGATTTAATCCCCGACAACCAGTATTTTGGGATGGATGCCCTCATTAGAAAAATGCTGGGGCTTAAGTTACCGATTACAAAGTATGAAATGAGTGAATACTGGCTGGATATTGGGCAGTTACAGGATTATGAAAAAGCTCAAACCATCTATCAAGATTATTTTGAAGAAAAATAATCTCGTCCTTCTCATACCAGAAAGTCTCAAAACGGAACTCTCACAAAACACCGTTTTTGATACCACCAAGCAAGCGATCCACATCCACGTCTGCCAGATGTGGATGTAACGGAAGACTCAGTTGAGTGCGCGCCAGCTCTTCCGCGATCGGGAAAAAGCCTTCCGCTTTTTGCAGGAAGGCATAGGCAGGAGACAGGTGCGGCGGTACGGGGTAATGAACCAGGGTTTCAATCCCATTTTGGGCCAACTGCTTTTGCAGCTTTGCCCGCTCCGGATGCCTTACTGCAAAAATATGCCAGACCGGCTCCACACCCGGAAGCACCTGCGGCAACACTAAACCTGGCAGTTGCGCCAATTCTTGCAGATATTGGGAGGCAACCCGCTTTCTCCGTAAGTTCCACGCATCAAGAAATTTTAATTTTACTCGCAGAAAAGCCGCCTGCAATTCATCCAGACGCGAATTTTGCCCAACAATCACATTTTCATATCGATTGCGCGCGCCATAGTTGCGCAGCAAACGCACCTTCTCGGCCAGTGAATCATCATTCGTTGTGACCGCACCCGCATCTCCCAATGCGCCCAGGTTTTTTGTCGGATAAAAACTAAACCCGGCAGCATGTCCAAGACCGCCGACTCGCTGCCCTTTATAAAACGCGCCATGCGCCTGGGCAGCATCTTCAACCACCTTGAGTTGGTGTTTTTCGGCAATAGCAAGAATGGCACTCATCTCTGCAGGCTGGCCATACAGATGAACCGGTAAAATTGCCCGCGTGCGGGCCGTGATCGCCGCTTCGATTCGGTTTGGGTCCATGTTGTAAGTAAAAGGGTCCGGCTCTACCGGTACAGGGCAAGCCCCCGTATGAGATACGGCCAGCCATGTAGCAATATAGGTATTCGACGGAACGATGACTTCATCCCCAGGACCAATCCCCAGGGCCAACAAAATCAATCGCAGAGCCTCCAAACCATTTCCCACGCCAATACAATGACGAACCCCGCAATAATCAGCAAATTCTTGCTCAAACGCTTCCACTTCCTGGCCTAAAATGTACCACCCCGACAACATAACCCGCTGATAAGCTGCGTCCAGCAAATCTTTAATCTCGAGATACTGGGCTTGCATATTAAGAAAAGGGATTTTATAGGGCATATCGCCTCTCTTGCAAGAATTGAGCATAATCGCGGATATAGTCTTCTGGACGGTAAATATCCGAGGCCAAGACCATCAAGATAGCATCGTGGGAATATTGATATTCGGTGGCCCAAACCATCGGTGCAAGATAAAGCCCAAGATTAGGGCGATCTAAAAGGACCTCTTCCCGCTGAGCACCATCATCCACAATCACCGAACAACTGCCTCTCACACAAACCAGGAACTGCTGGCATTGTCGGTGAGCATGTTCACCTCGAATTTCACGGCTGGGAACCGCATATACAAAAAAATATCGTTTCGGAACAAAAGGGATCGGGTGATCAATCTCAGCAAAAGTGAGACACCCCCGATAATCTGTCACAACGGGTAAGGTATACAAACGTGCTCTTGTTCCTACCCACCGAAAATCGCCGCTTTCATTTGCATGGTTGGGGTTTTGGCCCATGCGCTAACCTCCATCAATCTAGTTTGAGTAAAGTCCGTTCAAAGATTATAATGTCAAAATCGTCATCAAAAGCCTAAAGCAGGCCTCTTGACGCACTGAACATATGTGCTATACTGTAGCGAACCTGTCCAATTTGTTACCTGAAACCTTGTTTTGGAGAAGAGAAAATGGCACGAAAATCACAGCAACAGCAAGCACTCGCCCCCACCAGCAACATGGACGACGCCAAACGCGCCGTCCTCGACAAAGCCGTTGGCGACATCCTGAAGCGCTATGGCGATGGCTCTATTATGCGCCTTGGCGAAGCCCACAGCATGGTTGTAGACGCAATTCCAACCGGCTCGCTCTCGCTCGACATCTCGCTCGGTGTGGGCGGTATCCCGCGCGGCCGCATCACCGAAATCTATGGGCCTGAATCATCTGGCAAAACCACCCTGTGCCAGCACATTGTGGCCGAAGCCCAAAAACTGGGCGGAACCGCAGCCTTTATCGATATGGAACACGCCCTCGACCCGGCTTACGCCGCCAAATGCGGTGTCGATATCGACAACCTGCTCGTCTCACAGCCAGATACCGGTGAACAAGCGCTTGAGATTACCGAAACCCTCGTCCGCTCCGGCGCGATTGACCTGGTTATTGTCGACTCGGTAGCGGCCCTCGTGCCCCGCTCCGAACTCGAAGGCGACATGGGCGATGCCACCATGGGCGTGCAGGCTCGTCTCATGAGCCAGGCGCTGCGCAAACTCTCCGGCGCCATTAACCAAACCAAAACCTCGGTCGTCTTCACCAATCAGTTGCGCCAGAAGATCGGCGTCATGTTTGGCAACCCCGAAACCACCACCGGCGGCCAGGCGCTCAAGTTCTACGCTTCCGTGCGTCTCGACGTGCGCCGCATCCAGGCCATTAAGGTCGGCGAAGAAGTGATTGGCAACCGCACCCGCGTGCGCGTCGTCAAAAATAAAGTCGCCCCGCCCTTCCGCACCGCCGAATTTGACATCATGTTCAACGAAGGCATCTCCAAAGTGGGCGACATGCTCGACCTGGCCACCAAACTTGAGATTATCCAGAAGCGTGGCGCATTCTTCTCTTACGGCGATGTTCGCATCGGCCAGGGCCGCGAAAACTCCAAAGAATTCCTGCGCCAAAACCCCGACCTTGCCAACGAAATCGAAACCGTCATCCGCCAGAAAGCCCTGGGCGGCGAGCTGGTCCTGCCCATCGACATGGGTGGCGGCGACGGCGGCGACGAATAACCAACCCGCAAGCCATGTTCCGCAACCTGATACGCAACACAAAATACGCTACCAGCGTTTTGTGTTGCGTATTTTTCTTTTCACTGGCCGCCTGCGCCCCGGCAGCCACTGCCACACCCTTCGTTGCCCCATCCAGCCGCCAGGTCCAACCCACCGCCGCCATCGATATTGAATTTTGGACAGCCACGCCCCAACCCGCCACCGCCGCACCCAATACCGCCACGCCCCAAAGCTCCCCCACGCCGCCAGCCGCCAGCCCGACCCCGCCCTGCGCCGCCTCGCTGAGATTTCTCGAAGACATCACCATCCCTGACGGCACAATCGTCTCCCCAGGTCAAATTGTGGAAAAACAATGGCGCGTCGAAAATAACGGCACCTGCCATTGGGATGCCCGCTACCGCCTGAAACTGATTGACGGATTCCCCTTCGGTCTACCTTCCGAACTGGCCCTTTACCCCGCCCGCGCCGGAACCAGCGCCACCCTGGCGCTGACCTTCACCGCCCCGCTCGAACCCGGCACCTATCGTACCGCCTGGCAGGCCTTCACCCCACAGGGGCAGCCTTTTGGCGACGCAGTCTTTATGGAAATCATTGTCCAGTGATTTGCTCTTAAACACCCCCTTAAACCAGCGGCACAATTGAGTGATACAATAAACACAGGAAGGCCCGTGCGGCCTTTTTCCGTATTTTATAATCCAAAGGCTTCACTACCACGATGACTTACAACCTACGACTCTTCTGGCGCATGGCTGTGCGCTCGTTTTTTGGAACAAAAGGTACTCACGGCCAACTCACCCGCAAGCGCCTGTTCTTTATCCTCCTTTTTTACTCGGTATGGCCCGCCTGGACAGTTTTTACCTGGTTCTGTTTCCTACTCGACGACCTGCTCTTCCCCGCCTACAAAAAACAACCTGTCGAAAAGCCGCTCTTCATCATCGGCAATTATCGCTCCGGGTCCACTTTCCTGCACCGTCTGCTCTCACGTGATAACAGCACCTTCACCAGCATGCGCACCTGGGAAATTTTCATCACTCCCTCCATCACCCAACGCCAAATCTCCCGCTTCATTGGCAAATTAGATGCGTTGCTCGGCAGCCCGCTCAAACACTTCCTGGTCAATATAGATAAACGCGGCCTGGGACAAGTCAAAATTCACCGCATCAGCCTGTTCGAACCCGAAGAAGACGAAAACATCTTACTGCACATCTGGAGCACCTCCTTCGTCGGGTTCCTGTTCCCGTTCCTAGACGAGATGCCACCTTACCAATTCTTCGACGAAGCCCTGCCCGCCGAAGAAAAACGCCGCATTATGGCCTTTTACCGTTCCTGCCTGCAGCGCCATCTGTATGCCGATGGGGGTAAGCGGCACTTTGCCTCTAAAAACCCGGCTTTTAGCGCCAAAATTGAAACCCTGGTCGAGTTCTTCCCCGATGCGCGCATCCTGTACCTGGCGCGCAACCCGCTCGATATGCTACCATCCACCGTTTCCTGGCTCAGTTATGCCTGGGGAGTTTTTAGCACCCCGCTGGAAAAATACATCTACACCAACGAGACCCTGGCCCTGGCCCAACATTGGTACCGTCACCCGCTAGCCTACCTGGATGCACACCCCTCCCCCAACAACCTGATCCTGTCATACGACGACCTGATTCGGCAGCCCGAAGCCACCATCCGAGGCTTCTATCGCCAGTTTGGCTACCCCCAACAAGACGGGCTGGAGAAAATCGTTGCCCAGGCTGTCGCCGAAACCCGCACCTACAAAAGCGACCACCAATATTCATATGCCAAAATGGGTTTTACCCGCGAGGAAATCCTGGCTGCCTTTGGCGATATCTTTGAGCGCTTCAATTTTGACTCTGGCGAAGTCCAGGCCACCCCGGCGCTGGTGCTGGAACCGGCCCTGCCCGTTCCAGGAGATTAGCCCTAAAACGGATTCAAAAACGGTGGCCCTGTTGGGGCCACCGTTTTTTATTGGATACAAGCTATGACTTACAGGATTTTCTTCCCGGCTGTTGGGGAAATTTCGTACTTTTTAGGGAACTTCGGCCACGGCAGGTTAATGGTGCCGTTGCGCGCCATCAGTAACAGCAAACCCGCCAGGCCCATCAACGCAGAGAACAACATAGATGTGGTGATAGGGGTTCCAGCAACCAGAATCGGCTGGTCGGGGCGGAAAAATTCGATAAAGACGCGCGCCGAACCAGCCAGGATCAGCCACCACGACAAAACCGCACCCGGTTTAAAGCGTTCGGGCCAGCGGCGCGCAAACCATAAAAGACCTCCAGCCAGGATCAGGTTCAAGATCATTTCGTAAGCAAACACCGGGTGAAAACGCGTCGTTTCGACCGGGTACAGGTTCAAGTCCTGGTAAACGGGCAGGCGGTGCAAGGCGTCAATTTTAATCCCCCAGGGCAGGGTGGTCGGCTGGCCATACAATTCCTGGTTGATAAAGTTGGCCGGGCGGGCCAGGGCCTGTCCGATCATGGTGGTGGGAGCCACTGCGTCAAGGAAAAGCCACAGGTCCAGTTTGTAGTAACGGGCATAAAAGAACAAGGCCAGCGCGCCAAACAGCAGGCCGCCAAAAAAATGCAAGCCACCTTCCCAAACCGCCAGGATTTTGCCGGGATTCTCAAGGTAATACGAATTTCCGCCAACGGTAGCGTTCACCACATACCACAGGCGCGCACCTAAAATGCCCGAGGGCAGCAGCCAGAGCAGGGCATTCCAGACATGCTCACCGTTTTCGCCGCGCCGGTTGATTTCTTTTTCGGCGAGCCAGGCGCCTACAGCCACACCAAACATGACCAAAACACCATACCAGCGCAAGGCCAGGGTAAAGCCGCCGAGTTCAAGAGAAAAGATAATTGGGTCCAACAGATGCCTCCAAGAGGGGAATTTGGAGATTATATCAAAGACCACCGATAACAAAATCTGGTTTTTTGCTACAATTAAATTAACCACGCATTCCCTGAAAAATTTCACGCATGACTATATTTGCCCTGGGCGCTATGCGCCAAACTCAAAAAGGAGATTCATGACACACAAGCTGACACTTGCTCTTTCCAACCAGGCCGGGTTTAGCGGGCTGGTCATCACCCCGGTTATCGCACCAGAAACGGTCACCCACGAAACAGCCGGAAAGGAAGCGGGTGAAATTCGCACTCTCGGTGGACAGACCGTGCTTTCACTGGGGCCGCAAAAAAAGCTCAGCGCCGAAACCATTCGCCGCGCCGGGGGTGGATTAGCCAAATGGCTGGCCCGCAACAATGTTTCCAGCGCCGGTGTGGACCTGGGGCCGCTGTTTGGGCTGGGCATGGCCCCGCTGACCGCCTTCAGCGCCCTGGCCGAGGGGTTGTTGCTGGGCGCATTCAGTTTTGGAACCTACAAATCGGGCGGCGAGGATAAACAATCGGCGTTGAGCCTGCTGACAGACGGTAAAACCGGCCCCGGCGAGGCAGAACTGCACGAGGCGTTATCCAAAGCCCAGGTCACATGCGAAGCGGTCAATCTTTCGCGCGCCTGGGCACACGAACCTGCCAATGTTATCAATCCGGTCAGCCTGGCAGAGAAGGTGCAGGCCCTGGCCGGTGAGGTGGGGCTAAAGTGTACCGTTCTCGATGACAAACAGCTCGAGGCCATGGGCGCAGGCGCGATCGTGGCAGTCGGCCAGGGTTCGGCCACACCGAGCCGCTTAATCGTGCTCGAATATGCCGGGAAAAGCGATGAAAAACCGGTGGCGCTCGTGGGAAAGGCCATCACCTTTGACACCGGCGGGTATAGTCTCAAGTCGGTGGAAGGGATTGTTGGGATGAAATACGACAAGTGCGGCGGCATGACGGTGCTGGCTACGCTTGTGGCTGCTGCGCGGCTGGGGCTAAAAACCCCGCTGGTGGGCGTCATTGCCGCCGCCGAAAACATGGTCTCGAGCGCGGCTTACCGGCCCAACGACATCATCAAAACCCTTTCGGGGAAGACCGTCGAAATCATCAGCACCGATGCGGAAGGCCGCCTGGTACTGTGCGATGCGTTGACTTACACCCAGCAGAATTTTGCACCGCGCGCCATGATTGACCTGGCGACCCTGACCGGTGGCGTGGTGGTGGCACTGGGCAGCACCCGCGCTGGCCTGCTTTCAAACAACGATGCGCTGGCCGAGGCGCTCTTTAACGCCGGGGAGCAAAGCTTCGAACGCCTGTGGCGGCTCCCGCTGGATGAAGAGTATTTTGAGCTCATCAAGGGAGATGACGCGGATATGAAGAACTCGTCGGGCCAGCGCAAGGCGCACCCGGTAGTGGGCGGCATTTTCCTGCGTCAATTTGTCAGCGATGAAACCCCCTGGGCACACCTCGACATTGCCGGGACAGGGGACAGTGACCGTGAAATGCCATACTGCCCCAAGGGTGCCACGGGTTTTGGGGTGCGCCTGCTGCTCGACTACCTGCACACCCTGGAGTAAGGCATGAGCGCCTACGTCATCGTTGATATTGAAGTTACCGATCCGGCCGGCTACGACGAGTATAAAAAACTGGCTCCACCCACGGTTGCCCTGTATGGCGGTCGTTACATTGCCCGTGGCGGGCAAACGGCCCCCCTGGAAGGCGATTGGCAGCCCAATCGCCTGGTCATCCTGGAATTTCCTACGGTAGAACAGGCCAAGGCCTGGGTAAACTCGCCCGAATACGCCCCGGCGCGTGCCATGCGTCACCAGTACGCTAACAGCAAGATGGTTGTGGTCGAAGGAGTGTAAAACCTCGTGAAATCGCTCAAGCGCAAGGCGCTGGCCTACATTGTCCATGATGGACGGTTGCTCGTTTTTCGTCACCGTGACTTCCCCGAAGCCGGGATTCAGGTTCCGGGAGGAACACTGGCAGAAAACGAACCACCGGAGGCTGCCGCCTTGCGCGAGGCGACTGAAGAAACCGGTCTGCAAGGGTTACGCGTAATTCGACTGGTCGGTGAGCAGGTACGCCAGGTAACCAGTGCAGAACTGAATCAGATTCACCACCGCTACTTTTTCCTGCTCAACTGCACCGAAACCCCGCCCGAAACCTGGACCCATGCCGAAAGCGACCCATCCGAGGGCGGCCCAGCCCCGATTTACTTTGAGTTTTTCTGGGCGCGGCTGCCCAACGGTGTACCACCGCTCAGCGGACAGCAGGATTACTGTCTCAACAAACTGATCAACCAGCTTATTGCGCGGGGGGAGTGTTGCCATGCCCAACCCTAACCCGCCTGCAGCCTTGCAAAAACTAGCCACAGGGCGCACAGCCGAAGTCTATGCCTGGGAAAGCGGGCAAATTGTCAAAGTGTATTTTCCACAATTCCCGCGCGCCGATGCAGAATATGAAGCCGATATTGCCACAAAAGTGCAGGCAGCAGGAATCGCCTGCCCGCGTTTTTACGGTCTGAGCGAGATGGCGAACCGGCCAGCGCTGGTTTATGAGCGCATTAATGGCCAGCCAATGGCAGAAATTATCCAGCGCCAACCCTGGCGCACCCCGCAAATGGCGCGGCGCATGGCGCGTTTGCACCGTTCCCTGCACCAAGCCTGCAGCGACAGTGAACTGCCGCTGCAGCGTGAGAAATACCGTTCTCGCATCGAACACAATCCGCGGCTCGACCCGCACCTGAAACAAACCCTGCTTAAGCGCCTGGATGCGTTGCCCGAAGCGCGGCGCATCTGCCACGGCGACTTCCACCCCGGCAACATCCTGTGCACGCCACAGCGCGACCTGGGAATTGACTGGATCGATGTCTCGCTTGGGCATCCGCTGGCCGATGTGGCGCGTACATCCATCCTGTTGTTGGGCATGGCCGCAACCATCGGCAACGCTTTCATTGTGGGAATTGTGCGCTGGTTCCACTCTGTTTACCTGGAAAACTACTTCCAACCCGGCGAGGACCGTTCGGTTTACCGGGCCTACCTGCCGATTGTTGCCGCTGCCCGACTGGCGGAGGGCATCACTGAACTGGAGCGGTGGCTGCTAGAACAGGCCCGAACTGTTCAGGAATAAGAAATGGCTCGAATCAAAAGGGAAGGGAGACGAAAGTAACGGATTTCGTCTCCCTTCCCTTTTGTCATACTGCAAGCATCTAACCCGCGATGCTTATTTTTCGGGTCCCTGCCAAACTTTGCCAGCCGGGATAATCTGCCGGTCGGGGACATCGGCCAGCAGTACCGCGCCATTGCCAATGCGCGCGCCATTGCCAATTTTGAGTCCGATGGTGGTTGTGACGCCCATGCCCACCAGGGCGCGTTGACCAACATGCACATGCCCGGCCAGCAAACATCCGGGGGCAATGTGGGTATAGACGCCAATCTCGCAGTCATGGGAAACGACCGCGCCAGTATTGACCATACATTTTTCATGCAGCACAGCCGATGAACCAACGTAGGCATTGGCAAAAACCTGCACCCCATCTTCAATCTGCGCGGAGGCTTCGACAGTTGCCCGTGGATGGCGCAGGATGGGGAAGGCAAAACCATGCCCGGCTAACATCTCAAATAATTTGACGCGCAATTCGATGTTGATAATGCCGCCAACACCGTTGGCCGCCAGGCGAATTCCCTGCTCGTATAACGCTGGCAAAAGCTCGCGGTTGCCCAAAACAGGCACGCCCAGCACCGCGCCGCCCACCAGGGCCGGGTTGTCGTCGAGGATACCGGCCAGCCGGAATGCGCCAATGGCTTGTAACATTTCGAGCACCGCTTTGGCATGCCCGCCACCGCCAAAGATGAGCACCTGGGCATTCGCAGGCGCGCGATTCGGCGCGCTGGCTGGCCGGGGCGCAGATTCACCTGCCAGCTGCCGAACCACCGCTTCGGTAACGAGGCGGTCGGTTGGAAGGGCCGAGAGCTGCAGGCCAAGACTTTCGGCCAGGGCGCGGGCCGGTTTGGTGATGCGCAGGGAGGCCGGGGCAGGGGTTTCAGGCGCGGAGGGAGAAACAGGTTGGGGCGCGGCAGGCAGGCTACGGGAGGTTTGCTCCAGCGCTTCGTCGGCCGAGGCTGTAATCAGGGCCAGCAGGTCGCCCACCGCGAGGGTATCGCCCTCAGCCGCCACCATGCGCACAAAACCACCTTCCGGCGCTTCTACATCGCTGGCGGCCTTGGTGGTTTCGATGGTGAAGAGCAAATCGCCCTTTTGCACGGGCTGGGCGTCTTTGACGTGAATTTCCACCAGCCGGGCTTCGGGTTCGTTGGCGTTCAACAAGGGCACGAGAACGGGGGTTTGTGGCATATTTTTCCTATTCTTAACCTGGGTGGGTTGCAATTTTAACTTGTTTATACTTATAATGGGTCATCAACTATTATGGAGGAGAATGATATGGAATTCGGTCGTGCTTTTACATATGCAACTGAAGATCCCGATTGGCTCAAAAAGGTCGGGATCGCCGCGCTGGTAACACTGATCCCGGTGGTTGGGCAGATTACCCTGTTGGGCTGGGCGTTGGAAATCACCCGCCGGGTTATCAACCAGGACCCGAGCCCGCTGCCGAACTGGGACAATTTTGGCGATTTCGTTTCGAAGGGTTTCCAGGCGGCGGTGGTGGGGTTTGTGTACGCCCTGCCGCTGATCGTGGTTTCGGGTTGTCTTAATACGGTCATGCCGTTCATGGCCCAGGCCGGCAGCGACTCGGAAGAACTGGTAACCACCATTGTGACGGTTTTTAGCATCTGCATCGGATGCTTCAACTTCATCTATGGCATTTTGCTCAGCCTGGTACTCCCAGCGGCTTACGGGAATATGGCGGCCAATGGCGGCCAGGTTTCCGCCGGGTTCCGTTTCAACGAAATTATTGCCCTGGTTCGCGCGGCCCCTGGCCCTTACGCGATGGTCATTCTCGGCTCGATTGCGTCCAGTTTTATTGCCTCGCTGGGCATTATTGCCTGTGTGATTGGCGTCATCTTCACCCAGGCGTATGCCATGACCGTTAATGCGCACCTGTGGGGACAGGCCTATAACACGGCCAAGGGCGCTCAAAACGTCGTCACTTCGGCGCTGTAATTCTTTTTTGGCCCACCAGACCCTGGAGCAGCTGCTCCGGGGTCTTTTTATTCCAGCAAAGCCAGGGCCGCCGCAGTGATGGAGGCTGGTGAGGGCAGGATGGCGTCTTCGAGCGATTTGGAGTTGGCAATCGGCAAATCCAGGGCGGCCACGCGCCGGACCTTGCTCCCCGGGAGCTGCTCGGCGGCGCGAGCGGCGATTTCTGCGCCCCAGCCGAGGGTGAGCGTCCCCTCCTCGAGGGTCAGCAGGCGGCGGGTATGGCGCAGCGAGTCGAAGAGCGGGTCCAACTCAAAGGGGCTAAGCTGGCTAAAAAGCACAATTTCAACCGCCACTTCATGCTCATAGAGCAGGTCATGGGCGGCGGCAAGGGCCAGTTCCAGGTGGTAACCATAAGTCGCCAGGGTAACCTGGGCGGGCAAACCGTCACGGTTGCGCAAAATGTGATAAGGATAGGCCTGTCCGCCGTTTTCGACCTTCCAATCTAGCAGGTCGTCGGCGCTCAACAGGTTGCGCGTGTATAGAATCTTATGCTCCACAAACAGCAGCGGGTCTTCATCGGCGATGGCGGCCAACAATAGGTCGGCCGGGTTGCCCAACCGGTTGGGAGCAACCACCTTAAGGCCTGGAACGCCCAGGAACATCTTCTCTAAAGACTGGGAATGGGTGGGGCCATAACCGCGCCGTCCGCCCATGGGCAGGCGCAAGACCAGTGGCACGCGCACGTTGTCGTTGTACATCCAGCGGAACTTGGCAGCGTGGTTAACCAGCTGGTCGGCGGTGAGGGTTACAAAATCGCCAAACATAATTTCAGCCACCGGGCGCAGCCCGCGCAGGGCCATGCCATTGGACAGGCCGACAATGGCCGCCTCGGAGATGGGTGTGGTCAAGACGCGTTGTGGAAAACGGCTGGAAAGCCCACGCGTCACTTTAAATGCGCCGCCATAGGGGTCGAGGATATCTTCCCCGAGCACATAGACGCGCGGGTCTTGTTCGAGGGCAGTGTGAAGGGCAGAATTGAGGGCTTCTAAAACGGTCGTCATGGGTTATCCGGGCAAGACGGGAAAAGGATCATTCGAGGCGCGGGTGAAGGCGTCGTCGATCAGGGCCGCCACTTCAGATTCGGCGCGGGTCAATTCGTCAGCCGCCAGGCGCGGGGCGTGCAGGGTCAGCGGGTCAAACTCGGCGCGAATGCGGGCAATCGTCTCACGGTCACGGGTGTCGTCGCCTTTGCTGTGGGCCGAGAAACGATGAGTTTGCAAGAGCAAGGCTCCGGGGAGTCCGCTGCGCACCGAATCGAGCGCCAGGCGGGCAACCCGCTGGATTTCGAGCACATCGCTGCTCGCCGCCTGCCAGGTTTCAATTCCAAAGGCCGTAAAGCGCGCAGCAATGGAACCGGCCACCCCCAGTTCGACGGGCGTGGTTTGGGCATACTGGTTGTTTTCGACAATGTAGAGCACGGGCAGCTTCCAAAGTGCGGCGAGGTTAAGGCTTTCGTACAGCGCGCCTTCGCCCAGGGTGCCGTCACCGATGAACGCCAGGACAATCTGGCCGCTTTGGGCTACTTTTTCGGCCAGGGCCATCCCGGCGCTGATGCCGGTGAAACCACCCTGGATTCCGTTGGAATAAAAGTTACGCCACTGAATATGCTGGCTGCCACCGCGCCCACCCACCAGGCCGGTGGCTTTGCCCATCAATTCGGCCGCCAGCCGGTAGGGGTCGCCGCCATAGGCCAGGAAATGCCCATGACAGCGGTGATTGCTCCAGACGATGTCGCCAGGGTCAGCGACCGAAAAAATCCCGGCAGCGTCGGCTTCCTGCCCGATGTAGGCATGGGTGGTGCCGAACAGCTTGCCGGTAGAGAATTCGGCCAGGGCGCGTTCTTCAAAACGCCGGATGGCCAGCATGGTGCGGTAGAGTTGGTAGTTTTCAGACATTGCCAGAATTATACCTTCGGGCACAGGATTGCCAGAAGCGTTTTTCAACGTGGTATAATCCCGTTCCGTATGAGTCCAGAAACCCAATCTTCCTCGACAAAAATCTGCCCCACTTGTGGAACCCGCCTGGCAGATAACGCAACGCGTTGTCTGGTTTGTGGCACCGAACTAAGCGCCAAAGTGGAAGCGAAAAAACCGGCCGCTGTCCAGGCCAACCGGATGCCAGAAATCACCCTGAGCCTGCCCGCTGCGCTCGGTTTGCTGGCGCTGTTCATTGTGGTAGGCGCTGTGCTGGTCTTTGCGGCCCTGCGCCTGACCGGTGGAACCGCCGCGGCAACCGCCGATGGCCCAACCGCCACCATCACCCCTACGCTGACCGTGACTCCCACCGCCACCGAAGTGTACACCAACACCCCGGTGCCAACCCCCACGCTCCAGCCGCCCTTCGAATACACCATTGGCAGCGGCGATACCTGTACCTCGATTGCGGTACAGTTTGGTGTTTCGGTCAACAGCATCATCATCTTGAACAACCTTTCCACGTCCTGCATCCTGACGGTGGGCAACAAATTGCTGGTGCCGTACCCCACCCCCACCCCGCTGCCCGAAGCGACTTCCACCCTGGAACCGGCCGCGGCTACCGTAGCAGCCTGCGAAAAAGTCATCTATACCGTGCAGGAAGGCGATACGCTTTCCTCCATCGCCGGGAACTACAGCGTTCCGCAAGATGCCATCAAATCGTATAACGGTCTCAGCACCGATAACGTCTTTCTGGGAATTAACCTGGTGATTCCGCTCTGTGAGCGGGCCGCCACCCCCGGACCTTCACCCACGCCGACCGTTCCGCCGCCTTACCCGGCCGTCAACCCGCTCCTGCCCCCCGATGGCGCTTCCTTTACCCTTGCCAATGACAGCATCACCTTGCAGTGGGCCTCCATTGGCACCCTGCGCGACAACGAAGCGTACATGGTCATTGTGGAAGATGTGACCGAAGGCGAAGGCCGCCAGTTGGTAGACTACGTTAAAGATACCAAGTTCATCATCCCGGTCTCCTTCCGGCCCAAAGACAGCGCGCCACACGTTTTCCGCTGGTGGGTGGTGACTGTGCGCCAGTCGGGCAGCGACGACCAGGGCCAACCCATTTGGGACGTGGCCGGGGCGCAATCGACCCAACGGGTGTTCTCATGGCAGGGTGTGGCCCCCGAGGCAACCCCGCAGCCATAGCAAGAACCCGTCCAGAAACGAATTCCCAAGAGCCGCCCTGCCCGGAATCAACACACACAACCGGAGGGCGGCTCTTCTTTTGCCAGCCAGAAAGGAAACAACATGTCTCCATTACCCAGTATTCGGGCCAAAAAACACATTGCCCTGGTGGCCCACGATAATAAAAAAGCCGACTTGCTGGAGTGGGCGCGCTTCAATCGCGGCACACTCTCGCGCCATCACCTGTTTGGAACCGGCACCACGGGCCGGATGCTCGAAAATGAATTGGAACTGCCAATTACCTGCTTCAAAAGCGGACCCATCGGCGGCGACCAGCAAATTGGTGCCAAAATCTGCGAAGGGGAGATTGATTTCCTGATCTTTTTCTGGGACCCGCTCGAACCGCAGCCGCACGACCCGGATGTGAAGGCGTTGCTGCGCCTGGCTGTCTTGTACAACATCCCAACCGCCTCCAACCGCGCCACCGCCGACTTCATCATCTCCTCCCCGTTGATGGGCGACGAATACGAACGCCCCACCCCCGACCTGGATCGCTACATTCAGGGCCGCAAGGCAAAATGAACCCTACTAAAAACTGCGAAGGATGTTGATCCTTCGCAGTTTCGTTTACGGGTGCGGGTAAATGACGTTGTTTTCCGGCGCTTCGGGCAGGTACAAGGCCCAAATGGTGCGCCCCGGCTGGAGTTGCGGCCCGGGAACGTTCAGGGTAGTGACTTCTCCATCCAGGCTGCGGCCCATCGCCTGGAAGCGATAGGTAATCTTCCACGGGTGACGGCCATTGACCTCAACGTTGTAATTTTGTTCCACCGCAACAATCTCACCACGCGCCGCCGCGCCAACCTGCAAGACTTGCACCGTCTTGCGCGCCCGCTGGTAACGCCAGGCGAGCGCAGCCACGCCCGCGCCCAGGAAAGGAACGCCAAGCAGGACAAAAATTGCGCCCAGGAGCAAGAAAACAAACACCAACCCCAAACCCACGCAACTGAATACCACCCCCAGGACGCCAAAAACCATTCCGGTGATGAACCAGCCATCTGAAAAGACCAGCTTCCAGGCATAACTGTTGGCAATTGGACGCGGCGCAGGCGGCGGGGCAGGAGTTTCAGCGGGGTCAATGGCACCCGGCTTAGGGGGCAGCGGCAGGGGGCCGCCACAATTCTTGCAATTCGGCTGGAAAGCCGCATAGTTGGTTCCACACCAGGGACAGGTAATCATCTCAGGAATCCTCGTTTACACTCTTAAGTTCGATTTTATAACATTCTAGGAAATATCGGGGATTCAAAATATCCGTCAAAGGCTGGTAATATTAGGCTCCTTTATAAGGAAAAAAAATAAACGAGGGAGAAAAGATGAAAAAGAACCTGTATTTTATATTATTGGCCATCAGCGCCCTTTTGTTGGCTTCGTTAGCCTGCCAGGCCGTAGCGGGCGGGGAAAGCCCGGCGCCCACCCCTGCCGCCGAACAACCCGGCAGCGAACCCAGCCCCGAACCTGCCACACAGGCGACAGCCAAACCACAGCAACCCCCCGCGGTAGCCGCCCCCGGTGGCGGAGGCCTGGCCTGCCTGGGCACCCGCGATAGCGGTGTGGTCTGCCTGGACGATAGCGGCTGGAAGACTTACACCCAGGATAATTCGCAACTTCCCAGCAACTATATCTCAGCCGTCACAACCTGCCCCGATGGCCGCATTGCCTTCGGCCACTTCGATGGCATTAGCCTGTTCGACGGGCAAAACTGGAGCAACATCGCCAATGGCGACTATACCAGCATGGATGCCCTGGCCTGCGGCGCAGACGGTCAGCTGTGGGTGGCGCACTTCCAGGGCGTAAGTCACTACGATGGCAGTCAATGGGAAAAGTTCGAAGCCGCCAAGCTCGCCACCGGCGACTCGGCCTCCGACCTGGTTTACGACATTGCCATCGCCCCAGATGGCACGGTGTGGGCAGTGACCTCCAACAGCGTTGCCAGCTACAACGGCAGCGACTGGACCATCTACCAGCAGGGCCAAGGCTTCGACGAAAAGTTCTACTTCAATGCCGTCACCTTTGATGGTCAGGGCCGGACGGTGGTCTCGCAAAGCAATGGCCTCGCCATCTTTGACGGTGGCCAGTGGTCGCTCAACAATAGCCCCGATTTCCTCTCCACCGTGGAAGATATGGCCGCCGCTGCAGATGGCAGCCTCTGGCTGGGAACGCTGATCGACGGGGTTTATATCGTCACCGATGGGTCATGGAACAGCCAGACCTTTGAAGAAACCGACCTGAGCAGCAACGGCATTAGCGCCGTAGCCGCCGATACGGGCGGGCGCATTTGGGTAGCCACAGAATTTGGCCTGAGCATTTACGATGGCGCCCAATGGCAGGCTTACCACATGGATAACAGCGACCTGCCCGTCAACGACCTGCGTGGGGTAGCGGTTTTGGGTGCAGGCCCAAGCCTGCCCGCCCCAACCGAAAAAGCGCCCGGCACACTGACCGGGGTGGTCAAAAACACTGACGGCACCCCGGTGGCGAACTCGGCGGTTGAGATTTGCGTGGAAACGCTGGGAACCCAGTTCTTTGGCGATACCCCCTGCTCCGACCAGCCTTTCTTCCTGACCGGCACCACCGATGGCGACGGCAAATTCACCTTTGAAAATGTCCCGGCCGGGTATTACACCATCGTCATGCAGGTTGGTGACGGCTGGGCGCAGCTCACAGGGGAATTTGGCGGCTTCTCAGAACAAGTGCTGGTCACTTCTGGTGAAACCAGCGACGTTGGCGATATCACCATGAAAGAATAACCGCAGGACAATCTTTAGAACAAAAAAACTTCCGAGTCGACGACTCGGAAGTTTTTATTTACCTGGTAGCGGCTTATGCCGGTTGCGCAGCCTTGGCCACCACATCTTCGATCATCTTGGTGGTCAGGCTCTTGGGGCGTTCAATCGGCTGGCCGAGTGCGCGCGCCCAAACGTAGTTGGGGGTGACCCCCAGGGCGCGGCCAACACCAAATAGCACGGTGTAGAAATCGAACTCGCGCACACCATAATAGTATTGCAACGTGCCAGAGATAGCGTCGACATTGGGAGCCGGGTTCTTGGCTTTGCCCTGTTCTTTGAGCACGGCGGGAACCACGTCAAAGACCATGTCAGCCAGGCGCACCAATTCATCTTCGGGGAAGCGCTCTTTGGCAAACTTCATCTGCGCAGTAAAGCGCGGATCGGGTACGCGCAGCACGGCATGCCCGTAACCGGGGATGACTTTGCCGCCATTCAACGTATCCCAGGCGAACTTGTACAGCTCATCACGCGAGGGCACGCCACCGAACTTCTTGTGCACATCCAGCAGCCAGCCCAGGCATTCCTGGTTGGCGAGGCCATGCAACGGACCAGCCAGGCCATTCAGCGAGGCCGAAAAAGCCAGGAAGGGGTCAGAAAGCGAGGAGCCGACCAGGTGCATGGTGTGGGCCGAAACATTGCCCGATTCGTGGTCGGAGTGCAAGATAAAGTACAGGCGCGCCAGGTCGGCATAGCCCTTCTGGTCTTTAACACCCAGCATCTTGGCAAAGTTCGCGCCGTAGTCGAGGCGAGTATTGTATTTGGGCTTTTTGGTTTCGCCAAAATACTTCATGCGATAGATGAAGGCCGCAATCACCGGCAATTTGGCGGTCAGGTCGAGGCTATCTTCGAGCGCAGGCTCCCAATAGGCATCCTTCTTCATGCCTTCGTGGTATTTCTTGGCAAAAGCCGAGTTGTTCTGAAGCGCCAGCACCGCCTGCGAAAGCAGGGTCATCGGGTGGGTTTCTTTGGGCATCGACTTGAGCATCTTGTAAACATAATCAGGCACTTCGGCGCGCTTGCCCCAGTCGGCTTCCACTTCCTGGGCCTGCTCACGGGTCGGGATCTCACCCACCATCAGCAGGTAATACAGACCGCCCACGTAAGGCATCTTGGCGCCGCGCGGTTTGGGCAGGGCCTTGAGCACCTCGGGGATCGACATGCCGCGAAAACGGATGCCTTCAGCCGGGTCGACAAACGAAATGTCGGTCACCAGCGATTTGATATCGCGCATCCCACCGACAATCTGTCCGACGGTGACGTGATCGACAACCACATCGGCATGTTCCTTGGCTAACGCCTTGTAGCGCTCGCGCCAGGCAGGGAGCTGTGCAGCAATCTTGTCATGCAAAATCATAGGGGTTCTCCTTTGGCAAATCCATAGGGGCGAGTCTGAGACTCGCCCCTACAAATGTTTTACAGCTTAACCAGGTTTTTCAACGCGTCGTGGGTTTCCTTGACGGCTGCGGCCGACTTCTGGAGCAGTTCCTTCTCCCCTGCATCCAGGTCGTATTCGATAATCTTTTCGACACCCTTGCGACCCAGCATGACCGGCACACCAAAGAACATATCGCTCATGCCATATTCGCCCTGCATATATGCCGCAGCGGGGACAATGAGGTGCTTGTCCTTAAGAATGGCTTCCACCATCTGCGCAACAGCTGCAGCCGGGGCATAGTAGGCCGAGGTCTTAAGCAGGTTGACGATCTCGCCGCCGCCCTTACGGGTGCGGTTGACGATGGCTTCGAGCTTCTCAGGGGCGAGATAGTCGCGCAGCGGAACCCCAGCCACGTTGGAGTGGCGGGTAAGCGGGACCATTTCGTCGCCGTGACCGCCCATCACATAGCACTGGATATTTTCCACACTGACGCCAGTCTCAAGAGCCACAAAGGCGCGCATGCGGGCTGAATCGAGCACGCCCGCCTGCCCCACCACGCGATGCGCGGGCAACCCGGTAACCTTCATCGCCAGGTAAGCCATGGTGTCAAGCGGGTTGGTCAGGATGACGTAAATCGCATCGGGAGAATACTTGAGCGTTTCGGTGGCGGCTTTGCCGACAATCTCTGCGTTGGCGGTCAGCAAGTCGTCACGGCTCATGCCAGGTTTGCGCGGCAGACCGGCGGTGATGACAATAATGTCGGACCCGGCGGTGGCTTCGTAGCCATTGGACCCCACAATATCGACATCTTCACCGATGATGGGCATCGCTTCAAGCAGGTCGAGGGCCTTGCCTTGCGGGACACCCTCCACGATGTCCACAAGAACCAGGTCGGCAATTTCACGTTCGGCCAGCCACAGTGCGGTCGAGGCGCCGGTCATACCCGCGCCAATGATAGAAACTTTCGCCATTGCTCCTCCAAAAAAGCAAAAATGTATTTTATTTTATACCCTACCGGGCGGTAGGGCGAAGCGACTTTCATCACCTTTTCGGGCGAAATTGTAACAAAAAAGGAGACTTCACGCAAAATTTGCGCTTGTCTCCGTTGGAAATGGGCCACACGATTAGATTTTTCACAGAGTACCGGCTTTGAATCGGGGCGATGCAAAATTCTTCATCCCCTGGGGCAGAGGCAGTTCCTCCGCCCCAGGGGCAAAGGTCTTTAGAGACTGGTTTCGGCAGAAGTTTCTTTTTCAAGAAAGTGGGTCGCCTGGATAGCCGCAGCCGCGCCCATCCCCGCCGAAGTAATAACCTGCCGAAAATGATTATCGGCCACTTCACCGGCCACAAAGACACCCGGGACGTTGGTTTCCATCAGGTGATTGGCCTGGATATAGCCGCCTTCATCCATCTCCAACTGCCCCTTAAACATCTGCGTGTTGGGAGTGTGTCCGATAAAGATGAACAAACCATCGGTGTCCAGGGTCGATTCAGCCCCGCTGACAACATCCTTCAGGCTAAGGGTGGTGAGCTTGTCGCTGCCGTTGACGCTGGTAACGACTGTATTCCAGACAAAGTTAACCTTGGGATTGTTGAAAGCACGGTTTTGGAGCACTTTTCCGGCGCGCAGGGTATCGCGGCGGTGAATAATGGTGACGGAGGAAGCGTAACGGGTCAGGAACAAGCCTTCTTCAAGCGCAGAATCGCCGCCGCCAACCACGACAACTTTTTTATCCTTGAAGAACCAGCCATCACAGGTGGCGCAGTACGAAACGCCCTTGCCGGTCATTTCGTATTCTCCGGGGATTTCAAGATGGTTGGGACGCGCGCCCGTCGCAATAATCAGGGTATCGGCCAGGTACAGGCCATTGTCGGTGGTGATTTTGAAAGGGCGCTGGCTAAGATCGACCGCCTGGGCGGTATCGAACTCGACCACGGCCCCAAAACGTTCGGCCTGTTTCTGGAACAATTCGCCCAACTGTGAGCCGCCCACGCCTTCGGGGAAGCCGGGATAATTTTCGATGGTATGGGTGAGGGCCGCCTGGCCGCCCAGCTCCATGCCGGTCAACACAACCGGCGCCAGTTCGGCGCGTGCAGCGTACAGCGCAGCCGACAACCCGGCCGGCCCAGAGCCAAGCACAAGCACTTTGACGTGTTTTTCAGAGCCATTGCTGCTGGAGGGTGTGGTAAAACCGCTAAGGTTAAATGTCATGGGATTGAACCTCGTTTCGTTGAATGGGTACATTTTATCAGATGCGGCAAACCAGGGAAAGTTGCAGACCCGCTCCAAGAATAAAACCACGCTGCCGAGGGACGATCTTTTAGCATATAATCTTTGAAAGTGCCTAAAAACAGGCCAACGGCGCTTGAAACTTCCCCAAAGACCTCCTCAAAGTTAGAGGTTTGCATACTCAAAGATTCTCATTACAAGCTGGTCAATTTTAGAGAAAGCAGAATGAAACCGATCGAGATCAAAATCCACGGCGAAACGGCCCAATCCCCGCAAGAAATCTGCCAGGAGGTCTTAACCCTCGAGCGCTGGCCAGAATTTGAAGGATATGCCTTTTTGCCGGGCATCAAGGAAGCCCGTTTCGAGACACGCACCCATGGGTGGGTCGGGACACGCATCCGGGTTCAAAACAGGGACGGCTCATCGCACATCGAGGAAATTATCCGCTGGGATGCCAAGGGGCTGTCACTCAAATTCCAGGAATTCCAGCCGCCCGTCAGCCACCTGGCAACCCACTTTATCGAAACCTGGGACTTTAGCCCCATCCCAGCCGGAACCCGCATCATCCGCAGCATGACCCTGTTCCCCAAAAACTGGCCCGGCTGGCTGCTGCTACTCCCTATTTCACACCTGATGAAAAAAGCCTTTGAAAAACAACAAACCCGTTAACACAAATACACCTATGCTGATATTAACCCGCACAAACTCCGAAAACCCCGATTTTATCGGTCTGGTCAAATTCCTCGACGCCGACCTGGCCGAACGCGATGGGCAGGAACATGCTTTTTATGCCCAGTTCAACAAAATTAACAGGTTGAAGCAGGTGGTGGTAGCCTACGAAAATGGCATCCCCATCGGCTGCGGCGCGATTAAAGAATATGAGCCCGGCACCATGGAAGTCAAACGCATGTACACCTCCCCGGCCAGCCGCGGGAAAGGCGTTGCTTCCATCGTCCTGGCAGAATTGGAAAAATGGGCCGCAGAGCTGTCCTGCACGCGCTGCATCCTCGAAACCGGTAAAAAACAGCCCGAGGCCATTGCTCTCTACCGCAAAAACGGCTACGCGCTCATTCCAAACTATGGCCAGTATGCCGGGGTTGAAAACAGCGTGTGCTTCGAAAAACACCTCCACCCGGCGGGCGTTTGAAAGATCGCGCAATGCCTGTTGACGAAACCCTGTTTAGCGAACGTGAAAAGGAAGTGATTGGACTATTATTGCAGGGGAAAAGCAATAAGCAAATAGCCTTGGAATTGGGCCGCGCAAACCGAACGGTCGAATTTCACCTTAGCAACATTTACGCCAAGCTGGGTGTCAATTCCCGCTCCGAAGCCATCCTAAAACTGGCCGACAGCGCTTTGCGGCAATCCGCAAGTCGAAACCAGGTAAAATCCACAGCTGCAAAAACCAGCGATTCAGCCGAAAATGGTCTCCAATCCATTTTACGGAGAATCGACATGAAAAAATTAATCTACCTGCTCGCTGGGATATCGACAACCACCCTGGTCATCGTCTTGCTCTTGACCAACCCAACCTCGCCGGATCGAAGCTCGCCACCGGCTACCGCGCTGCCGCTTGCCAGCCCGACCCCAACAGAACCGGCCACTCCCACCACGCCCCCAACCTTGCCGCCATCAAACCCGGTGATCCCGGCCCACACAGTCGACGGCTACACCGCAGCGATCGAGTCCTATCACGTTGATAGCTCGCATGTGCTCTTTGTCGTACGGTTAACCGGCGGCGAAGCAACTTTTGGCAGCCAGCACTACTACGGGCGCATCGAAAGCCCCAACTTGCTTGATGAAAGCGGCGCACAGATCAATACCAGCGGCGGCTGGGGCCCGGCGGTAGACCCGGCCCTGATTCTGTTTGAGTTTGTACCCGTCACCTTGCTTAAAGGGGAACGCCTCAAGGGCCAGTTTGCCTTTAACGTCACCGATGCCCCCAACTATGAAAAAATCCTGGCACGCTTCCGCTTCGACCTCGACCTGCCCATCCAGCCAGACGTGCGCTTCAGGCCCGCTCAAACCGTTACCGCCAACAACCTGGCGCTGCTGCTCGACAGCGTCACCGTTGCGCCCAACTTTACGCAAATCTACCTGTGTTTTCCGTCACCCTCCTTCGCAGACTGGAACATCGGCAGCCAATCCACCTTGCAGATTGACGGACAAGAGGCCACCCCGCTGAACTACAGCGTGCCCTTCGATTCAGCCCTGGGCGGGGATCGGACTGCCGGGAGCGAACCCTATTGGAGCGCGCCGGTCAAGGATGGGCGCTGTATCAAGGCCGGGTTTCCCATCGGCAGCAATGCGCCAAAATCGCTCACCCTCACCATCCCGCAACTCGACAAACTGCAACCCGACGTTTTGCTGGGCGAACAACTGGCCCGTGACTACCCCGGCCTGGCTCCCAAACAGGCCTACTACACCTACCTGGAAGAGCGCGGCCAGCTCTACAGCGGCCCGTGGACCTTTACCGTGGAACTTACGCCCTAAAAGCCGCTTAAATCTGTTGCATACCCCATAAAGGAGAAACTCATAAAACTTACCTTGTCAGACCTGCGCATCCCGGCCATTTTGGGCACCCTGCTCGTCATCCCCATGATGCTGCTCGAATGGTTCAACCGGCGTGGTTTCAACGAAGCTTTCCCTTTTGAACTATTTGCCATCCTGTGGCTGCTCCCGGCAGCATTTACCTTTATCCTCATAACACTCTTCCGCAAGCTGCGCGCACCAAAGGCCAACCTGGCTGAGCTGCTGTTGAGTGGCCTGGCCCTCATCCTGCTCGCCTGGCTATGGGGCAGCATCCTGTTCGACCAGATGCCCTGTTTCCTCGGCCAGCCCAACTGCGACTAAATTGAAGGAATTCGCTCATGTCCCATTCCTGGGAAATCTCTAGCCAAACGCTGCAACGCCATCTCAGCTTTGACCCCACGCGCGGGCTGGTCACCACCCACTTTATCCACCTGCGCACCGGCACCGACCTGGTCGCCGGGGCAGGGCCTTCGCCAGAGTTTGACTTTTGTGTTGATGGACAGCGCGTTACCAGCCTGGGCGACCACTGGCGCCTGCTGGACGCATCTACCAGCGACCCGGCCTGGCCGCTCGTTCTTACCCTGCGCCATACAACCCTGGCGCTTGAAATCCAGGTCAGCTATCGCTGCCAGGCCTCGCGCAGCGACAAAAAATATCGCCTCACGAACACGGGCGGCCAACCCATCACCCTTACCCGCCTCGCCATCGAAAGCCTGCCCGTGGGAATCGCAACCCCTGGCGAGTTGCAGCTTAACGCTCACTACGGCTCACAGCCACGCGAAACCTTTATCACCGGTCGTGTTGACGATTGCGCCGTCGTATTCTCCAACCCGCGCACAGGCGAGAAAGTCTTTGCCCTCAACGAAGCGCCCGGACACGTCAAGCGTGTCGAAACCGGGGCCTGGTTCTGGGAAGGTTTTGTGCGCCTGCTTTACGACACCGACTTATTCCCGCTAGAAATGCACCTGGCACCCGGCGAAAGCTGGGAAACCGCCCTCGCCAGCCTGGTTTTGACCTGTGAAACCCCGCCCCAGGCCTCGCCGCGCTGGGTGCTGCCCGCCGCAATTGCCAACATCCTGCCAAAACCGGGCCAACTCCCGGCCTGGCACTTCAACACCTGGGACCCATTCGGGACCGGCATCAACGAGACAACCGTCCTCGAACTCATTCCCATTGCCGCCCGCATGGGTTTCGAGATCTTTACCATCGATGATGGCTGGCAATCACAGTATGGCCACAACACCCACAGCCCGGACCGGTTTCCAAATGGTCTGGAACACGTTCGCAGCCGGGTCGAAGCCCATGGAATGCGCCTGGGGCTGTGGGCCCCGCTTTCGGTGGTCGACCCGGCCCTGGTTGCCACCGAGCCCTCCCTGGCTGCCAGCCAATGCCGCGACGCCCACGGCCAGGTCAAAACCACCCTCACCGCCATGGGCGAACAAGTGGTGATGTGCCTGGCCAGCGAATACCGCCAGCAGGCCGCCGCCCGCCTGATTGACCTGGTGGAACGTTATCACCTGGCCTATCTCAAGCTGGACCTGACCACCGTTTTCAACGCTTATGGCGAAGCCCCCGGCTGTCACGCCCCCGGTCACGAACATGCCACCGCTGCCGAATCAGTGGTACGCATCTATGAAGCGATTGCCGCCATTACCGCCGCCGTATACGCCCGTCACCCCGAGCTGCTCATCGACCTGACCTTTGAGCTGTGGGGCCAAAAACACACCGTCGATTATGGGTTGCTGCGCGCCGCCGATCTCACCTGGCTCAGCAACGTGGGCGATAACAGCCATCACGGCGCCGGGCCGCGCCAGGCGCGCACCCTGCTCTACCAGCGTTCCCTGGTCATCCCGGTTGAAACCCTGCTCATCGGCAACCTGCGCGCCGAAACCGGCGACCTGCGCGAGAAGATTGCCACAGCGCTGGGTTCTTGTCCGCTGCTGTTGGGAGACCTGCGCCAGTTAAGCGCCGAACAAATCGCCTGGGCGGCCGATAAAATTCGCTGGCACAAGGCCCTGCGCCGCGAAATCGACCTTTCAGATAGCTTTTTCCCACTTGGAAACTGGCAGCAGCCCGGCGTTGTCACCTGGGATGGTTTTGCCCGGCTCAGCCAGGCCGGGGAAGGCCTCATCGTCCTGTTCCGCAATGAAAGCGGCCTCGACCAAGCCGCCATACAGCTCCCGCTGCCCGGCTCCGCATGCTATCGCCTGACCTCCATCCTCGATGGCGCCACCCTCAGCACCGTGACAGCAGACGAGTTTCGCGCTGGTTTGGTGCTACCCCTCGGCGCAGAAAGTATCCAAATCTTCGAAGTGCGCCGCATCGCGGCCTAAAATGCCCCAGGCAATCGCTTCCCCCTAACGGGCTATAGGCCCAACCTCCCCATCACGGATAAAATATTATCGACAATCATTATCCGAATATAAGTGGAGGACATATGGCGATTATTGAAACGTCGGTGCAAATTGCAAAACCTGTAGAAGCAGTTTTTGCCTTTCTCACCAATCTCGAAAACCAAAAACTGCTCCAGCCCAGCATCAAATCGATTGGCCTGAGTGGACCGCTGACGGTTGGGACACGTTACACCGTCAAGACCGACGTGATGGGTCGTGAATTCTCCTCTGAGAACGAGATTGTAGCGTTCGAAACCAACCGGCAATTCTCGGTAAAGACCCTGGCTTCCGCCCCGGCTTCGCCGGTCACCACCAGCTACCTGCTAGAGCCATCTGGGGCCGGGACCAAACTCACCACCCAAATGGATACAGTCATCACTGGCGGGTTTCCTGGCGTCGAAGATATGGTCAAAGGCCAGTTGCGCACCACCCTCGACACGCTTAATGCCACCATCAAAAAGGTGATAGAAGGTTGACCCGGCTGGCGGCCAACAAAAACAGGAATGAGAGTTCTCTCATTCCTGTTTTTGTTTATTTTCGCAAAACCTAACCGCTAACAGCCTGGTCGGTAATCTCCAGCGCCTTGTCGAGCACCGCAAAACCCTCCCGCAGCTGCTCTTCGGTGATGATAAGCGGCGGGATCACTAACACGGTATGCCAGTGAGTGTACAGGAACAAGCCATGCTCCAGGCAATATTTTCGGAAAGCCACCATCTCCGGGCTCGAGCCGTTCCAGGGGGTCATCGGCTCGCGAGTCTCGCGATTCTTTACCAGTTCCAGAATCCCAAACAACCCAATCGAACGCACCTCCCCCACCGATGGATGTGCTTCACCCAGGTCGGCCAGCATTTTATGGAGGATCGGCCCCATCGCCGCCGCATGCTCCACCACTTGGTCGTCCTTCATCGCTGCAATGTTGGCCACCGCCGCTGCCAGCGAAATCGGGTGCGAGGTATAAGTCAACCCTGATTCGAAGACATGCTCGTCAAAGGCCGCGGCAATTTCTGGTTTCATCGCCACTGCGCCCAACGGGGCATAAGCGCTGGTCAATCCTTTGGCCATGGTGATGATATCCGGCGTAACATTCCAATGTTCGATGGCAAACCACCTGCCGGTGCGGCCAAACCCGGCCATGACCTCATCCGCGATCATGACAATCCCATACCGGTCACACAGGGCGCGCACACCCTGCATATAACCGGCCGGTGGGATGATAATGCCGTTTGTGCCCGTTACACTTTCCATCAAAATGGCTGCAATCGTCTCGGGCCCTTCGTACAAAATGATTTCTTCGAGATGGTTCAGGTAATCGCGTGTAAACTCCGCCTCGGAGATGTTCGGGGTAGAGCGATGGAAGGTCGAGCGATAACGATACGGGTCGAGGAAATGCACCACGCCCGGCATCAGGTTGGGTTCCCACATATGACGACGCGGGTCACCGGTGGCAGCCATCGCCCCGGCAGAAGCGCCGTGATACGATCGGTAACGGGCGAGAATTTTGTGTCGCCCGGTGTAACCTCGCGCCAGTTTGATGGCATTCTCATTGGCATCGGCGCCTCCCAGCGTAAACAGCACCTTTGAAAGCGCCCCGCCGGGAGTCACATCAGCCACCGCTTTTGAAGCGATGGCGCGGATTTTGGTGGTCATGCCCGGCGCGGCGTACGGCAGCTCGGCGGCTTGCTCTTGCATAGCGCGGATAATCCGCTCATTGCCGTGTCCAATGTTGACACACATGGTCATCGAGTTGAAATCGAGATAACGTTTTTCGTTTACATCCCAAAAATACACGCCTTTGGCGCGCTTAACGGCGATCGGGTTCACTTTGGCTTGCGCCGACCAGGTCCAAAAGACATGCTCACGCGAAAGGGGCAGGATTTCATCATCGGGAAGTTCAAACATGGAAACCTCGTAGTGGAATTTGGCAGGGACTGCCCGGTAATCCTATCACAAATCGCCCGGCCGGGGGTATCGCACGCATCGTAAGCTTGCTGATATAATTAATGCCCTTTTCCGCCTTTTTTCAAACGAGGAGCCTATGGAACCCTTTCCCTATACCCGGCTGGTTGTCATCGGCACAACCGGCTCGGGCAAATCGACCCTGGCTGAAAAACTGGCCCAAAAACTAAACCTTGATTTTATTGAGCTGGATGCCCTGCACTGGCGCCCCAACTGGACCGAAGCCAGCGACGATGAATTCCGCGCCCTGGCCGACCAATCTACCCGCACGCCTCGCTGGGTTGTTGCGGGAAATTACAGCGTCGTCCGCGATATCACTTGGCCGCGCGCCGAAGCTGTACTGTGGCTGGATTATTCCTTGTGGACAATCTTCTGGCGGCTGACCCTGCGCATTTTCCGCCGCTGGTGGACGCGTGAGCTGCTGTGGGGCAGCAACTACGAACCCATCTGGCCGCACCTCAAACTTTGGTCGCAAGATTCGCTCTGGCACTGGCTTTTCAAAACCTACTGGCGGCGCAAACGTGAAATTCCGCAAATCCTGAGCCAGGCGCAGCATACCCATCTCACCGTGCTGCACTTCACCACCCCCCAAGAAACAGAAAAATGGTTTGCAAGCCTGTAAACCATACGCAAACTGCCTGCAAAGCCACTCACAGGTAAAACATGTAGAATAAGATTGAAGTTACAACTTATCCAAGTTCGATAATGGCAAACCCGGCGAAAGCCGGCGACGCAAAGCTACGGGTCTACGGCCTAACAAGGTCATGACCGCCGAGCTGCCGAAGACAAGGAATTTCCAGGTCTGCGCGTGCCGGGTGCCATTTTGGAGTAAAAAATGACACCCAGGCGTTTTCTTCAGACCCTCGCAATCCTCAGCATCCTCTTCTTCGCCCTCACCGCGGCTTTCCCGGTGCATGCTGAAGCCGGTGCTGATATCCCAGGTCTGAACAATTTCGTCACCAATGTGCGCAACGGCTGGAGCGGGGTGCTGCGCGGGGTGTATGTGGAAGGCAAGCTGGCGATGCGAATCGTCCAGCAGCCCGCCGAAAACCCCGGTTACGTTTCCTCCGCCGACGAAGTGGTCACCCAGTTTGGGATGGCGCGAAACTACGGCAACATTGGCTTGCTGGCACACAACACCCATGCCGGGAAATACTTCTCCAGCCTGCAGGTTGGCGACCGGGTAAAACTGGTTTACGGAAATGGAAAAGTGGAGGCCTTTGTGGTGCAAAAAGTTTTGCGCTATCGGGCAGTCAACCCCACCAGCCCTTATACGAACTTCATCGACCTGGAAACAGGCGACGAGTTCACTGTTACAGAAGTTTTCAACCAGGTGTATGCGGGTGATTATCACGTGACCCTGCAAACCTGTATCGAACAAGATGGTGATCTTTCGTGGGGCAGGCTTTTCATCATCGCCGACCCCGCACCAGTGGCCGGGCACACTGTAGAAGCAGAATTCTCCGATCGATAACTCCTCTCTCCTCCTCTGAATGCAACATCCCCGCTTGAGCAACGGGGATGTTGCAGTTTAAGCAGGCCTGGGAGGATGTTAGCTTTCGGCGCGGCGCAGCCAGCCAATAAGTGCGCCAATGCCCACAAAGGTCAGTAAAACCAGGCCAATCGCCAGGTCGAAACTGAAACCAACGCGGATATTGAGGGTCACATAGCTGATTGCCAGCCCCAGCAGGAGAATAAGACCAACACGCAAAAAATGCTGGCGTTCGAGATAGGGCAGGTTGTCGTCGGGGGCTGCGTAAGCCAGGCGGCGCGCAAAACCATCCAGGTCCCAGGCGGCCAGGGCGCAAATAAAACCAAGCAGCGCCAGCGAAAGGTCGATGCCGCGCAACAGGCCCACGGAAGCAGCCACCGTTTGCAGGGTAAAAGTCAACGCTGAGAGATAGGTAAAATTCCGTTTAACGAGATACAGGATCAGGGCGGCCAGGAGCAGCAACGCCAAAGCAACCGGCCAGATTCCGATCAGGAACCAGCCAGCGGCCAGGGCCAAAAATCCCAGCCCCAATAATCCATAAATAAAATACCGGGTCACAGGGGGCCTCCACCGCCAATGGCGCGCAGGTAAGCCGGGGGCCGCGAGAGTATCCCTTCGACAATCTGCTCAAAAGGTTGGTCAACGTCCCAATCGACGACCTGGATCCCGGCATGTTGTAAGCGCTGCAGCGTGATGCGCCGCCGCAAGGTCATAATGCGCGCAGCAAGGCGGATGGTGTCGGTCTGCGGCAGGTGGGCAGCCTCGAAGCGGACGGCATTGGGGCTGACGACAATCAGCGGGTATCCATCGGCGCGCAGGCGGATGAGCGGCTCGACATCGTCGCTGAGCAGGGGACTAATAAAAACGATCTGTGAATGGGTGGGAAAGAGACGGCGCGGGATGGAGATACCGGCAAAAACCTGGCTGTCGGCTGTGTAGGCGCGCGCAAGGGAATGCAGGATGTTTTCACGCTGGTATTTGCCATAGCCCGGATTGGTCCAATTGATGTATAAGCCATAGACCAAAAGGCCAACGCGGTTGCCCGCCGATAAAAAGGAATCGGCCAACGAGGCAGAGGCCAGCACGGAATGTTCAAAGATGGATAACCCGCCGCCTAACTCATTGGAAATGCGGCGAGCGTCCAGGATCAGGCCCACATCGGCAACACGTTCTTGTTCATATTCATTGGCAAACAAGGCTTGCTCGTGGCGGGCCGAAACGCGCCAGTTGACGGCATGTGTTGGGTCGCCAGGCTGGTACTCGCGCACCCCAAAAAAGTCGATGCCGGTTCCGCCCTGCCGGGCCGGGATTGTGCCAGAATAAACACGCGTGACACGCGGACGGATGGCAATCCGGCGCACACGCGGGACACGCGGCAGGACCAGGATCTGCCCGCCGGTTGGCAGGGTTTGGCGGATGGATACAACGCCCAGGGGGTCACCCGCGCTGGCTTCAACACCGGCAAACTGGTGATAACCTCGCCTGCCGCTGAAGGTATAACGCCACTGCAAGGTTTCACCACTCCGAAGCGAGACCAGGCGAGTGTTCGAGCCTTCGAGCAGTTCAACAAAAGGCGGGAGCGTGTCACGCAGGAGTAGTTGGCGGATGGTTGGACCGTCGTTGGTGATTAACAGGGTGACGATGACCGGCTGGCCGGGGATGGCGCGCTCGAGGCTGAGCGAACGTTCGGCGCGCAGGTGAACACGCTCGGGGGCCAGCAACAAACCGGCAACCAGGTAAACCGCCAGCGGGATGGCAAGTTCCAACCACAGCGGGCTGAAGGTAGCCAGGCCGCCGATCAGCAGGTAGAAGAGCAAGATGCCAAGCAGGAGTGGGCGCGACAAGGGATTTGGGGTGAAGTCTGGGGAATATTAGCGGCCTTTGAGCACCGGGACGGGAACCTTGTTCAGCACGTCGGCGATAACTTCTTCGGCCACACGGCGACCCATCCAGAACTCTGGCTGCATAATCAGGCGGTGGCTGAGCACCGGTACGGCAAAGTGTTTAATGTCATCGGGGGTGATGTACGAACGCCCCAGCAAAGCCGCACGGGCGCGAGCTGTTTTTAAGAAAGCCAGCGAAGCACGCGGCGATGCCCCAACCGCCACACGCCGGTCGAGACGAGTTTCGTGCACCAGTTGGGCAATGTACATTTCCAGGTCACCATCAACATGGACCGCTTCGGCCAGGCGGCGCATTTCAAGCACGTCTTCGGCGCTGGTAACAGGCAGCAGGGTGACGTCATCCTGGCGGCGCACATGGCGGCGCTGCAATATCTCTTTTTCTTCGGCCAGCGATGGGTAACCGACTGTCAGCTTGAGCATGAAGCGGTCGAGCTGCGCCTCGGGCAGCGGGAAAGTGCCTTCATACTCGATCGGGTTCTGGGTAGCCAGCACCAGGAAAGGCTCCGGCAGCGGCATGGTGTCGCCTTCCAGGGTGACATGCGCTTCTTGCATGGCCTCCAGCAACGCCGACTGGGTTTTGGGCGAAGCACGGTTGATTTCATCGGCCAGGATCAGGTTGGCAAAAATGGGGCCTTTGCGCAGTTCAAAGCGATTTTCGGCGCGATTGAAGATGTAGCCGCCGGTAATGTCGCCGGGCAGGAGATCGGGGGTGAACTGGATGCGCTTAAAATCCAGGCCGAGGGCGCTGGCAAAGCTGCGGGCGATAAGCGTTTTGCCCAGGCCGGGGAAATCTTCAAAGAGCACGTGCCCGCCCGAGATGACAGCACAAATCACATCTTCGAGCAGGGCGCGTTTGCCCACCACGGCGCGTTCCACTTCAGCAACCACTTTTTGACCCAGCAAGGCAACATCATGAAGGTCTGACAACATCATCCATCTCCGTTTGAGACTCAAGATAATCGAGCACCGGGCCCAGGTCGGCATCAAAAGGCGTCTGGAGCCGGGGCTGGAAAGGGCCAGGCAGCGGGTAATCGGAAAAACTGGTGTGCAATCCGGCATCGAGATAGCGCTGTACCGCCTGGGGCGCAGCGGAGGTATCGACTTCCAGGTTGGTAGGCTTGGTATGTGTACGCAGTTCTTGCAGGTCCATAGCGATTTCAGACAGGGTGCGCGCCACCTGCCATTTAAAATAGACCCCATCGCCTTTATGCGACAGGATGCGCGCCATTTCTGCCACCGGACCGCGCTGTTCCACCGCGCGAACAGGCGGCGCGCGGCGCGGGAGCCCACTGCGAAAGAAACTGCCCAGCGCCAGGTAAATCATTGCCACAACCACGAAAACCCACACAAAAGGCTGTGGAATGGAACGGTATACCAAACCCAAAATCCACCACAGGTACGCCACTGGCATCACAATCATTTGGCGAGCTGTTTCACGCAACGGGAAAGCCAGCGCCAGCGCAGCCACCAGCCACACAACAAGCAAAAAGATTAAACGGGTACGCTTCATGGGTTGACCCCACAGGCGCGCAAAATAGCGTTCAACGCCGCCGCGGCCAGGTCACGCTCCTGCGCATCCGATTTGCGGCCGCCATAACGCACCTGCTCAAACAGACGCGTCAGCGTTCGCACCGCCTCGCCGGGCAGCCCGGCGCGCTCCATACGCAAGGCAAATTCGGCCGGGGTGGTCCCCAACTGGCGAATCAGGCCCCGCTCAGCCGTGACGACTTCATTCATGCGCACATAAGCCTGCACAATTGCTTCATCCCAATCCTGGCCGTCTTGCAAACCACTGAGCGCCTGGCGGGCAATTCCGGCCAATTCTTCTTTGGCCGAATGCCGCCCTCCCTTAGGCCGACGCGTATAAATGAACCAGCCCAAAAGCACCATCCCTAAGGCCAGCCCAAAACTGATCAGGAAAACCATATTTGAACTAACCTGCGGAGGCTCAAAAACAGGGGTTTCCCCGGCCGCAAAGCCTGAAACATCCACCACCGCAGGCGGGGGCGCAGCCATCATCGCTTCAGTCATTTTCACACGCAGGTCGGCAACATCCATCAGCAACCAGACCGCCAGCAAGGTCAGCCCAAAGCGCAGCAGACTCAACAGCAATCGTTTGCGCGCCGCCGGATTAAAAATAGCCACAATCAACGCCAGGATCACCAGCGCCACCGCAACGATCACCAAAAATGTCAAAAGGGGGAAACGCGCTTCGCCAGCACCAACACCAGGGGCCGTCAGGGAAAAAGAAAAGGGCAGCGGACTGGCCGGGCGAAACTGGAACTCGCGTAAAGCGGCAGCCAGTAATCCCAACCCAACCAGCCCGGCCACCGCCAGCAACAAAATTGTCGCTTTATACTCCAAAAGTTTACGCATGTAGCAATATTTTACCCGAATTCCCTGTGATATACTCCGCGCATGAGCGATTGTTCAGCCCCACTCCATCCATTTGCCCGTCGCGGGTTGGAACTCTTCAATGCTGGCGAATATTTTGAAGCCCACGAACTGCTCGAAGAAGCCTGGCGCGACGAAAAAGGCGAGATTCGCGCACTGTACCAGGGCATTTTGCAGGCAGCCGTCGTGTACCTGCACATCACCCGCGGGAATTATGCCGGGGCAACGAAGGTTTTCGCTCGCTGCCAGCCGCTCCTGAACCCGTGGCCGGCCACCTGCCGCGGCGTTAACGTCGATTCACTGCGCCGCAGCCTGCTGACCGTTATGGAAGCGCTCACCCGCCTCGGGCCAGAGCGCATCGCCGAATTCGACCGGTCGCTCTTCAAAGCCATCGATTATGAATAAAGAAGCGTCCCCTGCCCCCACCCCACAGAAGAAAACTCACCTGTGCGACCGCTGTGGTTACCCCATGGTCGAAAAATTGTGCAAAATCACCTGCCCCAACTGCGGCAACCGCTTCGACTGCTCAGACTTAACCCTGAACTTTGATTGGCTTTCGACACCCTAAACCTCGCAGAAATCCCCACCCACAGGAACTTTATCGATGCCATTTACCCAAAAAATCGCCCTCGTCACCGGCTCCGGGCGCGGGATTGGGCGCGCCATTGCGTTGCACTTCGCCAGCCTCGGCGCAGATGTGGTCATCAACTTTTTCCGCAATCGCGCACCCGCCGAGGAAACCGCCCGCCAGGTCGAGGCGTTGGGTCGCCGTGCCCTGTTGGTGAAAGCGGATGTGGGCGACCTGGACGACCTGGAACATCTGTTTGTTGAGACCGAAAAAAGTTTCGGCGGGCTGGATTTCTTCATCCACAATGCCGCCTCGGGATACAACCGCCCCGCGCTGGAGCAAAAACCCAAAGGCTGGGATTGGACGATGAACATCAACGCCCGCTCGCTGCTTTTCGCGGCGCAGAAGGCGGTTCCGTTAATGGAAAAACGCGGCGGCGGCGCGATTGTCAGCATTAGCAGTGGCGGCTCTACCCGTGTGCTGCCTGACTACGTGGTGGTTGGGGCCAGTAAAGCCGCCCTCGAAGCCGTCACCCGCTACCTGGGCGTGGAACTGGTCCACAAAAACATTGTCGTCAACGCCGTATCACCGGGCGTGGTTGAGACCGAGGCGCTGAGTCATTTCGCCTCGATGCAAAGCAAGGAAAATATCCTGCAAAAGTTTATCGAAAAAGTGCCCGCCGGGCGACTGATTAGCCCGGAAGATGTGGCCGGGGTGGTCGCTTTCTTGTGCTCCCCCGCCGCACGCATGATCATCGGCCAGACAATTGTAGTGGATGGGGGCTACACCCTGCCCATCCCCTCGACTTAGCGTCACGAAACCAGGATGGCCCGCGCCGGTGCGCCGTCACTGCCAGACAATTTGAGCGGCAGGCAATACAGGGTATAAAACCCGCGCGGAACCTGGGACAGGTTAATCCCCTCCAGCACCACCACACCCGCTTTGAGCAAAACTTCATGCGTCGGGGTGGAATCGCCAAAGGGTGCAACGGACAGGTAATCGATACCGACCAGGCGGATACCGTGCTCCACCAACCATTGCGCCCCATCTTCGCTGACGGCCACAAAATCGGTCTGGAACTGATTATTACCCTGCGCCCACCAGCGCGAGTTGCGCGTGCCAAACAGGATGCGGGTGGTTCCCTCCGCAATGGGAATACGCGCCAGCACCTCGGCGCTGATCTCGTCGACGGCGTCAGGCAATTGGACGACGTAACACAACCCGGTTAGCACCTCCAACGACAGCGACTCAACGGTACGGCCGTCGTTGAGAAAATGATGCGGCGCATCGACGTGCGTACCCGTATGGGCAGAAAGGTCGAGACGAGTTACATTGACCGGGTCGCCCTTGTCGATCGACTCGACTTGTTCCAGCCTGACGGCCGGGTCGCCGGGCCAAACCGGCATGGCAGGGGAAATTGTCAGGGAAATATCAAAAATGTTCATGCAAAACTCCATCCAAACCAAGTTTATTAGCAAGATTGTACCGAACCTTAGCAAGAGGGTAAAGATGAAACTCTATCACAGCCTGCTGGGCTTGCTGCTGGTCCTGGCCGCCGCCTGCACACCCAGCCTCCCGCCCGCTCCCACCTCGGCACCGCCAACCCCCACCTTAACCCAGGCTGCCACCGCCACCCAAACCCCAACCATCACACCGCTGCCCTCACCCACCTTGCCAGCCACCCCGGCAGCCTCGCCCACGCCCCTGCCAATAACCCGCCAGACACCCATGACGCTGATGTTGCATCGCCGCAACACAAGCTTCGATGCAGTTACCTTCCTGGCCGATTTCATTGAAGTCGTAAAAGCCAGCAATTTGAAGGTGGTTACCTACCGCGACATCAGCGCCAACCCTGCTATCACCGCCACACAACAGGGACAGCTATTTATTTTCACCATCGACGATATTTACCTGCGTTACCCGATCGACCCAAGCGTGCTGGAAATGATCGCGATGCTCAAAGCGGCAGGTTACCCGGCTGTGCTCGGCATTGTCACCGAAGGCGATTATGCCTACCCCGAAACCGTCGCGACCCTGAAAGAACTGAGCGCCCTTGGCTGGGAGGTGGCTTCCCATTCTGATACACACCGCAACCTGCGCGAGATCCAGAAAGTGTCACCCAAAGGGATTTTCCCCGAAATTCGCGCCAGCCTCGATAAACTTGAACAAGCCCTGGGACAGCGCCCCATCACACTCATCCTGCCTGAAGGTCAAATGACACAGGGTGACCGGCAACTTAAACGGGCGCAACTACAGTGGATTGTTGGCATCAACGGCGGCATAACTTACGATACAGACGCAACCTACTACTACGTGGGTCGTGAAGGTCCGGCAGGCGATGCCAGGAATACCTTTGACATTATGCGCAAACGTTTCAAGCCTTGAGCATAACGGACTTTTTGCATTATGTTGCAAAACGAGGAGACCTATTCTATAGTAGTAACTGGATCTTTGAGGTTCCTTTGAAATACACACAAAAAGGAAAGACGTATGAAAATTTTGACCCTTGTGACTAAGGTGTTGCGGCTGATTTACGCGAAATATCGACTTGGGCTTTGGCATATCAGCAGGAAATTAATGAAATCGGTAACACTTGCGACAAAACAGGGCCGGTTCACTCTTTCTTTAGACGTCGACGACCCAATTAGCAGATCACTTTATATCCATCGACAATATGAGCTCGATCTGGTTGAAACTGCAATGAACTTTGTCCGAAGCTATAGCCACCGAACCAAAGGAAGTGGTACTGTTCTAGACATTGGGGCAAATAACGGCATAATTTCCATCGGGATGATTGTCACCGGTGAAGTGGAAAAGGCAATCGCCATCGAGCCAGAACCACGGAATTTTGCAGCCCTTAAGCACAATGTCGCGCAAAACCACCTGGAACGTGTTATCACCTGCCTGAATTACGCCGTGTCAGATAGCCAATCCCTTCTTCAATTTGAAATAAGTGAAAATAACTATGGCGATCACAGGGTTCGAAAATCATCTTCCGGGCTGGAAGCCAAAGAACTATTTGAAGAATCAAAACGGCCGGTGATAAGCGTTGAAGCCAATACACTTGATAATTTGCTCACCGACCTGGATGAAAAATTATACAAAGATATTGCTATTGTTTGGATTGACGTACAAGGCTACGAGGGATATGTCTTCTTAGGCTCGAAGAAATTACTTGCAAGTGGTATCCCTGTCGTTTCAGAAATATGGCCTTATGGCATTCAACGAGCGGGGATGTCTCCAGAAGAGTTTTGCCGTATTGTTCAAGAAACATGGTCTGCATATTGGGTCAAGCGCCGGGGAAAATTTGTTAAATACCCGACTTCTGTCTTTAACAGTTATATTGAAGAGCTTGGGTTTGATGGAGATTTTGATAATGTGATTTTTACACAGTAAAATCAAAACAACCTGTGGGTGATGCTACCTAACCACCCCATGCTGCCCTACACAAAGAAGTAGACCCATAAAAATATGGAACCCCTCCGCTCATTAAGCCGCCGTGAAAAGGAAGTTATCCCCCTGCTGTTGCAAGGCAAAAGCAACAAGCAAATCGCCGACTTGCTTGGCGTCTCTGAACGCACCGTTGAATTTCACCTGAAAAACATCTACGCCAAACTGCAAGTCACTTCCAGGGTCGAATTAATCTTAAAACTGGGGAAGGCCATAGGCGGCCTGGCCGAGAATCAGGGGGAATCCACAGTTGAGATTCAGGATAAAAACCACCATAATGGCAAACAGTCCATGCTTTGGAACAGGTGGACGCAACCTTTGAAGAACATCCTCGCCACCATTCAAAAGGAGTTTGCCGTGTTGCGAAACATCATTTCGGAAGATACCAGGAACTTCATCAAGACAAACCTCAACATCAAGCGTGTTCTCTTCTGGACCCCTCGAACGCTCGGGCTTGTGTTTGCGGCCTTCCTCAGTCTGTTTGCGCTAGATGTCTTTAGCGAGGCTTACAGCTTCGGAGAAATGGCCGCCGCCCTGCTGATTCACCTGATCCCGACCCTGCTGGTTGTCTTTGTGCTTGCCATTGCCTGGCGACGCGACTGGGTAGGGACGGTGGTATTCACCACCCTGGCGTTATCCTATGTCGCCTGGAGCGGACGACTCGATTGGATCCTGGTCATTTCAGGGCCATTGTTTTTGATTGGCCTTCTTTTCCTGCTCAACTGGATCTACGAAACTTACGCCAAACCCGCCGCTCTCTGAGATACTCGTCTGGGCATTTTGACCTTTTCCGTTTAACCTTCTTGGCCGGCCCATCCGAATCCCTGCAGACAACCCACATCGAGGTCAAACATTATGGATGAATTACAACTTGAAGCTACAATCCAGATCGAAAAGTTGGGGTATGAATTCCTCGACAAACCGGTCATTGTTGGCGGTCTGGCCATGGAATATTATGGGTTGCGCCAACACGGCGACGATGTCGATTTCATCGTGACTGAGCGCGACTATCAACGGCTCAAGGTCCAATTTCCCGAAAACCGCAAAGACGTTTGGGGCGATTTTGGGATTTTGGTCAATGGCTTTGAGTTATTTCGTAGCATCTACAAGTTTGACCATGCCCATTATTCCCTCGGGGCGCTCGAATTGACCCACTACAAAATGGTCAGCATCGACATGCTTTTTCGGATGAAAGCCTTTTCTCTCGGCGTTGCCCCCAAGCACGATGCGGATTTCCAGCTTCTCAAACAATATTACCAACAGTTCCAAAAACCGGCATACCGCACCTACATGGAACGCCATATCGACCGCTACGTTGCTTCTGAGAACGGCATCTTTTTTGGTATTCACTATGACGACACACATTAAAGCCATCGCCTGCAAAACCCCCTAAAACCACCATGCGCGAATTTTTTATCCTCCTGGCCCGGCAGTTGAGGCCCAAGTTCCATGAACTTTCGGCCTACCTGATCGCGTTCACCTGTTGCTGGTTATTGGTTTTCCACACCAAACTCCGCCAGGCCCTGGTTATGATTTTTAGCGGGTTTGGCAGCCTGTCGCCCTACTTCATCCTGGTTGGGCTAATTCTCGCCCTGGGAGTGTTACTTTCACTGGGCCATGCGTTTATCCAGCGCAAAAAATCATCTTACGAAAAATATATCATGGGCTGGTTCGTTATGGCAGCCAGCAGCCTGGCAAGTTTTGCCGTAGGGGTCGAGATGCTGCCAGCGCGGGCTTCGCTCATGCTGGCCTTGCCGGTCTGGAACATGCTGATTGGTGTTCTAATGCTCTTCCAAATGGGCTTCCAAAAATACGACGTTGGCGACGAAGATGCCTCCCCACAGGCTGTCTGGGCCACGACAGGCATCTTACTGGTCATCCTGCTCCTGGCAGATTGGGGATTGCAACTTTCGTGGGCCATGGTCCTTTCCCTGGCTATTTTTTACGCCACAACGGTCGTTTTTGTTGTCAGCTGGTTTATCCGCTATTTTCGCATTCAACTTACCGACGAAGAAACCGGGGCTTGAATCTCTCCCCTGCACCCGGCAGCAAAAAAAAACGCGGAGCGTATCCCCAAAAACGGGATACGCTCCGTTGCTCTTTCCCAGAACCGACTCGCCCTATTTATCCGGCCCCCAGCCGCTGGCCTCGAAATATTCCGACAAAAAGGCAGCGCGCTCCTCGGTCGTCATCGGACGCGGGCGGGCATAATCTTCCAGCATCGCCGTCAACAATTCAGTCCCCAAGTATTGACCTTCATAAAACACATGCCGATCGAGGAACTCGCGGCGTGTATTGGTGGTGCGCTTGCCGTTGCTGGGGTTGTCATAGCCCATCTGGTCAAAAAACAGGTTGCCCAATCCATAATGGATAAAAGACTGGTTGTAAAACTCCATCGCTTGCGAATAATGCGCCTGCGAACCGCTCACAATCGTCGCGCCCGCATCCACCATGCGCCGAAAATCCTCCTGCTGCCAGGGACGCGGGTCTGGGCTGTAATACTCAAAATACTGGAAAGTGGCAATCACAATATACCCTTCGGCCTTTAAGCGCTGAACTTCGGCCGCCATCCACTCATACCCGTGCTCCTTCTCGCCCGCCCCCGACCAATCTGTGCCACACGGCGCCGCGCCAGGCCAACCATCATCGCGCGCCCAGGCAAACTCCGGCCCGGCCGGGTTACAACCAATAAAAGCGAACTTCATCCCGCCGCGCTCCAAAATAGCCGCCTTTTGCGCATCGGCCAGGTCGGCGCCGCCGCCATAATACGGCCAGTTGCGCTCGCGGTACATATCCACCGTGTAGAGCGTCGCTTCTTTGCCCCAATCCTGAAAATGGTTGCCGGTCAGCTCAACCACATCTGTGCCAACATATTCCAGCAGCTCAATATACTTCGGGTCAGAACAAAAAATCAGCCGCCGCTGGTTGGCGTTAGGGAACGGGCAGCCCACCGCAAACGGAATTTCATTGGAGATGTGGGCAATATCGGCATTCACCAGCCAGTCGCGAATATCGCGCGCCGGATAAGTATTTCCGTTGGTCTCCATCTTGAGCGCCGTGGCGCGCACCAACGCTGTCACGCCAGTCATCACAATGGTCACCAGCTTGGCGGGGTCGCGGTTGGTGGCTGGCAGCGACACGTTCGCCCCGGTCAGGGAAAAATTCACCACCAACGGATACCGACTCACCTCAAATTCCTTGCGCAGCGGCGAAGCGCCATTAACTTCGAGCACTTTCTGTTTGGGCTGGATGGCCTCGAAGGGCACAATCCCCCACGCGGCGCGATCTTGCCACAGGGCCTCGCTCAACCCCTCAGCAGGGACCAATTCCACGCTGCCGCCTGGCTCGCCGCCAAAAACAGCCTGCATCGCCCCGGCAGTCGCTTCCGTCATCAGCAAAACCTGCGAGCCGTCAGACCAGGCGGCTTTCAACTCGTCCAAGGTCACCCCGTCGCGCACCGTTGGGTAAGCCGCCACCAGGGCATAGACCCATTGCGCTGTTGGTTTGTCACCGGAGGGCTGCGTTTCCACCTCCAGCCAGAGATTGGCCGCTTCGCGCGCCTCCACCAGTTGCGCCCCTTCTATATTGACAGCCGCTCGCAGCTTCTCGGGCACAGAGGGCGAAATCCACAACACCGGCGGAACTGCCGTTGGGATGGGGGTGGCAGTTGCCGCGGCCGTTTCTATGACGGTAGGTACAATCGGCGCAGTCGGGGCCGCCGGGGAACAGGCCGAAAACAGGAAAAGGCCCAGGAAAATCATATAAAGAGTACGACGCATAAAAAATCCCTTTTTCAGAGTTAACGGCTGGCATTGTAGCACAAAAAACAAGTTGCCCGAGGCGCCGACCCCCCGGGCAACTTCCGATTTGTTTACGATTTTGTTGTTTAGCGAATAACAATCCCGCCAAAAGCAAATTCTTTCACCCGCGCTTCGTCCACCGTAACGCCCAAACCCGGCCCGCTGGGAACGGTGATGGTGCTATCGGGGTTGAGTGAGAAGGTCTCGAGGGTCACATCCTGGCGGTAATAACGATCGGAGGCCGAAATATCGCCGGGCAGGGTGAAGCCGGGCAGCGATGAGATTGCCAGGTTGGAGGCGCGCCCGACGTTGGTTTCGAGCATCCCGCCACACCAGACCGGCATGCCTATTTTCTGGCACATATCATGGATCTCGATACCCTGACTCAAACCGCCCACCCGCCCCGGTTTAATATTGATGATACGACAGGCTTCCATTTCGATGGCATAGCGGGCATGGCGCGGCGAAATAACGCTCTCGTCGAGACATATGGCCGTATTAAGCTGTTTCTGGAACAGGCGATGATCCCAAATATCATCTTCGAACAACGGCTGTTCAATAAGCAGCAAGTTAAGCGCATCGAGCGGCCGTAAAACATGGGCGGTATCGAGGCTGTAGGCCGAGTTGGCATCGACCTGGAGCTTAATATCGGGGAAGGCTTTGCGCACGGCTTCGGCTTCACTGACATCACGCCCCGGTTTAATCTTAATCTTGATGCGCCGGTAGCCTTTTTCGATGAAACGCTCAACCACCTTCACCAATTCGGCGGTACTATCCTGAATCCCCACCGAAACGCCCACATCGACTCGTTCTTTAACGCCGCCGAACATTTCGCGCAGCGATTTGCCGTCACGTTTGCCGAGCAGGTCCCACAGGGCCATTTCGAGGCCCGCTTTAGCCAGGTGATGCCCACGCACCGGCGCAACCCGGCGCTGGAAATCGGCGGCATCGCTCACATCTTGTCCCACAATCAACGGGGCAACAAACTCTTTGAGAATATGCAACACCGTGCCGGTGGTTTCATAACTGTAGCCAGGGTCACGATCGGCAGCGCACTCGCCCCAGCCGGTCAGGCCTTCAGCTTCCATCTTAACCAGCACACATTCGCGGTCATAGATACGGCCGAACGAGGTTTCAAAATGCGCCACCAGCGGCATGCGCAAAGGATAAAGGGTAATCGAATCAATTTTCATGGTCGGGTTTCCTCTTTTATGTGAAAGGCTTAGGGTGAAGTATAGCGCAAGCGCGCCGAAAAGGAACCACGAGTTCGGAATTGGCAACAAAAAACGGCAGGGACATTGGCTGTCCCTGCCGCGAAAGCTGTACCGTTTTATGGGATGGCGTTAACCATTGCCGTTTGAGTTGCCGTTGGAATTGGAATTACCGTTTCCGTTGTCGTCGTTGCTGTTGGAATTGTTATTGCTGTTGCTATTGCCGTTACCGTTATCGTCGGCCGAACGCGGGCGGGAATCTTTTCCATCGGAAATGCCATCGTCATCGGTATCTTTGTCGAGCGGGTTGATGCCGCGTGAAACTTCGTATCCATCGGTGAGACCATCCCGGTCCGAGTCACGCGACTTGCACTTGGTTCCATAGCGGAATTCGCTGCGATTGTTCAGGCCGTCGCGGTCCTGGTCTTCCGAGCCATCCCAAACGCCGTTTTTGTTGCTATCGACCAGCTTGGGATTGGTGCCGCAAGTGCGTTCCTGCTTGTCGGTCAAACCATCGCGGTCTGAGTCGCCACTGCTCCCGGCCCAGGCACCGGCATACGAAGTGCCCTGATGCTCGGCGGCGGCAAAAACCGCCGACGGCACAAAAGCCAGCGTTCCCAACAACCAGACGAATACCGCTGCAACATAGAGAGTAAAACGAAGCTTTGATTTCATAAAAAATCCTCCACTAACTTTGAATTGGTTTATTTACATCTAATTAGTCGTAAATAGGCCAAAAAAGTTATGGAGGTTTTTGCGCTGCAATTTTCCTGCAATAAATCGAACTACGTTTTATTTGATGATTTTTTTCTCGGGCCAGGGGGCAAAACGATGCACTTTGGCCCCGCCCTGGCGATAAATCTGCTCAAACACCTGGGCGGTGTGATCATCCGAAGGCAGGTACTGGACCAGGAACAGCTCGCCGTGGGTGGTGTTGACCACAATCGAGAAGGCATTATAGGTCAACGGCCCGTAGACTACATGTGAGTAATGAAACTGGTCCAGGTTGGAGATTTTATCGTCGTCCAGCAGCGAGACCTTGCGCCAGATGCGGTCGAACCACGGATACTTTTTGGGGTTGCGAAACTCTTTAATCAAATACTGGAAATAAGGGTGCGCCCGATAGCGCAGGCTGACCTCGCGAAAAGCGCGCAGGGATGTGATTGAGAAATCTTCAAAACCCTCGTTAATGGTCGAGTTCATTTCCTGGCCGTACGACCAGCGTAGGGTCGAATACCCACCCGGCAGCGTTGGAGCGCTATCAATCATCTCTTGCGAAATGCACAACAAGTCTAGCAGGGCTTTATTGGTGGCAAGCACATCACTGAACACATCTACCAGGAAAGCCGGAACACGCATTTGGCTCAAAATACCCACCATGCGGGTCAGGACTTCACGGGTGCTGGGCGTCTCTTTCATAGCCATACGGTCAGGCTGGCGCACAATATGCTGCGCCTCCATCCCGCTGGCCGCCAAAAAGAACTCGCGCCGCTCCATGGTTGTTAACTGGAAGGTATTGGCCAGCTTGTAAAGCAGATCCGGCTCAAACATTTTTTTGGTCCCCCGCTCAATGTTGCTAACCGCCGATTCGTCCTCATCAATTAATTCGGCAAGGTCAGCCTGGGTCCAACCCAACTCTTCCCTGAGCACTGCCACCAAACGTCCAAACGATTTTCGATTCATAGCTCATCCATAAGTCGTAAAAATTTACGAGTAAACTCGCTAACTTTATTCTGGACTTTGAGATAAAAATCACAGATAATAAGACTGGTTAGCGGCAAAAAATCTTTTCATAACAACATGCTGCCGCAGGGGGTACGATTGCATCACAAACGACCGACGTAGCGTCGGTCGTTTTGTTTCCCGGGCAAACCTATGTTTCACTTTCCTTTTTCATGCCGGGCGCAGGCGTGCCACAAAACGGGCAAATGTTCCAGGGCAATTCCATCAATTTGCCACACTCATGGCAGGCTTTTTTGAGCTTGGTATGGCAATTGGGGCAAACCTGCCAATCCTCTTTAACGCGCCGCTCGCAGCCGGGGCACAATGCCTGGTCTTCAATGGAAGCCAGCAGGGCTTCTTCTTCCAGGGTGCGCTGGTACTCTTCTTCCAAGGTGCGATTAGGGCGCAGGATGAGATAAACCAGCACGCCCGGAAGGTTGAGCGCCGCCACCACCAGCACCGCCAACGCCTGAGCCAACGGGTCGCGCGCACGATTGCGGATATCACGCCAGGTCCAGATAACCAGCGCCAGCCACAGGGCAGCCAAAAAGGCCCCGCCAAAAGCCGACAGGATCAGGAAAAAGCTGCTAAACAGGGTGGGATCTAAAACCATAATTTCTCCAGTTCAAAGCGCATCTACCAGACCTATTTTAACCGTCGATAATCGCCGTTACGAATTGTAATCCCAATCGTGTCCAGGTGCTCCAACAAGGCCAGGGCATATTTGCGGCTGGTGCCAAACAGGTCGCGCACCTCGGCGGCGGTCATCTGCCCGTTTTTTGCCAGCGCAGCACGCACAGTTTGCAGCATATTTTCATAATCGACCTGCCTAAAAACCACCTCGGCTGAAACCACACGCAGTTCACCCAGGTCCAACAGCGCAGCAAAGACTTCCTCGCTGAGCTCGGCCTGCGATTCTTTCACAGAAGGAGTGGCATACGGCGCTGCGGCAAACTTCTTCAGCAAGGCATCCACTTTGGCCTGCTGGGCAGCCGTAAAGCGCACAGTATGCCCCGGCAAAGCCAGCCAGGCCCCACCATCGGTCAGGGCCAGCTGTTTTACCGCGGCCGTAAACAGACGCGGGGCCAATTTTAGACGGCTTTTAAGCTCCTCGCGCGGCATCCCGCGCCGCAGCGGGGAATTCTTGTGGTAAGTCGCCAGGGCCGCCAGGATCGATTCTTTCAGCGAATTCCAAACCGGCTGGGGAACCAGCAAAATGTCGGAAGAAGGGGTCACCTCCCCGACCTCGAGCGCAATCAGCAACCCGGAGGCGAGACACTCCTCCAGCGCTTGTGCCGCCGCGCCAGACTCGAGCCGGGCCTTTGCCACCATTTCACGGGCCGGGGAGGCCCCCAGGGCCAGGGCCGCTAAAAATAACACGTCAGCCGGGCTGCCTTTCGAGAGCGATTCGAGCCCATTGAGAAGCTCTGTATCGAAGCGTTTGTGTCGCCGGGCGGGGTGCGGGTCAACCACCAGGCCGCCGCCCAGGGTCTCGGAGGGCGATGGGCGCCGCAGGATGTAACGATCACCGCGGGTTGTCACCAGCGGCTCGCGCAGCTCAAGCTGCACCCAGCCCTGTTCACCCGGGTTGAGACTTTCTGCACCCAACAAGCGCAGGGTAGCCATGCTTTCGGCTGTGCCGAGAAAGACTTTGACTTCTGTGCCGTGCTTGAGCGGGGCAGGAACGTCCTTCAATAGACGAAAAGCGGCATCGATACGGCGGGTGGGCTGGTAATGACCGGGCGTAACCAACACTTCTCCACGCGCAATCTCTTCGACGGCCACCCCTGAGATGTTGACGGCTGTGCGGCTGCCAGGCAGGGCGGTATCTTCTTTTTTTCGATGGGTTTGAAGGCCGCGCACGCGCCCCTTTTTAGCAGAGGGCAAGATTTCAAGTTCGTCACCGATTGAAAAATGACCATCGGTGAGGGTTCCGGTCACAACGGTGCCAAACCCAGGCATGGAAAAGACGCGGTCGATGGGCAAACGGGGTCGCGACAGGTCGAGGCGCGGGGGGATGTCTTGCAGGAGGCTGCCCAGGGTGCGAACCAGGGTTTCTATCCCGGAGCCGGTGCGTGCCGAGACGCGCACAAAGGGCGCATTTTCCAAAACGGTATCCTGCAAAACGGCGCGAACATCCAGTTCAACGAGGTCGAGCCAGTCGCTGTCCTCCACCATATCGATTTTGGTGATGACCACAATGCCTTTTTGGATTTGGAGCAGGTCTAAAATGGCGAGGTGCTCGCGCGTTTGCGGCATCACCCCTTCATCGGCGGCGATGACGAGCAGGGCGGCATCGATACCACCCACCCCGGCCAGCATATTCTCGATGAAATCACGGTGACCGGGGACATCGACGATGCCCGCTTCTTCGCCGCCGGGCAGGGTGAGCCAGCCAAAACCGAGCTCAATCGTCATCTCACGTTCACGCTCTTCCTTGAGCCGGTCGGGATGGGTGCCGGTGAGGGCGGCGATCAGGGTGGATTTGCCGTGGTCTACGTGCCCGGCAGTACCGATAACGCGCATAAGAGGAATTCCTTAAGTTAGGGGCGAGCCGCTGGCTCGCCCCTGAAAGTGTTTAGCGGGTTGGGCGTCCGCGCCCGAGAATACGCTCGTAGTTGGTGAGGAACTCGTGCGCCCAGTTCATCAACTCTTGCAATTCGGTCTGGGTGGTCTCGGTGGTCTGCTGGATAAGGTCTTGCAGCGACTGGGTGACATCGTCGATGGCGGTAATGCGCTGGGACTGTTTGTCAATTTCAACGCGGATGTCTTTGGTCAGTTCGTCCTGGGTCAGCGAGTAATTGGTCCAGCGTTTTTGGTCGTCAGCCTTAAAGGTGACCCACTCCTGGCGGAAGCGTTCTTCGGCCAGACGCTGGATTTCGGTGATTTCGTTGATGCGGCGCTCGAGGCGGGTGTTGATGTCTTCGAAGGCTTCTTGCGAACGTTTGACCGAGCGCTGGGTTTCTTCGAGCGAGAGCAACTGCTGGTCAATGTTGAAGGTCTGGCGAATAAAGGACTCAAAACGGGCCTGCATGTCCTTCCAGCCACGATCACGCTCCACCAGGGATAGATTTTGTTGTTCGATGAAAGCCATCTGGGCCACGCGCCGGTCGCTTTCGGAGGCCATTAACTCGTTGATGCGGCTATCGAGCTGGCGCAGGGTATCGGCGGTCAGGTCCGATTTTTCGCGGGCTTCGTCGGAGCGTTTGCGAATGGAGGACAGGTCGCCCTGGATATCGGCAATGCGCTTGGTATCCTGTTTGCGGGCTTCTTCGGCCAGGCGAATATCGCGGCGCAGGTCTTCATCGACATGAGAAAAGTCTTTGATTTTCTTTTCCAACTCGGCAATCCCGCGATTAAGGCGGGCATCTTCTTCCACCCGGGCCTGGATGCCGCGCCGCAGCTCTTGCAAGGCTTCAACCGAGTTGCGGATCTCGAGCAGCGATTTGTTGAGGTTGTCCACCTCGATGCGGCGGCGCTCGTCCATCTCGCGCTCGTGCTTAAGACGGCGTTTTTCCACTTCGTCGATGGATCGGGCGACTTCACCGCGATACTGGGTTACCATGGTATCGAACTGGTCGAGGCGCGAGGCAGTGGACGAGAAACGGGAAACATCGAGGCCCACTTCTTTGACCTGATTCTGGATCAGGCTGAGTTTGCCTTCGGAAGCGGCAAGCTTCTCCTGCAACTCGGCAATGGTCGAGTGGTCTTTACGGTGTTCTTTTTCCAGCCAGTCGAGGCGCTTAATAAGGTCTTCCAGTTCCAGTTCCATGTCTAATCTCCAAAAGTGAAGTCGTCGCAATGATTATAGCATGGGGCCTTAAAAGATTATTTACCGAGGTGTTCAAACATGGCGGGCATATTCCGCAGCAAAACCTGCGCCCACTGGGGGAAGACGCCAAAAAGAAAAAGGCTAAACAAGCCGAGCAGAATCAGGATGCGCTGGCTCCAGGTTTCTTGCGATTTCCAAAAGGTTTTTTCGGGGGCCATGGTTAGCACGGCCAGCGAACGCAACGCTCCGACCCACAGGCCAAGCTGGACAACGCCCATTCCCAACGCAACCGTCATCGATTGGGTGGCGATGTTTTCCCAAAGCACCTGCCGGACAGGGAAAATCGCCATCAACGGAACCCCGGCCAGGGCCAGGTTGGAGAGAACAACCCCGGCCGTCGCCACCGGAAGGAGGCGGGCTTTCCCTTGCAGGGTTGAGAACTTAAGGTCGCCCAGGTGGTCTTTCAGGATGGTAATCGACATCATCCAGACCGCGAGAGCCAACGCACGAGGGGCAATCACGGCAAAGAGGATTTGCAATCCAATAGAACGGTCGGGCAGGCTGACCGCCAGGATGGAAAAACCGGTTTCGACCAGCACAGCATACGCCACAATCCGCGCCAGGTGACGCTGGAAAGCGGCCCACACCCCGGCGGTGACGGCCGTGACCAGCCCAACGACTTGCAGGATGGCCGAAAAACCGCTCGAATCACGCAGCCAGGAGTAACGGTCGATAAAATGCAGCCCAAAAACCAGCGCGAATGTCGGAAAAACTGTCAGGATAAACCCAACCGCATAGGGTTGGGCTTCTTCGGCCAGGACGGGAATCCAGGTATAGAGCGGGAAAACCCATAGCAGGAAACCAAAGCCGAGGGCCAGCAAGAATGCGGCCTGGGTGATGAGCGCCACATCGCCCGGCCCGGCCTCCACGCCCGAGAGCAGAAACCCGGCAAACAGGATGAAGGGCATGGCCAGGGTCTGGTAGATGAGGAAACGGATCAGGCCGCGCCCCGGTCGTTGCCCGGTTTCAGTCAACAGGGTCACCGAAAGCAGCACTGCAATTTCAATAAACAGGGCGGCATACAAGAAAGGTTCTACGGCCAGCGAAGCCACCAGGAAGGCGACCACCCCTAACCCAAGCGGGACAATGCGACGAGCATTGCCAGCCGCCAGGCTGCCGAAAAACCAGAATGCGGCCATCCCATAGACCAGGATGAGCACCGTCTGATCTGATTGGGTCAGGCTCACCTGACGCCCAAACAAAATCAGGGTCGAATCGATGCGAACAGACAGGTTGATGATGCGCTGGGCGGTATCGGGCGGCAGCCAGAGCGCGACAGCCGCCAGGATTAAAGCAAAAATCGTCCCCAGGTAAGCGACGACACGCTCCCAGGGGAGCAGCAGGAGCAAAGCGCCAATCACCAGCGGCAGGGCAATCCAAACGACAGGGGCGGTCATGCACCCTCCTCAGGGCTGGTGAGGGCCAGCAGGTACGAGCCGGTCATGGCAAGTCCCAAGTTGACCCCGGCCAACAGCCCGGCGACCAAGATGGAGTTATCGACTGCGGAGTAGAGGGTTTCAAAACCAAGCAGGGTGGTCATCAGCCCCATGATGACGCGCATGGGCTGGACTGTCATGCCGAGATGCAGCAATCCCAGGCCAATTAGCACCAACGCCCCGGCAATAATGGGCAAACCGGCGTCTGGCAACCAGGTCGTCATCGATTCGGACGAAGCGGAAATGGCAACCAGGATCAACCCGGCCGAAAATAGCCTGAACAGGCTGCCCTGCGGCCAGGAGGACTCCGCGGTGAAATCATCCTTTAAGTTCAAGCGGGTCATCCCCAAAATGGCAGCCGCCATCCAGCCCGTAACCAGTTTGGCCGCAGACATGGTCAGCGGCCAGTGCTCCAAGACCAGGAAAAACGCGGCCAGGTACTGCCCGGCCAGCAATGCAATGCTCCAGCGCCACTCGCGGCTAACAAGCAACCCGAGCGATGTGGCAACCAGGACAAAAACCGAAATCCACAATACGAAAGCAGGCATCAATTGCCTCGCAAGAAAGTAATCAGCAGAATCATCAGCAACAGGGTCCACAAGAGACCACCGTCGCCTTCCAACAATCCGGATAGATAGCCCATCATCTGCCCAAGCCAGCGATAGAGAGCCCACAAAACGCGCGCCAGGCCATCTTGCAAGAGCGCCAACCGCGTAGGCGTCGAGGCTGGAACAGAATTGGCTGCCGGGGCGAGAAAACGTCGAAAACGCAAGAAAGCCAGGGTAACCAGCAAAGCCAGGCCCGCCAGCACCAGCGCCACAATCCAGGCGCCCACTTGCAGCGCGCCAGGCCAACCCCAAACACTGGATACAATGAGGGTCACCACCAGCAGCCCCAACCCGGCCGGGTAGGCGGCCTGGGCCCAACGCGGCAGTTCCATAAAGGGGGTTTCACCTGCATGGAACAGGTGGCGTATAAAACCAGCCACCAACATGGCGTGCGCCGCCAGGAACAGCGGCCAAAAAACAAAGGGCAGCGGAAACTCGCCGAGCCAGCCAGTGGCCGTCAGGGTAAAAGGCAGTCCCAGCAAGCCAAACGATAGCGCAGCGAAGAAATGCGTAAACCAAATCTGTTTGGAGGAGTAAAGGAAAGAAATACTGCCAAACAACAACATCGCCACGCCCCAGGCGGCGCTCCCCTGCGGGTTGCCACGCAAGGCCGCCGCCAGCGACAGGGCGCTCATCCCAAGAATCCAGTAAGGACGGGCATTCAGTTCATCGGGCAGGGTCAACCACTTCCAACCGGCGTACAGGGCGGCAATGGCGATTAATGCGAGCAAGCCCAGGGTCAGGCGCTCATCCACCACCAGCCCAACCGGCAGGCGCGAGAGCACCACCAGGCTGGTTCCGGCAGCCGTCAGGCGCAACGAAGTGCCAAAGCCTCGGCGCATAATCGGGTCGCTGCGAAAGGTAAGGTGCAGCGGCAAAACCCCCAGGCGCAGGCCCACAGCCAACACCATAAAAATCCCCGCCTGCTGCGGCAGGGTTTCAAAAGCAAAAGGACCACCGACAGATGCCGAAACCACACTGGCCCACAGCGCAAACCCGGTTCCAAAAGCGCGCAGCGCAAATGCCACCACGGCGCGCTCACTCACCGAAGGCGAATCGGACATACGCAGGGTGTTCAGGTATTCAACCATATCCAACGCAGTCCAGGCCAACGCCACTGTGATGGGGTTGTCGGCCATGACCGCCACCACCGAGACCACCGTCAGCGCCAACGTCCCGGCCCAGGCAATCGGGCTCAACACCGTGACACGCGCCGGGAAGGTAAAAATCACCGCCGCCGAAAGCGCCAGCAGGCTGAGCGCATACAACCAGGAATACGAATCCACAAACAGCTCGGGTGAAACCGCAAAAAGGCTCACCGGCTGCCATTGCGTGGGGTTCAAGCGCAAGGGCAGGTCCAACTGCCAGAGCAGGATGCTGCCCCAGGCCAGCAAAATTCCCAACGCCGCTACCAGCCAGGCAAACGCCGAAGAGCGGCGCGTCATCCGCAGGGCCGCCATCGCCATCGCTGCCACACTTAAGATTGAAACGGTTACAAGGATATACATGGGTGATTTATTTTATCAGGTTTGGGGGTTATAATCCCGCCAATGGATACGTCACGGCTCAAGCTCATCGCGCTGGTTCTATGGGGAAGCGTCCTGTTGCTGGGGGGGTGTATCACAGTTTGGTTTATCGGCGGGGGAATGGGATGGATCGCCCCGCAGGCCGCACCGGCCGTCAATGCCGCTCCCAGCCCCAGCCTGACCCCTCGCCCGCGGACCGCCACCCCGTCACCGGCCTTCATCCTGCTGCCTTCGGCCACTGCCCGTATCGGCACCCCTACCCCGGTCACCCCCACCCCAACCCCCATCACTCCCTTGCCAATGGCGCAGTTCTACTTAACCCTGCCCGCCAACTACAACCCGCTGACCGGCACCTTGCCAAACAACCCGGCCCTGCTTGAGCGACGCCCCATCGCCGTCAAAATCACCACCTTCCCGCGCGGTGTGCGCGCCTACCAGAGCGGTCTCTCGCGCGCCGACGTGGTCTATGAGTATTACATCGAAGATGGCCTGACGCGCTTCATTGCCGTTTTTTACGGCCAGGATGCCGAACGCGCCGGGCCAGTGCGCTCGGGGCGTTACTTTGACGAGCATATCATGCGCATGTACCACGCTTCGCTGGTCTATGCCAGCGCCGATGAACGTGTAGAAAACCACCTGCTCGAAACCGAACTCAGACCGCTGCTGTTCCTGCCCAGCCCCAGCCACTGCCCGCCGCTATGCCGTGATACATCCATCGAAGGTTATAACAACGTCTTCCTGAATACCGCTGGCGTTGGCCCCAAATTAACCGACAACAGCCGACAAGAACTGCGTGCGCCGTTGTTTGGTGCGCTGCTTTACCCCCTAGCCCAGCAGCAAATGAACCGCATTTACAGCCACTATTCCATCTATAGCTACAATTACTGGGAATACGACTACTCTCGCCATGAATACCTGCGCTATTCTGACGCCACCGAGGCCTTGAGCCTGGGTGTCAATGAGGTTTACCAGCCACACATCGACAACCTGGTAATGCAGCAGGTCAGCGCCCAAAATGTGGTGGTGCTGGTCGTTCCACATAACTTCAACAACGAATTCGACCGCGCCGACCAGGTCTTCAACATCACCCTCACCGGCTCGGGCGACGCTTATATCTTCCGCGAAGGGCGCATGATAAAAGGCCTGTGGCTGCGCGACAAAACAGACCAACCTTTCCTGCTGGTTGACCCGGCCGGTAACCCCATCTCGCTCATCCCTGGCGTCACTTTTTACCAGGTCGTCAACCCCGAAAGCACCATTCAACAAACCGATGAACAGATTGACTTTTACTTTTACACCCCGCCGCGCAAGGTGACACTCACACCTTACCCGCCGGGTTTTGAACCCTCCCCAACCCCCAAACGCAAAAGATAAAAAGGAGCAGCTCATGTGCGGAAGATTTACCCTTACCGTTGACCCCGCCGACCTGCAAGCAGCCTACCCTGAATACACCTTCCCGACCCAGGGCCGGCCGCGTTTCAACATCGCTCCCACCCAACCCGTGCTGGCCGTGCCCAACGACGGCAAACACAGCGCCGATTATTTCACCTGGGGTCTGATCCCGGTCTGGGCCAAAGACCCCTCCATGGGCTCGCGCCTAATCAACGCCCGCGCCGAAACCCTGGCCGAGAAACCCTCCTTTCGGGGCGGCTACAAATACAAACGCTGCCTAATCTTCAGCGATGGTTTCTATGAATGGAAGACCCTGCCCGACCAGAAAGCCAAGGTCCCGCACTTTATCCGGCTCAAATCGGGTCAGCCCTTTGCCTTTGCCGGTCTATGGGACGAATGGCACGCGCCAGATGGCTCGCTGATTAAATCTTGCACCATCATCACCACCGAACCCAACGAATTAATGTCCAGCCTACACAACCGCATGCCGGTCATCTTACCTCGGGCTGCACAAGCCCAATGGCTTGAAACCGCCCCGCAAAAACCTGAAGCCTTGCAACACCTGCTGGCAGCCTACCCCACCGACGAAATGACCGCTTACCCCGTCTCTACCCTTGTTAACAGCCCGGCCAATGACCGCGCCGAACTGGTTGTCCCTGCCGCCCTATGACTCTTCGAGAAAACATCCAAAGCCGCTTCCCTGCCCTGTCTTCGCGTGACTTTTTCATTTTCTGGGTTGGTCAGTTCATCTCCCTGATCGGCACCTGGATGCAAAGCACCACCCAGCCCTACCTGGCCTATCGCATCACCGGCCAGCCCTTTGACCTGGGCCTGATTGGGTTTGCCAGCACCCTGCCAACGCTACTGCTGGCCTTGCCCGGCGGCGTGCTGGTAGAGCGGCTCGACAAACGCAAAACGGTCATTCTCCTGCAAATTGTGATGATGTTGCAGGCCTTTGCCCTGGCCTACCTGGCCTTAATGGGCACCATCGAAATCTGGCACATTGTGGTGCTGGCTTTCATCCTGGGCACAGCCAACGCCATTGAAATTACGGCCCGCCAGGCCATGCTGATCGAACTGGTCGGCAAAGAACGCTTACCCAATGCCATTGCGCTGCAGGCCACCATCTTCAATGCCGCGCGCGTCATTGGGCCTTCGCTGGTAGCCCCGTTCCTGATCTTCATCCGTGAAAACGGCGAGGGTTGGGCCTTCCTGGCCAATGGCATCAGCTACCTGTTTGTCATCGTAGGCCTGTTCTTTGTCCAAACCCCTTTCAAGGCCCCCAAAGCCCCGCAAACCGAAAAACGCAACCTGATGGCCGAATTCCGCGAGGGCCAGCGCTATATCCTGGCGACACCCACCGTCAGCATGATTATCCTGATGGCGGCGATCGTCGGCTTTGTCGGGTTCCCGCTGCTGCAACAGATTCCCGTTATTGCGCGCGACGTTCTGGCCCAGGCTGGCGATACCGAAGCAGCGCGAGCAGCCCGCAACAGCCTTTTATACACCGCCCAGGGCATTGGTGCGCTCATCGCGGCGCTGACACTGGCCTCCTTAAACCCCAAACGAAAAGGTCTCCTGCTTTCGGCCGGGCAATCGGTGTTTGTGGTGGGCCTGATCCTGCTTTCGGTCACGCGGCTGGTGCCGCTGGCCGTGATTCTGATCCTGTTCATCGGCTGGGGCATGGTAACCATGCTGGCAACCATGAACACCTTAATTCAGTTAGAAGTGCCCGATATCCTGCGCGGGCGCGTCTTTAGCACCTACCTGTGGGGGCTGCAGGGGGTCGCCCCGTTTGGCAGCCTGGCCATCGGCTGGATTGCCCAAACCTGGGACGTGCCCACCGCGGCACTGGTCAGCGGGATTGTGTGCCTGGTCGCCATCGGGGCGATCCACCTTCGACACCCGGAACTACGCACCCGAGAAGTCTGAGTCGCCGCGGGAAACCCCGGGGGCCTCACCCGGCCCGGGGGCAGAATCTGCCCTGGCCAGCATCCGTCTTAATCCGCCATTAAGGGTCTGCTTGACGCTCTTTTTTGGGCATGTTATGATGTTTTTTCTATGAACGATGACTTTCAGGAAGTAGCACCACAACCCGAAGCAGAAAATCCCCCTCCGGCTGAGCCGGTTGCAGTCAAACGATCTGGCCCCGGCCTTTTAGAAATCCTGGCCGGGCTGGGCCTGGGCGAAACCATCCCGCGCATTGGAACGCACTTGCTAACGTTGGTGCTGGTGTTGGTGACGGCCTGGTTGATGCTGCTGTTCTTCAAAGATACGCCGCTGGGCGGCACGCAAAGCACCAGCGCCGCCCAACCGACGGCCACCCTCCCCGTGGAACTGGCTTCGCTTCCGATGGTGGAAAACGACTTTACCGGCATTCCGCGTATGGCGCTCATCCATACCACCATCCCCAACCGTCCGCGGCAGGATATTGAAAAATATACGGTACAGGCCGGGGATACCGTCTTTGGGATCGCCGAAAAATGGGGCCTGAAACCGCAAACTATTTTGTGGGGCAACTATTACACCCTGCGTGACGACCCGCATAACCTGATGCCGGGCCAGGAACTCAATATTTTGCCTGTCGATGGCACTTATTACGAATGGCAGCCCGGTGATGGCCTGAACGGGGTCGCCCAATTCTTTAGCGTAGCGCCCGAAGAAATTATCAATTACCCGCTTAACGAGCTAGACCTGGCTACGATTGGTGATTTTTCTAACCCCAACATTAAAGCCGGGACCTGGTTGATTGTGCCAGGCGGGTCGCGTCAGTTTATTTCCTGGTCGGCGCCGATTGGGGTGACGCGTGACAACCCGGCCATTGCCCGCCAGATGGGTCCCGGGGCTTGCGGAACGGTTTCGGATGGGGCTGTCGGCTACGGGAGCTTTGTGTGGCCTTCGAACCGGCACTACCTTTCGGGGTTTGATTATTCCCCCGAAACCAACCATCGCGGAATTGACATTTCGGGCTCAATGGGCGAGGGTACCTATGCCGCCGACGCCGGGGTGATTGTGTATGCCGGTTGGAATGACTGGGGTTACGGCGATATGATCGTTATTGACCACGGTAACGGCTGGCAAACACTTTACGCCCACTTAAGCGGAATCAACGTGCTGTGCGGCGAGAGTGTAGGCCAGGGCCAGGTGATTGGGGCCATCGGCAGCACCGGACGCTCATCAGGCGCGCACTTGCATTTTGAGATGATGCACACGCAATATGGCAAGGTCAATCCGTGGTTGTACCTGCCGTAAGTGTTTTTTGGCGCAAAAAGTCTTGTCAAAGGTCGCACTCTCGGCTATAATCTTGCTTCGCTGTACGGGCGCGTAGCTCAGTTGGTTAGAGCGCATGTATCACACACATGAGGTCCGGGGTTCGAGTCCCTGCGCGCCCACACGCTATCGAAAGACCGAGGCATACGCCGTGCCCGGTCTTTTTCTTTTCCTGCCATCCGATCGAGACCGTGGCATGCACAGCACTTTGTACGCCGTGCCGGTCTTTTTCTTATTCCTGCCATTCGATCGAGACCGTGGCATGCACAGCACTTTGTACGCCGTGCCCGGTCTTTCTATCGCCTTACATTACACGCATCCATTTTGTCCCTTGCCTTTTCGCTCCAAATATGCTATTTTTAGCCTTAACTTTTGGAGATATTGATGACCGCCCATCAAAAAACCGTCCTGGTCGTAGAAGATGAAGCCGATGCAGCAGAAATGTTTGCAGAAATGATGCGCGTCAGTGGTTTCAAAGTGGTCAAAAGTTATTCAAGCGCCCCGGCCATCAACCTGATTGCCAACGAAAAGCCCGATATTGTCATCCTGGACGTTATGATGCCCGATGTCTCCGGGTTAGAAGTACTCAAATTTATGCGCCGCGAACCCGGCCTGGCCTCCATCCCGGTCATCGTCGTCTCGGCCAAATCAATGCCAGCCGATATCAAAACCGGCCTGGATGCCGGCGCCTCTGTTTACCTGACCAAGCCTGTCGGGTTTTTGGACCTGAAAGAAGCCGTCGAAAAAGTAATGTCTCCAAGAAAGTAAGCTTGCCAGTATGGGTTCGTTGCGTACGTTCATTGCCATTGAAATTCCCCCCGCAATCAAACAAGCCATTGCAGCCCAAACCGCCAGCCTGCACCAGCAGAGCGGGCATGCTGTCCGCTGGGTCAACGCCGAAAACATCCACCTGACGCTCAAATTCCTGGGAGAAGTCTCCTCCTCCAACATCAACCTGCTAACCCAAACCCTGCAAAACGAATGCGACCAGCACCCACCCTTCCAGGTCACGGTCGCCACACTGGGCAGCTTCCCCAACCCGCGCCGCCCGCGCGTTATCTGGATCGGTCTGAGCGCCCCGCCCGAACTGGGCCGTTTACAACACAATATCGAAACCGCCACCACGCGCCTCGGCTACACATCCGAAGAAAAAAGCTTCACCCCGCACCTGACCCTGGGCCGTGTACGCGAACAGGCCTCCGCCAGCGAAATCCAATCCCTGCGCACCCTGCTCGAACAAACGACCGTCGGCCAGTTGGGAACCTTCACAGTCAGCGCCGTCCATCTCTTCAAAAGCGACTTACAGCCTGGCGGCCCCGTCTACTCGCGGCTATTCAGCGCACCACTGGCCACTAACCATTCAGAAGGAAAAAATACTTGACCCCGCTCGAACTTGCTCACACCATCGTTAACGCCCTTGAAGACAAAAAGGGTGAAAATATCGTCCTCATGGACCTGCAAAAAGTAGCCATGTTTACTTCCTACTTCGTTATCTGCACCGGCACATCCGACCGTATGCTGGGAGCCCTGGCCGATAGCGTGACCGAAACCGCCCGCGAAGTACACAATGTCAAAGGCCGCACCGAAGGCCGCTCCTCAGCCGGGTGGGTCGTCGTCGATTTCGGCTCCGTGCTGGTGCATCTCTTTGCCCCCGAAACCAGGGATTTCTACAAACTGGAAGAACTATGGAAAGAAGGCAAAGTTTTATTGCGCGTGCAATAAAAACCAGCACACCCTAAAAAAAATCGCCCCGTGAGTTTGCTCACGGGGCGTTGCTTTTACTTCTCAAAAATCCACTTATCGACTTCGCGGCTCCAGGAAACCATCTCTTCGGCCTTGAACCACAGCGCGGCTTCTTTTTCGCCATTTTCGGGGCTATCAGAAGCATGGGTGATGTTCCGACCCACTTCCAGGGCAAAATCGTGCCGGATCGTGCCGGGGGCAGCTTCCCACGGGCGGGTAGCGCCCATCGTCTGGCGAATAGCCGCCACAGCGTTGGGGCCTTCCCAAACCATCGCCATCACCGGCGCAGAAGTAATATACGAAATCAAACCATCATAAAAACCCTTGCCCTTATGCACAGCATAATGCTCTTCGGCCAGGGCCTTGCTCACCTGCATAAACTTCGCCCCAACCAGGCGCAGGCCGCGACGCTCGAGACGAGCAATCACCTCGCCCACCAGTCCACGCTGCACACCATCGGGTTTCACCAAAACGAGAGAACGTTCCACTTTTGCCTCCTAGCAAAATCAACTTGAGAGATAACGCGCCCGATTGTACCATATTGGACAGTGTCGGAATTGGGCGGATTCTGCGCCGAATGCGCCTGCCGTTAAATCAGCGGCATGGCACAGCCATCGGCGCGTGGATCAGACCCACCCGCCAGCGTGCCCCCGTACTCCCGAACAATCACCTGGCCCCGGCCAAACAGCGCCCGCCCCCAGCCGCCCACCACCTGAACAGGATGCCCCATTTCAGACAATTTTGCCACTGTTTCAGCCGGGATGCCCTCTTCCAGCGCCACGCCATCTGAAGCGTTGCCATCGCCAAGGCAAAAACGTGGCAAATCCACCGCCGCCTGCGGGTCGAGGCCATCGTTGAGCGCCAGGAAAACCTGCACATGCCCCTGCGGCTGCATAAAGCCACCCATCACCCCAAACGGCCCAAACAGGCTGTCATCTGCCTCACGGGTCACCAGGCCAGGGATAATGGTATGGTACGGGCGTTTGCGCGGTTCGAGGCGATTGGGATGTTGCGGGTCGAGGCTAAAGTTATGCCCACGGTTTTGCAGGGTAAAACCCCAACCCTGCGGCACAATCCCCGTGCCAAACCCCATGTAATTACTATTGATAAACGAACAAGCATTGCCCCAGCGGTCCACGACGCAAAAATAGACCGTGTCAGACGAGGCAAAAGGCCGCCCCTTTTGCTGGTCCAGCGTGGCGCGCCTGGGATCAATCAACTTGCGCCTTTCGGCGGCATAGCCTTTGGAAAGCAGCTCATCGATTGGGACAGGCGTCACAGCCGGATCGGCTACATACCAACGGGTATCGGCAAAGGCCAGCCGCAGGGCTTCAATCTGGAGGTGCAGCCGCTGCGGGTCAAGCGGAGCCATTGCGGCCAGGTCAAAACCTTCCAGCAGGTTAAGCGCCAGCAGCGCCGTAATCCCCTGCCCATTGGGCGGACATTCATGGATGCGATATGGGCCATAACTGACACTAATCGGGGTATCCCAGGTCGATTGGTGCGCCGCCAGGTCATCGAGGCGCATACAGCCGCCCGCTTGTTGCAACACATCCACCAGCGCTTCGCCGATAGGACCTTCATAAAAGGCTTTTTTACCGCCTTCGGCTACGGTGCGCAGGGTCTTGGCCAGCCCCAGGTTGCGGAAGGTTTCCCCGGCATTGGGCCCGCGCCCGTAAAGGGTCAGTTCAAAACCGTTGGGGGCGTTTTTCAACTGGCGCTCTGCGCCACGCTGCCAGAAATAGGAGGTCAGCGGGGCAACCGGGAACCCGTTCTCGGCCAGGCGGATGGCCGGGGACAGGATTTCGCTCATGGGCAGCGAACCATGCCGCTCAACCAGGTCGCACCAGCCTGCGCAAGCGCCTGGCACAGTAACGGTATGGGCATGGAACGGAGGCAGCCCCGTAGAAGGTGAAAAACCGTCTTTTTCAAGACGCTCAAGCGTGAGGGCAGCCGGGGCGCGACCCGACCCGTTGAGGGCGGTAACACGCCCGGTTTTGTCTTCGTAATACAGCGCAAACATATCGCCACCAATGCCCGTAGAAGTGGGCTCGGTGACGTTAAGCGCCGCAGCGGTGGCGACAGCCGCATCGGCGGCGTTGCCGCCCCGGGCAAGGATCTCAAGACCGGCGGCAGTAGCCAGCGGCTGCGAGGCGGCCACCATGCCACCCTTGCCATACACCGTGGAGCGCCGTGAGTTAAAACCAGGGTCGGGGAAATGGGTCATAAAATGGGAGACAGGCTAGGGGGAGTCTGGTTCGGGGGCAGGTTTGCCCTCCGCAGGTGGGACGACTTTCAGGGTCACGAGGACCTTGTCGATGCGATTCCCGTCCATATCCATCACTTCAAAGCGCAGGTTGTTCCATTCAAAACGGTCAGCCGTGAGCGGCACCCGTCCGAGGTGGTTCATCATAAACCCGCCCAGGGTTTCATATTCGTCTTCGTCGGGCAGGCGGCGAATGTTGAAAATTTCTTTGAAGTCTTCCACCGAGAGCATACCATCCAGCAGCCATGAACCGTCCTGGCGCTGCGTAGCCTGCGGCTCGCCGTCCTGGATATCGCCAACGATTTCTTCGAGGATGTCACTGATGGTCAGCAGGCCCTGTACCGAGCCAAACTCGTCCACCACCAGCAACATTTCGCTCTCACCAGACTTGAATATTTCGAGCACGCGCGAGGCATGGGCTGTCTCGGGGATATATTTGACCGGCTGGAGGTTGCGCTTGAGGCGCAGCGGCTCGCCATGCAGGCTTTCGAGCAGCAAATCACGAGATTTGATGATGCCCAATACGTTGTCGAGGCTGTCTTCGCAAACCGGGAATTGTGAGTACAGGCTTTCTTCGATGACTTTCTTGATTTCATCCGGCGAGTCGTTGACATCCAGCCAGACAATTTCGGAGCGCGGGGTAAGCAGCGAAAAAACGCGCCGGTCGTGCAGGCGAAAGACGCCTTCGACCATATCTTGTTCGGCCTCGCCAAAAACACCGGCCTGGGTGCCCTGGTCAAGCTGGACAAGAATCTCTTCTTCGGTAACAGGCGGCTCTTCGCTGGGTTTGACACCTAAAAGACGCAAAATCAGGTCTGTGGCAGCACCCATCAACCAGACCAGGGGCGAAAAAAGACGCGAAATGAACAGCATCGGCCCGGCAATGTTGGAAGCAATCTCTTCGGGGTTTTGCAGGGCCAACCGTTTAGGAACCAACTCGCCGACCAGCAACGAGAGGATTGTGATAATGACGACGACAATCCCCAGGCCCAACTCTTCGGCATAAACAGCCAACAAAGGGATTTTTGCAAGCTGTAATGCCAGCGCTTCTGAGATGGTGGCACCGCCCACCGCCCCCGCCAGGACACCGATAAGTGTGATGCCAATCTGAACGGTAGCCAGGAAGGAATTGGGGTTTTCGGCCAGGCGCAACGCCGTCTCGGAGGCTTGATCGCCTTCGTTGATGCGCTGCTGGAGGCGCGGTTTACGCGCCGAAACGACAGCGATCTCTGACAACGCAAAAACCCCATTCAAAACAATCAGCAGGAAGATAATCAATGACTCTAAACCGATATCCATTTTTTCCCTTACGAATTTCTCTTGGCGCTCGCCACAATCGAACTAAACCATTGCTACTTAACGCACTACTTCAATGCGCTCACCAGCCTGCGCTTCACCAATCACCCACACCGGCTGTCCCAACTCGGCGGCGCGCTTCTCAAAAGCGGCCAATTTTTCGGCTGGAACGGCTAACAGCAACCCGCCGCTGGTCTGGGCGTCAAACAATAGCATCTGCTCCATTTCGGAGAGCCCATCGTCAAAGTGAACATAGTCGCCAAAATGCAGCCGGTTGTCGGCAGACCCACCGGGGAAAGTCCACTGTTCGGCATACTTTCGGGCGCAGGAGATGAAGGGAATCTGGTCAAACTTCAGGCGAAACCCAACTCCCGAGGCGTGAGCCATTTCCCAGCCATGCCCCAGCAGGCTAAAACCGGTCACATCGGTCCCGGCGCGCAGTTCAAATTCATTGGCTAACTGCCCGGCCCTGGCATTCAGGCGGCTCATCCAGCCAATGACCTCGTTCACATCCTCCGGTGACGCCACACCACGTTTGAGCGCCGTCGTAGTCACACCAAACCCCAACGGTTTGGTCAGCACCAACGCATCCCCGGCACGCACCCCGCCTTTGGTCATCATTTTGTGCGGATTTACAAACCCGAGCGCTACCAACCCAAATTTGGGTTCCTTGTCTTGAACAGTATGCCCGCCCGCCACAACCACCCCGGCCTCGCGGCATTTTTCCGCGCCACCGCGCAAAATCTCGCCCGAAAGCTCGGCGGGCAGGTCCGGCGGCAGGGCAGCAATATTCAGGGCCAGGAAAGGCACCCCGCCCATGGCATAAATATCAGAGAGGGAATTGGCAGCCGCAATGGCACCGTACTCCAGTGGGGTATCCACCACCGGCGTAAAGAAATCAGTCGTAACGACCAATGCGCGCTCATCGTCCAGCTTCCAGACCGCCGCATCGTCGGGGCCATCCAGTCCAACCAATAAATCCGGGTACGCGCCCGGCTCGAACATACCTTTCACAGGGCGCAAGACCTGCGCCAGCGTTTCCGCATTTAGTTTAGACGCTCAACCAGCACAACTGGATAACGTCGTCAACCGGACTTCCCGTCCCGATGTGGCTAAATCATTCATATGAACTCCAAAAAAAGTGGAAGGTAGAAAGATTTTACCACTTTCTACCTTCCACTTTTTTTTATAGCCCTGCGGCGAGCGATCTAATTATTCAGCAATCGGCGGCACTTGCAGGTTGGGCAAGGGCAACAAATACGGGTTATCGTTCGGAACCAGCATCACCTGAATGTTGGGAGCCAGCTTGGTGATGTACTGATACGTCAGCAAGTTGGGGTTCTCCGCCAGCGCCTTGGCAATCAGTTCCAGCGCCTTGGCCTCGGCTTCAGCCTGGATAATGCGTGCTTCGGCCTCACCCTTGGCTGCAATCACAGCCGCATCGGCCTGGCCCTGAGCCGTCTGGCGCGCCTGTTCGGCTTCCTGCTTCTTCTGCTCCACCACAAACTTGGCCTGCTGGGCCTGTTGTTCGGCAATCTGCTTTTGCTCTACCGCCGTAGCATACTCGTCGCTAAAGCGAATGTTGCGCAGCACAAAATCTTGCAAAACCAGGTTGTTTTCGGCAAAAATCTTGGTCAGGGCATCGGTAATCTGCTGTTCCATTTCGGTGCGCTTGGTCGAAACGATCTCTTCAACACCATATTGGGATGAAACATCACGAATCACACCGCGCGACTGCGGGCGCACCAGGCCATCTTCATATCCATTGCGCCAGGTCGTGTACAAGTCTATTGCCTTGCGCGGGTCAATCGAATAGATCACCGAAGCGTCGATATACACCTGCTGGCCGTCTTTGGTGCGCACCTGGATCGAGTCATCTCCGCTTACCTGGCCTTCCGTTCCCACTGCCGACATGGTGTACGTCTGCCGCAAGATCGAATAGCGCTCAACACGCTCCACAAACGGGATAATCCAGTGAATACCGGCGGTCAGCGGGTCGGGGCGAATACCACCTGCCCCGGCTGTAACCACCACACCCATCTCATCCGGCTCAATAAAAACCAGGCCCGCGCCAGCCGTGCTCAACGCAATTGCCAGCACAACAACGACAATTGTCACCGTAGAAAAACCGCCTACGGGCTTACCGCGTCCAGCGCGCGTCACAGTCAAAACCAACATACCAATTGCGCCCAGCCAAAAGATCCCGGCCAGGAATTGTACAACTTGTGCAATATTCATGGTTCTTCCTCCTGTTGAAAAAATTATATCGTGATAGCATTAATTCATGCTACTTGGGACAGGCCATATTGATGAAACGTATATACAAATTGGACGCGCGGGCCGCATTCTCTGCGCCCCGGGCCTGGTTCCCGCGCCCGGGCAATATCTGCTGGCCCATGCCACCTCCGAACCAGACGCCCCGTTGCCCACTCCCGTTTTCAATGCTGGCAGCCATCCCAAAGGATTCTACGCTGCTCAGCCGCTTCCGGTTGCATGGACACCCGGGACAACCCTCACCCTGCGCGGTCCGCTTGGGCGCGGCTTTCACCTGCCCGCAGGTGCGCGCAAAATAGCCCTGGCGGCCCTGGGCCACAACCCGGCCCGCCTGCTGGCCCTGCTCGAGCCCGCCCTGACGCAAAAAGCAGCCGTAGCCCTGCTCACCGACCATCCCCCGGCCGGGCTGCCGCTTTCAGTAGAAGTCCTGCCACTCAAGACGCTAAACGAAACCGCCCACTGGGCCGATTACCTGGCCCTCGACGCACCTCGCAGCGCCCTCGAACAAGTCCGCGAAACCTTGCGCACCCTGCCCACCCCCCTGCTTTCCGGGCCGGGCACAGAAATCCTGGTTGAAACACCCCTGCCCTGCGGCGGCATGGGAGAATGCGGCATTTGCGCCATTCAGACACGCAAAAATCACTTCCTGGCCTGCAAAGAAGGGCCAGTCTTTGAAGCCCATTTGCTGCTGAAATAAAAAAGCGCCTGACGGCGCTTTTTTTGTCTTATTGCCAAACCCTGAAAGATGTAACCGAATTACTGACCTTACTGTCGTAACGAACTTCCACCTCAATCGTTACCAGGCTGCCATGCGGCTGTTGTTGCACCTGGATCGGCAATGCGATAATCCCGTGCTCATTTGTATCGAGAGCCACGCTCTGGGTTCCGCCATTGGGCCAGACGATCTTTACAATGGCTGTAGCCCCCGCCACCGGAGCCAGGGTCTGATCCTGAACAACCACATAGATAATCTGCTGGTCATCGAGGCGAGTAACCGCCTTCCAGGTGAAAACCCGCGCATACAGGGTCAGGACACGGCCCGGGAAATTATCGGGCTTTACCGGCTGCAAACGGGTCGAGTCTTCAGGAACCATATCAAAATAGATACGGCCTAACTCAGAAAGCACAACCCTCTGTCCCTCGGGGTATTCGGGGTACCATTCGAAGCGAGCGCGTTCAAAATACTGCACAATGCGTCCGTTGTAAAAAACAAACGGCGACTTGGGATGACCAAAAACCGCCTCGCCGCCGTATTTGTCGAAAAACTCAAGGAAAGCATAACAGACCGAAAAACCGGTTGTGGTATCTTCATCGGGGTAATACCGGCAACCGATGGAGGTGAACAGGTCGAGGCTGGGAGATTCTCCCGAACGAGCAAAAACATACTCGCCTAACGGAGAAAGCACTACACGCTGTCCTTCGGGCAGTTCGGCACGGTACTCAATGCGGGCGCGCTGGAAGTACTGAATCAGGTGTCCGCTGGCCGCATCTACATATTGCTCGGTAATTGGCGAACCGATCACAAATTGCGCGTTGGGGAAATTGCGATAGAAAACCCAAAAATCGCCAACGACATTGTGACCTGTATCTGCAAAGTATTGGGAGGTGTCATCCTGTTGGGCAAAAACAGAAGCATGCCCCGGCGTAAAAGAACCGAGTAACAAGAACAAAATTGTGATTAAGCGAATTAATTTTCCCACGTTTTTATTATACAACAATGCCGTATCGGATTTGTGAACTTCGGCGCGCGTTTTTGGGTTAGCCAATGACCACCAGCCCGACCGCAAACAAAACCGCATAAACCAGCGCCAGTTGGGCCGTGCCGCCCAGGGTTTTGTTGAGGGCACGCCCCTCTGCCGTGGAAAACTCACGATAAGTTGAAATCGCCAGGGGCAGGGAGAGCCAGGCCAGCAAGCCACCCGATGCATCCAGGCCCAGAGCCCACAGACCAAGCGGCACGAGATACGCTCCCAGTAGGCAGAACAGGTATTCAACCTGCATGGCCCGGCGGCCCAGCAAAACCGCCAGGGTGTGTTTACGCGCAACCGTATCGGTAGGAATATCACGCGTGTTGTTGACCACCAGGATGTTGACAATCAGCAACCCCAGCGGGACCGAAGCCCACCAGACTGCGGGTGAAACCGTCCCCGACTGGGCGTAGTAAGTGCCACAGACGGCAGCCACGCCAAAAGACAGGAAAACAAACACATCGCCGAGGGCGTAGTACCCATAGGGGAATGGGCCGCCGGTATAGGCCAGGGCTGCCAGCAAGATGGCTACCCCAAGAGCCAGCACGACCCAACCGCGCAGGGATATGAGGTACAGTCCACACAGTACTGCCAGCCCAAAAACAAAGGCTGTGCCAATACGCATATGCGCCGGGGAAACCAGGCCAGACGCCGTAACACGAGTGGGACCGAGGCGATCGGGGGTGTCGGTGCCGCGCTCGTGATCGAAAAGGTCGTTGGCAAAGTTTGCGCCGATTTGCATCAGCAGCGATATCAACAGGCAGGCCAGGGCCGCCCCGGCGTGAAAAACACCGTCGCGCCAGGCCAGGGCCATTGCCACCAAAACAGGCGCTGCAGCCGCGGGGAGGGTTCTCGGGCGGGCAGCCTGTATCCAAACGGAAAAAGGGATGCGGGGAGTTTGTTCCATAGGTTTGACCAGAGAAAGCTTATTCTACCAGCAGCACCCGCTTGTACGGGCCCGGTGTGGGCCCGGTTTTCCAGCCTGTTTTGGCCTTGAAAGGCAAGTTGACTGTATAATGGCCCAAATTCACATTGCGCGGAGCCTTTACAATGACCTATCACAAATTTATGCGGTATGTGTTGATCTTTGAAGCGCTGGTTTTGAACTTTGGAACCGGTTTGCTGTGCCTGGCGGCCCCGGCCACTTTTGTGGCGCAGTTTTCGCCCGAGGCGTTGCCAGCCATCCCGCTGGAATTAATTCGCTGGTATGGCGTACTGCTTTGGGTGCTGACCTACTTTGTGCTGCGTATTTTGCCATTCAACGACAAAAAGATGCTTTTTCCGGCCGTGGAAGCGCTGTTATTCGGGGACCTGGTGCACCTGGTGGCGGTTTACCTGTTCTTCCAGGCCCGGCCTGAGTGGAATTTTTCGTTTTTTATTATGTTATTTTTTACAACAACCCTGGCAGTGTTGCGAACCGTGTGGGTTTATCGATATCATAAAAACCAGTTGTAAAAACAAAAACAGGGCGGGTTTAAAACCCGCCCTGTTTTTATGTTAAGGAACCAATTTCAGGTGGTTTTCGGCGCTGGCAGTGATGACCTTTTCATCCCAATACATGGGGTAGTACTGGATGGTGCGCCACAAATCCGCCATGTCGATGTAGTGCGGATGGTTGGCGTGGCCCGACTGTCCGGTGGTGTGCACGGTCACTGAATTATTCAGGTTGTTTAAGTCCACAATCATACGCATCGAGGGCAGCCAGTTGGTTTCAAAAGAATCGCCCACATCCCAGCCAGTGGCGTTGACAATCGATTCGCCGCCTGCGGTGGGGAATGGCCCGCGATTGAACAGGTTTTCAATGGGGGCAATGCCCGATTTGCCCAGCGTGCCGTTGCGGAAGGTGGAGGCGTGCAAGTCACCCCATTTCCATTTGCTGATATCGGAACCAAATTTTTGGGTACAGGTCTCGCATTTGACGGCCGAGGCAAAAGCGGTCGCAAAAATCTCGTCGCGGGTTTCAACCTTTTCCGGGGTGGATTTGTCATCCCACCAGGGCGAGTTGGGCTGTTCCAACAGGTTGCGCAATACCTGGTAATAGCGTGAGCCACCGGCAGGGAGATAATTTTCGGGGATGGCCTCATCGTAAAAGGTGGCTACCAGCAAATCCCAGTAGAAGGCTTCAAAAAGCGCAGCCGAAGACGAGTCGAGGGTCTCCTGGTAATCCCAGTTGGCGAGGTACTGGTCGCGGGTGGCAGCCAGTTCAGGCGCAAGCGGAACCTGCATCAACACCGGAATCAACGTTTCAGCGTTCAGGCTTTTGCTGTCACCCTGCATGGTCTTGAAGTAGTCGATGGTGATTTTCTCCGGCCCTTGCTCAATCATGTCAACAATGCGCTGGGCGCGATAGCCATAATCCCAATCGGTGCTGACCAGGTAAGGATAGTCATCGGGTGGGACCTGGTTGTTGGCCGTGACGATGTAACCAGAAGGCGGGTTGAAAACAAAAGGCAATTCTTCAAAAGGAATATAGCCCGTCCACTCATATTCATCCGTCCAACCGGGAACCGGCTGGCGACCATCCCCGCTTTTGCGGATGGGGATGTTGCCGGGCATCTGGTATCCGATGTTGCCGTCTACATCGGCATACAGCAGGTTTTGGGCCGGAACGATGAAGTTGCGCGCCGCATTGCGGAACTCATCCCAACCCTGGGCCTTGTTGAAGCCCCAGATGGCCTCGAAAACGGAGCCCGGCTCGAGGGCGGTCCAGCGCAGGGCCACCGCGTACGGCGCAGGCAGCTCGATCCCGGCCTGGTCTTTGAAGGGGGTGGCTTCGTCTTCAGGCTTGACATTGTCTTTGAGCGGGCCGTAAACATCCGAGATGACCGGACCAAAGCGCGAGATACGCACCTGCAACTCGATCGGGTCGCCGCCCGCCACCAGGATGTTCTCGGTGCGGGTTTCAAAATCGACCCAGGCACCGTTATATTCGTACTGAAGCGGGTTCTCCGGGTTGACTTTCAACACAAACAGGTCCATCACATCGGGGCCGGTGTTGGTGAAGGCCCAGGCAATGCGGTCATTGTGCCCAATGACCACACCGGGAACACCCGCAAACGAGAACCCGCCGACTTCAAAGGGGCAGGCTTCAGACTTGGGAGCGCAATGCAGGGCCACCTGGTACCAGATGGATGGCATCTGAATTCCCAGGTGCGGGTCATTGGCCAATAAGGGCTGACCGGTAGTAGTGCGCCAACCGGCCACGGCCCAACTGTTCGAGCCGATCCCGGCCCCGGACGGCCCCAGGATGGGGTCCAGGGCGGCCAGGCGCGCCGCCACGGCTTCAAAATTAACCGCCTGCAACGCGTTCGGGCTTACGCTGGCGCGCGAATCGGGCTGCGGGGCGCGCACTTCGGTCAGGTTGCCAATCTCCGGCACAATGCGCGGATGGTCCGCCGGGTAAGCCGGGAACAGTTCATCAACCTGTTCCAGCGTGAGGGTCTTGAGCAAAATAGCGCGTTCGATTTCCGCGCCCATATTGCCGCGCAAATCCCAGGCCATAGCTTTAGCCCAGGTGAGGGAATGGATCGGGGTCCACGGCTCAATGGTGTAGCCGCGGTTGAGCACGCCCACCAAAATCGAATATTCCAGGCTCAACTCCACCGGCTCCCGCCCGGCAATGTAGGCATTCACACCCGCAGCATACGCATCGAGGATCGAGCGCGACTCGTCTGAAAGGTTGGCATATTCCAATTCGGCAATCTGCCGCCAGCCCAACGTGCGCAAAAAAGAATCGGTTTCGGCCTGGCTCGCCCCAAACATTTCGGACAACCGCCCCGAGCCAATATGCCGCCAAAAATCCATCTGCCAAAAACGATCTTGGGCGTGAACATAGCCCTGAACCATAAACAGGTCGTGCAGGGTCGTGGCATAAATGTGGGGAATCCCCATTGCGTCACGATACACATCCACCGGGCCGTCGAGGCCGGTCAGTTGAATTTCCCCGTCGGTCTGTGGGAATGATTTCTGGGCGGTCTGCGGCACCCAGATAAAGTTGAGATAGCCCACCAGCAGGGCCAAAATCAACACAATGCTGACGAGCACCGTCAAAAGACGGCGCAAGGTTTTTGACATCTCTCCTCCTCAATTGAAAAACAGGCGTGGAATTTGGCGAATTATAGTCTCATTCGTGAAGAATATAACCCCGATGTTTACAAAACGTTTACCCCATCTTCACCCATTTCTAACACGGGCAAGATACCATTAACTAGACTTTTAGAGAAAGGAGAAACGATGAAACTCATTCAAACTTACCTGCAAGCCGGTTGGACGATTAGCGAAGCATCCAAGATGCTGGCCCACGGCGTAAACAACGAAAATGGCGGCTATCTTTTGACCTTAGCCGACCCGAGCGGACATTTCATCCGCGAGACATTTGTACCGCGCTCTACAGATGTGGATGCCCTGCTCAAGCGTTCCCAGGTTCCCATGGCGAGCTGACCCCCCGCCGCCTGCCTCCGCTCCCCTGGCAATTCCCTGCCCGATTAGGGCCGCGCTCCCCCTTGCGGGGGATTTTTATTTAACCGGGCATCAAAAAGCCCCGGCCGTTAACGGCCGAGGCTTTTAAGATCGCTCTGGTTTTTATCGCACGGCCCCAGTCAGACGCGGGAACCAGTACCATAGCAGGTCGGCGGCCATTTTACCGCGCACCGATGCCGATTTATCCATGAGCGGAGCGGGCGGGTAAAACCCGCGGCTGATAAAACCACCCACCCAATCGCGCTGGTTAACAGCTTGCAGCATGGCCTGGTACAAATCGGCCTGGCCCTTCAGGTCGAGGCTGGCCGAAGGCGCATCCGGGTAAGGACGCGCCAGCGCCGCCCAATCGAGACAGCCCGAACCGCCAGAAGGCACACAGCCAAGGGCCGCGCCCTGGGCCGAGGGGTAATCGACAGCAATCACCACCCCTTTCCCGGCTCGGGTCAGGAAGGGCAAAATATCCGTATCCAGCCGGGCCACCGCGGCCTGGGTCATCGTCTCAACCGTCGCCCCGGTGCTGCCGGTCAGCGGCGCCGACCAAAGCAGGTAAACAGCGTCCATCTGGTTGATAAAAATGGGGGCGTCGGTAATGGTGCCCTCGTAAGGATGCGCCCACAACAGCTGCCCCGCAAAGCGTTGGCGCACCTCGGTAAGGATGTTTCGCCAGCGTTGTTCCGCATCTGCCGGAACATTAGACGGGCTGCCGTCAATCAGCACCCCGCCGGGGATGGCCGGCATTAACGCATCGCCGCCGAGGATGAGGGCTTGCGCGCCAGCCTGGTTGGCAAGGTCGGCGTGGTAGAGCACAAATGAGCGATAGCGGTCAAACCATTTGTTCCACCAGTCGGGGGTGCGCGGGGCATTCAGCCAAAAATCTGCCGTGGAGGGGTACAGGCGCGGCGCGGCGTACAGGGCCACATTCAGGTTCATCGCGCGGCCATATTGCACCGCCTGGAGCGTATCTGACCATAGCGGGTCCACCGCCGGGAGCGGGGCAAAAATCAGCGGCGAAGCAGAGGTCGCCGTCCAGGTAGGGGCTAACACCACAAAATTAGCTCCCAATGCCTGGACGTTTTGGGCCGCAGCAGGCAGGCTGGCCTGCCAGTTGGGGTGATAGTTGGCCGAATACTCCATCCCGGCCCAGAAACCGCCTTTGCGCGGATTCACCGGAACTGCCACCAGGGTCGCCGGTTCAGCCTCCGGCCACCAGGCCCAGGCACTCACCGTATCCTGGATATTTTCGCCGGTCAACAGGCTGGTCGTCACCGAGCGGCTGTTGGCCTGCACCCCGGCCGTGCGCACATCATCGGTTGAACCGCACTGGTCATTGCGGCAATAACGATAATTGAAAGCGCCCAGCATATTGAGCGGGCTATAGAGCTTATACACCCAGCGATTATTGCCCAGCGGCCACATCGGGAAGGCTTCTGTCCAGCCATAGGGATTGAACTGGATCGAAACATTCTCTCCGGGCGGGGTATTGGCCGGAACAGAGACTTCGAACAAGATAGGCGCCGACGGACCAGAGGACCATGTGGCAACCGTATCTTGCAGCACTAAATCATTGGGCGGAACGATTAACTGACGCAAAACAAACGGCCCGTCTGCCGAGTGTTCGGCGTTCCAAAAACCGTCGCCGAGTGTGTATTTATAGCGAATATCGGCCCCAATGGGCAGGCGCAGGGTAATTGCCTGCCGACCATCTGCCTGGGGGGTCAGGGTGGGCATGCGCGTGGCTACCGTACTGATGCCGCCGCTTAAGTCGCCAAAAACGTTGCCCAACTGGGTCAAATTCCCGGCCAGGCGCACCGGCGCTCCCTGCACAGTGTCGGCTGGCAGCGCAACGACGAAGGTCACCTGAACCGTCGGCGCAGGTTTGACCGCCCCCGGCGCTTCGGTGGTCAGGCCCGCGGCCACAATGGCCCCCTGCTGGAAGGTAGAGTAGGCTCCATCGATGGCATAAGCCACCATGGTGTGCGTTCCTTCAGGCAGGCCTTCAAGCACATAACGGCCAAGCGAATCTGTTAGCGTGGAAATCCCCGCGGCGCTGACCATCAGGTTGGGCACCGGCCGCCCGGAGGCAGCATCGGTAATCGTCCCGGCCAGGGCGCCGATGGCCCCGCTAAAGGGTGTATCCGACCAGGAGGCCACGCGATCTTCGGTGCTGCCCGGCGCAAGGACGGAATACAGTCGATAGCGAATGGGGGTTCCCAGGGCAGTGTCTTCGATGGAGGTGATGGCACCCTGACGGTAGTAGCGATATTTGACAACGGACCCCAGGCTGAGGGGGAGTTTGACGGTGTAGCGCAACCCGTCGATGGGAGACATGGCATACAGGATCGGATTCAGCCCCAGGCCGGTGACTTCATCCAACAAACCGATAGCGATTGTCTCCCCCGCTGCAAGCGGCGAGGGCAATTGAACATTAAATGTCACTTCGGCCAGGGCCACCGGGGTGGGAGTGGCATTCCCCGCGCCGGGGATGGGGGTTGGGCCGGTTCCAAATTGCCCAAAATCGATCAACGACCAGGTACAAGACAGGCTGGCAAGCACGAGCATCAAGATAGATGTCAGCTGTAAACGAAACGAGCGGTACGATTTCATTCTCCTCCTTTGGCAAGTCGCCCTCGGCGTTGGGCTTTGACCCGCCCTGCGCAATAAGTACGTATCTATTTTATGACGTTTTGTGCAATTTCGACGCTTAAAACAAGACGCAAAGGTAGGACATTAGTTCCATACCTTTGCGCACACGCGATTTTTAAATTTTTAGGCCGATTGTTTCGGGCTGGTCAGGCGAGCCAAAGCGCTAAACAGGATGCTAAGGAAATAAAGCGCAATCATTGGGGCCATGGTCAGGCCCATTGTGCCGACATCTACAGTGGGCGTAATGGCAGCTGCAATCACAGCAATAATGACCACGGCCAGGCGCCACTGCTTGAGCAGCATTTTGGGCTCGACAAATCCCATCGCAGAGAGCGCGAAAATCACCAGCGGGAATTCAAATGAAACGCCAATCCAGAACAATAAACCAGAGGTGAATTTGATGTATGAATCGGCCGTCCAGTTGCTTTGCACAGAAAGGAAGCCTTGCTGCAAGAAGGGAATCGCCACCGGCAGCATAAAATAATAGGTAAACGCCATGCCGCCTACAAAAAACACCAGCGCCAGCGGAATGGCAAACAGGCCAATTTGGCGCGCACGCGGCATCAGGCCGGGAGCAATGAACCACCAAATCTCAAACGCAATGTAAGGCGAGGCAATCGCCAGGCCTGCCACTACCGCTACGCGCATAAAGATGCTGACCGATTCGGTCACCTGGATAACTTGCAGGTTTCCTAACCCGCCCACCGGGGCAGCCAGGAATTCGATCAGGGTTTCGGTATACCCAAAAGAGACTGCCACCGCAAGGATGACAGCCACCAGTGCGCGCAACAAGTGTTTGCGAACCGCATCCAACTCATCCAGGATGGCGTTGGGGTTTTGGAAGGCGTCCGCAATCGCATCCATGGCCGGGCGGTCGTCTGGAACTTCGGTCAGGAAGACATAGATCGGGTTTTTATGAAATTTTTCGACCACCGGGCGAAAAAGCCAGCCCAAGAAACGAAAAGGCAGGCTGATCAACCAAATGACCAGCCTGAACGGTGCGGCGAGAAGCCAGAACAGGGCGCGACGAAAGCGTTCCATAACGGTTTATTCAGCAGGCGGGGTAGGAGCCTGATCTGACGGTGATGTCTTTTCTTTTGCGGGTGGCGGCGCGGGTGGTTTGATCGAATTGTTAAAAAGCTGTTTTTCATCAAACGTAATCGAAGGGGTGCGAATCTGGTTGGCGGTGCTTCGCACTTCCTTCTCCAGATCCTTCAACTCATCGAGACCGGCCTCGCGCATCAACTTGGTCGGCAATTGCTGAATCTCGCGCCCCGTGCTACGCATGGCCTGCCAGGTAGGCGAGGTGACAAATTTCCGCAGGCCACGCCCAAGCGTTCGCCCTGCTTCGACCATATCCTTCGGTCCAAGCAGGATGAGTGCAATCAGCACAATGAATGCAATTTCGGGCAGGCCAATGCCGAGGATTTCCATCAGGCATCCTTTTTAAATTGCTGGGCAATAATGTGCTGGTGGTCGGCCAGGCTGCCGAGAACACCGTTGATGAACCGCGGGGAGGTTTCGGAGCCAAACAATTTAGCGAGTTCCACCGCCTCGTTGATGGCTACCTTGAGCGGGGTCTGGCCGGAGAGGGAAAATTCCCAGGTGGCAATCCGTAAAATATTCCGGTCAATGGCCGCAATCTGGTCAAAAGGCCATTCGGGGGCATATTCGGCGATGACATCGTCAATTTTGCGGGCCACCGGGTATACGCCAAAAATAATCTGGCGGGCAAAATCCACCAAATCTTCGCTGAGTTCTTCCTGCCCTTCCACGTACGCAGCTTCAAGGCGCTGGTCCAGAACGGTTCCGGGCAGGTGATCAGTCAGGTCAACTTCGTAAAGTACTTGCAGGGCGAGTGATCGCGCCCTGGTGCGGGATTTCATAGAGGGTTATTCATCCGCCTTGTATTCGATATCTTCGATGTGAATGTTTACGTGGCCCACATCCATGCCGACCATTTCAGAAATCGCGCGCGCCACCTGGGTCTGAACATTGCGGCTGACTTCGCGAACATTGACCCCATGCGTCAACACCAGGTACAGGTCAATATAGACCAGGCCATCTTCAACCGAAAGCTGGACGCCATCATCTGCGCCACGGCGAAAAAGGCGGTCGAACCCGCCGGGAATAGGAGCCATGCGGCTCACACCCTCCACACCCAGGGCCGACATGCGCGAAATGGTCAGGAGCACATCCGGAGCCAGGGTGGTCTTGCCAGGGGAGCGATAATCTTCAGTCATAGATTCTCTCCTTACATCATTGCCATGCCGCCATCCACGCCCAGGGCCTGGCCGGTAACGTACGCAGCCTGGTCGCTGGCCAGGAAGGCCACAGCATAACCAATTTCTTCGGGCTGGGCTTTGCGCGCCAGCGGGACAAGTTTGAGCGCAGCTTCGAGCACTTCAGGAGCCATGCTCGAAAGGATTTCGGTATCGACAAAGCCGGGGGCCACCGCGTTGACGGTGATATTACGCGCAGCCACTTCACGAGCCAGGGCTTTGGTAAAACCAATCTGCCCGGCCTTTGAGGCGGAGTAGTTGGTCTGCCCGGGGTTTCCCATTTGCCCGGCCACCGAAGCGATGTTGATGATGCGCCCATAGCGCTTGCGCATCATATGTTTCACCGCCGCCTTCGAGCAATTGAAGGTCGATTTTAGGTTGGTATCGAGCACAGCATCCCAATCTTCTTCAGACATCATCATAATCAGCATGTCTTTGGTGATGCCGGCATTGTTCACTAAAATATGGAGGTCGCCAAACGTATCGACAGCGAACTTAATGAGGCTTTGCGCTGCTGCCGTTTCCGATACATCGGCCTGGAAAGCTGCCGCCTCTCCACCCGCAGCTTTGATCTCGTTCACCACGCTTTCGGCTGCCTCGGGCGAGCGGTTGTAGTTCACCACCACCTTTGCGCCCCGGCGGGCCAATTCGAGGGCTATTGCACGACCAATACCACGCGAACCACCGGTAACTATGGCAACACGTCCCTGTAGCGATAAAAATTCACTCATCTTGTCTCTCCTGTCTGGGAATTATACACGATGATAGAACACAGGTCAGATGGATGAGTTGTGAATAAAAATATCGAACCATTCAGCCGGTTCCAGCAATGGTTATTTCTGCGACCGCAGGCCAAACCCCAGCCCCAACCCGCCCAGGATGGCAAAACCGACAATGAAAATGACCGCATCCTGCCAGAAACGCAACGGGAACAGGCGAATCAGGGTGTCAGAGTAAGAGAACAGCCAGCTACTGCCTTCAAAAAACAGGCTGTGGAACCAGGCAAAGAACTGCCAGAACGAAACCGCCGCAAATGCGCCGAGGCCCAGCAGCAAACCAACCGTCAGGAATCCACCGCGACTGAGCCCGGCACGATAAGCCGCCAGCCAGCCGCCGCGCCAGGCCCACACACCCAGCACAACCAACACTGCCAGGTCGGCGTACCAAACCTGTAACAGCATTTGCACCACATTTTTGACATCCAACATATGGCTGAGTTCACGCTCGTTGTAGATGGGCTGGCCACCATCGAACTGCAACCCGGCCAGGAAACCAATATCTTCAGCATTGACCAGGTATTCAATGGAGGGTTTTGACCAGCGCAGCCGGTCTTGAAGCGTAAACCCGTACGCATCCGCCGGGAAACCCGGCAGGCGATACTCCACTTCGGGGAACACGGGAGTCATCAACAGGCGCGCACCCAGCATCAGCAGCGCCAGAGGCACTAACAGGGCGGTCAACCAGGATAAAACAGAGGAAAAGCGAGGCGACATAGGGGAGTCCTTTATAAACCAATCAGGGATTTAATTCAAAGCGATTATTGCAAGCCCTCGACCCCGCCGCCGAGGATGAAATTAAGAACCAGGCTGTTAGTCACCCACTCAATCGGCGAACGGTCATCGGTGTAAACCATACCGCCAGCCGGGTCGGGCTGCAGGCTGGTATAAGCAACCCCGGCAGCCGTGACCAGCAAGGGGTTGGCCGCCGGGTCCGCCATCAACGCCGCCAGATTGACCGCCAGGTTTTCACGCTGGGTGGGCTGTTTGGTGGCAAACAGCATCGAGTTGAAAGTGTAGGGAATATCCATCACGTGCGCCGAGGGCAGCGCTTCGAGAATGGTGGCGGCCAGGTCGTTAATCAGGCGCCGGTCGTTGGGGGCGCGCCCAATGTTGACAATCAGTACCCCGTCATCGGTGAGATGGTCGGCGCAGATTTGGAAAAATTCGCGGGTGGTCAGGTGCGGCGGGATGTAAGGCGGGCGATAGGCATCCACCGCGATGATGTCGTACTTGTAAGGGCTATGCTCCAACCCCCAACGACCATCGGCGGCATAGACGTTGAGATTAGGCATATTCATGCCGAAATATTCTTGCCCGACGGCGATAATCTGCGGGTCGATTTCCCAGCCATCGATCGGGATGGGGCCATAGATATGGGTGGCCTGGCGGGCGGCGGTTCCGGCAGCCAGACCGATGATCGCCATCCGCTCCACCTGGGTGGTGGAAAATGGCGGGTTGTTAAACAACGGCCCAACCGAGAATTGCTCCCACGGGCCGCCGTAATACAGCTCGGTGGGATGATACTGCGAATGGATTCCCTGGCCCTCATTCAAGCGCAGGTAACGGTTGTCGCCGCTGGCCAGCACTTCGATGTAGTTGTAAGCCGATTCGGTTTCGTAAACCTGGCCGGGGGTCGATTTGATGCGATAGTCGTTGGCAAAAGCCAGCACCGCCAGGATAAGCGGCATTAAGAGAAAGGGCAGCACCGCCCGCGCGCCAGAGGAACGCCATAACCCGATGAGCGCAACCAGTAACAGGCTGCCGCTGAAGAGCAAGAAGGTCAGGGTCACCCCAAGCAGCGAGAAAAAGACCAGGGTCGGCAAGAAGGCCCCCAAAACGGAACCAATGGTCGAGAGAGCATAGACATCCCCGGCTACATTCCCGGCGCGGGCCGGGTCATCCATCAACAGCCGAATCACAAAAGGCGAGGTAAAGGCCAGCAAGGTAATGGGAATGCTGAACAGGATTAACGTGGCAGCAAATGCGCCAAAAGCCACATCGAGCTTCAGGCTGTCGAAGGCCAGTGCCGCGCCGCGCAAAACCGGCTGGGCAATGAAAGGAACCACGCCCAGGCTGAAGGCCCCGATGGCAATAATGGTAAACAGGGTGCGCGGGTGCGGCGAACGGTCGGCCCAGCGCCCGCCCAGGCGGTAGCCTATGGCAAAGTAGACAAGAATCAGGCCAATAATACTGGCCCAGACCAGGTTGCTGGAACCATAAATGGTCTGGAGCAGGCGCGAGGCCCCAAATTCGGCGGCCAGGGTGGTCATGCCAGAGAAGAAAACGGTGAAGTATAGGTAACGACGCATGGCCCCTATTATATATAACTTTGCCCCGCCTTGACGAAAGGCTTGCCACAGGCTAAAATTCGGTTTCGCTGTATTTGTCGCCTCCAGCTGGAGGCGAGTTTTGTGCCAGGAGGTTCCCCATGGCCGCACCACAACCCGAAGAGACCGAACTGCCGCAGGTTGTCAACCTGTCGAATGTGGATGTCGAAAGTGTGCACGCTGAGTTGGTGCGCGCCAGCCAGTCGAGTGTTGAGCGGCTGGATGCCGAAGAAGTGGAACTGAGCGAGGCCCTGGTGTTCGTAGCCACCACCGGGAAGCTTAAAGCCCGCCGCGCCATCATCGGCGCAGTAACCGGCGAACAGGCTGACCTGCGCGAGGCGATTGTGGGCGGCGTGAGAGCAGAAAACGTCTCGTTGAGCGGCAAAACCGGCCTGATGGTCGCCACTCGTATGGATGCGCCCGAACTACAGGGCGGGGTCGTGGCCGGGGCAGAGATTCATGCCTCGAACATTCGCGCAGGCCTGCTGATTGGCAGGCAGGTTCATGGCAATATCGAAACCCTGCTGGATACCCGCACGGCTGTAATCGCAGGTGTCATCGGCGGCGCGGTAACCGGCCTGATCTTACTGGCCGGGCGGCTGTTGTTCGGCAAAAAGAAATCGTAAATATGTGCGGCAATTCGGCCGCCATAAAATTTTATAGGGCGAGGGTAATCTTGCGCAGAGACGCAAGGTGAGAGGCGCCCGAGGAGAAGTTGCACGATGGAAAAAGTAGTTTTGAAAGCCACCAAACGCACCCTGACCGGCAAACAGGTCAGCCAGTTGCGCCGCCAGGGTTTGCTGCCCGGCGTGGTGTATGGTTACAAAATGGAACCGACCCCGATTACGATGGAAGCGCACAGTACCGGGCTGATTTTGCCCAAACTGACTTCCTCGAGCATCGTCACCATCGACCTGGAAGGCAAGCAGATTCCGGCCCTGGTGCGCGAAACCCAGAAAAACTACATCAAGAATGTTTACACCCACATCGATTTCCAGGCTGTCTCGCTGACCGAAAAGATTCGCACCTACGTCAGCCTGCACTTCCACGGCGTCGCCCCGGCCATCAAGGACTTCCAGGCTGCGGTTGTGACCAACATGGAAGAAATCGAAGTGGAAGCCCTGCCCACCGACCTGCCCGAGCGCATTGAAGTGGACCTGGGCGGCCTGGCCAACCTGGGCGATGCCGTTCACGTCCGCGACCTGGTGCTCGGCGACAAGGTGACCGTCCTGACCGATGGGGATGAAGTGATCGTCGTCGCCACCGCCACCAAAGACGAGTCGCTGGAAGAGGGCGGCGCCGAAGCTGCTGAGCCCGAACTCAGCGTCGAGCGCGGCAAGAAGGAAGATGACGCCAAGTAATTTTGGCGCTTCGCAAAGCACACAAAATCCTGGCCGGGAGTACCCGGCCAGGATTTTTATTTGGACGATACAACTTGTGCTGGCTTACAATGCAGAATTTTTGATGTCTGCGCCCATGTCACTCCAAACGGTGCGCCACTTGTGACCGGCGCGGGCCAGCAACTCGTCGGCCGAGCGCGGGCCAGCAGAACCGGGCTTGTAGATGACCAGTTCGGGTGAATCGGTCTTTTCCCAGCCGCCAATGACCGGGTCGATCAACTTCCACGACTCTTCGATGGCATCGGAACGGGTAAACAGCGAGGCGTCACCCTCGATGGCTTCCAACAACAGGCGCTCATAAGCATCCGGGAGCGGGGTCCCATCAAACGAGGAGTGGTAGTGGAAATCCATATTCACCGAGCGCATTTCCTGGTCCGAGTCGGGGACTTTGGCCTCGAAGCGCAAATGGATGCCTTCATCAGGCTGGATGGAGAGGGAGAGGATGTTGGGGGTAAAGTCGGCGCCAGGCGGCAGGTGGAACATCAGGTGCGGCGGGCGCTGGAATTCGATGATGATTTCGGAGACTTTGCGCGCCAGCGCCTTTCCCGAACGCAGGTAAAACGGCACGCCTTTCCAGCGCCAGTTATCGATATGCAATTTTAGCGCGGCAAAAGTGGGCGTCTGTGAACCCAGCGCCACTCCCTGGGCGTTGCTGTACCCGCTGTACTGCCCGCGCACCGTATCGCGCAGGTCAATCGGACGAATACTCTCAAAAACCTTGGCCTTCTCGTTGCGGATGGCATCTGCATTAAACGAGGACGGCGGTTCCATGGCTACCAGCGCCAGCAGTTGGAACAGGTGATTCTGGAACATATCGCGCACGACCCCGGCGTCATCGTAATACCCGGCGCGATGACCCACATCGATGCTCTCGGCCACAGTAATCTGGATGTTATCGACATAGCGGCGATTCCAGACAGGCTCGAAGATGGTATTGGCAAAACGGAAGAACAGGATGTTCTGGGCGGTCTCTTTGCCGAGGTAATGATCAATACGGTAGACCTGGTTTTCGTCAAACACGGCATGCACCGCGCGGTTCAGTTCCTGCGCCGAGGCCAGGTCGGTGCCAAACGGCTTTTCAATGATAATGCGCCGCCAGCCTTCCAATTCATTGGCCGGTTTAGCCATCCCGGCTGCGCCCAGGTAACCCACCACCGGCGCGTAATACTCCGGTGCGGTGGCCAGGTAATACAGCCGGTGCGCCGGACCGTTTTCCAGTTTGCGCAGGCGCTCATCCAGCGCCGGGAAATCGCCGCCATGATCGAGGTTGCCCTGGAAATAATGCACCAGCGGCGCAAATTTCTCCCAGGTGGCCGGGTCATAGCTCTCCGGGCTGTTCTTCTCCAACCCATCCCGCAAATACTCGCGGAACGATTCATCGGTATACGGGCGGCGCGCAAAACCAACGATATTGGCGCACTCGGAAAGGCGGCCCTTGATAAAGTTGTTGTACAGCGCCGGGATCAATTTACGCCACGTCAGGTCGCCTGACGCGCCAAAAATCACAATTGTGATTGATTCGCATTTTTCAAGCATGCTCAACCGGCTTTCTTAACCGCATGCCCGCCAAACTGGTTGCGCATGGCTGCCAACAATTTGGCGGCATAACTCTCGTCCTGGCGGCTGACAAAGCGGGCCTGCAACGACAGGGTAATCACCGGGGCGGGCACATCCAGGTCAATGGCCTCCGCCACCGTCCAGCGCCCTTCGCCGCTATCTGCCACCCAGCCCTTGATATCAGCCAGGTCCTGGTCCTCCTCCAGCGCGCGCGCCGTCAGGTCCAACAACCATGAGCGCACCACACTGCCCTTTTGCCAGATGTGCGAAATCTGCGCCAGGTCGAGATCGAGCGCCTTTTTGGCCTTCATAATCTCAAACCCTTCGGCGTAAGCCTGCATCAGGCCATATTCAATGCCGTTATGGACCATTTTGACAAAATGTCCCGCGCCAGACGGGCCAACATGCCCCCAGCCTTCATCGGCCGCAGGAGCCAGGGTCTCAAACACCGGGCGGACAACCCCCACGGCCTCGGCCTCGCCGCCGACCATCAAACTATAGCCTTCTTTCAGGCCCCAAACACCACCGCTGGTCCCCACATCCAAAAAGTGCAGGCCCCTGGCAGCCACTTCGGCAGCATGCCGCTGTGACTCTTTGTAATTGGAATTACCGCCATCAATAATGACATCCCCCACCGAAAGCCGCTCGGCCAGGGCGTTAATGGTGCCATCCGTAATCTTGCCCGAAGGCACCATCACCCACACCACCCGCGGGACAGGCAGGCGGGCCACCACTTCATCCAATGTGCGCGCGCCCACTGCGCCCAACTTCTCCAGCGACTGGATTGCCGCTTCGCTGACATCGTACGCCACCACACGGTGACCGCCATTCATCAGGCGCTGCGCCATGTTAGCGCCCATTTTCCCGAGGCCAATCATTGCGATATCCATAAAATAATCTCTCCTTTTAGTTTTACAAACGTAACTTAAATCCGCTTCAAGTCATCAGGTAACAAGCGTGCCGCAGCTTCATCCACCAGCCACCACAACTGACCCTCCACCGGCTGGATTCTCTGCGCCGGGAGCCGCAGCGGCTCACGCGGCCCGCCCAGGGTCTGCTGCAACGCATCGGCTTTTTCTGCGCCGACGGCCAGGAAGGCCACCACCCGCGCAGCATTAAACACATCAGGGGTCAGGCTAACCCGGTTGGCAGGGCGATCCTGGTAATGCGCGGTCACCGCCACAGTGGCAAGCCCGCTGGTTTCAACGGAACCCGGAAAAAGCGAGGCTGTATGCCCGTCGCTTCCCAGCCCGAGCAAAACCAGGTCGAAGCGCGGCCAATCCAGGCCCGCATCGGCCCATTCCTTCAAAACCGCCGCATAGGCGCGGGCCGCGGGTTGCGGGCCGAGTTCACCTTTCACGCGCAGCAGGTTGGCCTGTGGCACAGGAACCTGCCGCAGCAGAGCCATCTGCGCCTGGTTGTAGCAGCTTTCGGCGTTTTCGGGCGGCACGCAGCGCTCATCGCCCCAAAAAAAGTACATCTGTGCCCACGGCAAAGACTCACGGTACGGCGACCCGGCCAACAGCCGGTATAGCGCCATCGGCGTGCCGCCGCCCGAAAGCGAGACCAGGAAACGCCCACGCGCCGCTACCGCCTCATGGGCCAGCCGCGCAAACAATTCGGCCGCCACCCGGCTCATTTCAGTTGGGGTTGGGGAAATAGAAACAACACTCTCCATAACGAGACTCTTTTCCTCTGAGTAATAAAATGGCAGCAACTACAAACGCAATTCCATCGAAATATCGTCCATACTTGCGCGGTACGATGAGATGATGGAAAAACCCAGGCGCTTATAAAACGCCAGCGCCCGCTCCTGGTTAGAACCGGTCTGCAAGCGGATGATTTTATACCCGTTCTGGCGCGCAAAGTCAAACAAGCGGGTGACCACCTGGTAGCCAATGCCCTGGCCGTGATACTGTTCCAACAGCCAAAGGCGTTTTAGCTCGGCCACCTCGGCATCGACCCGTTTCAGCGCACCCGTCCCAACCAGTTCACCGTCGTCGAGCACCGCCAGGAAGATGCCCTGGTGAGCCAGGTACACTTCCTGGAAATTATCCATATCTTCCAGCTCACCCTCCTCGCGCAAGACTTCAAAAAACGCTTCGGGCGTAGAGTCGGGATAAAAAATTCGCTGCGCCACCGCAGAAACGACCATTTTGGCCGCATAAACTTGTTCAGGCTGTAACAATTGGATTTCGATCATAGGCTCACTTCCAAAGAGTATAATCTCCCCGATGCCTTATGACAACACCCACCCCCCAACAATCTATTGAAACCCAAAAACGGAACTTCCGCAACGTACAAATTGACGCGATTGGCGTCAGCATAGCCAACGTCTCTGCACCTTTCTTGCCCGTCTTTCTCACCCGCATGGGCGCCAGCAACTTCCAGGTCGGCCTGCTCTCTTCCATGCCGGGTGTCACCGGGTTATTCCTGGCTATCCTGGTGGGGCGCTTTTTACAAACACGCCGCAACATCGTCCCGTGGTTCAGTCTTTCGCGTTTACTGGTCATCTCCTGTTTTGCCATGACCGGGCTGGTAACACTCTTCTTCCCAAAAGAAATTGCCGTTATCTCCACCCTGGCAATCTGGGCCTTTGCCACCCTGCCGCAGACGGCGCTGGCGGTAGCCTTTTCGGTGGTGATGAATGCTGTCGCCGGGCCAGAGGGCCGCTATGCGCTGCTCAGTCGTCGCTGGGCCATTTTTGGGCTCACCAGTGTTATCGGCACCTTCATCGTCACCCAGCTCATTGACCGCATCACCTTCCCCTTGAACTACGGCCTGATGTTCCTGGTGCTCTCCCTGGGCGGATTCATCAGCTTCTACTTCTCCAGCCGCATCAGCCTGCCCAACCAGACGCCCCCCAGCCTGTCCACCGCCAAATCGGCGCGGGAAGGCGCCCAAAACTACCTCGCGCTGCTGCGCAGCAACCCGGCCTTCGCCTCCTTTGCCGGGAAGCGCTTTGTCTACCTTTCGGCGCTGGCCCTTAGCCAGCCTATTATGCCGCTTTTCTTCGTCCGCGAGGTGGGCGCTGCCGACTCACAGATTGGCACCATCAACATGACTATGACCTCGGTCATGCTGGTTGGCTACTTCCTGTGGCCGTGGGTCTCACGCAAACGCAGCGGGCGCTTTGTGCTGCTGGCCACCACCCTCGGCATGGTGCTCTACCCGGCGCTAACGGCGCTCACCCCGCGCGTAGAGCTGATTATCGTCTATGCCGCCATCGCCGGGTTGTTCCAATCGGGCCTCGACCTGGTCTTCTTCGATGAGCTGATGAAAACCGTCCCGGCCGAATACAGCGCCACCTTCGTCTCGCTGGCCCAATCGATGCAATATCTCTCCGCCATCCTGGCCCCTATGCTGGGCACCTGGCTGGCCGATTATATTGGCCTGGGCGGCGCGCTATGGCTAAGCGCCGGTCTGCGCCTGATTGGTTTCTTGCTCTTTTTGCGCAAAGATGCGCGCTAAAAAAGGAGCGGACCTGCGAGGTCCGCTCCTTTTTGTTTTACTATTTGCCCAAACGCGCGCGTTCTTCCTCCACCACTTTCTCTTCCAACTTCTTGAAGAGCGGGCCGGGCTGGTTAAGCGCCTGCCCCGGCTGCAGGTTGCTCGGCTGCCACTGCAGGCCGGCCGGGCTCGGTTTGTAGCGCAAGACCAGGTGCTGGCCGAGCGCATCGCTGGCGGTTTCGGTGTACTGCTCGCCAAACAACGGCGACTCATAGCCAAAGAAAGTGTGCAACTTGCCAGATGTGAACGGCAGGAAGGGCGCAAACAGCACCTTTAGCGAGTCAATCGCTTTCAGGGCCGTAAAAATCGTTTTGGCCGCCGAGTCGCGGTCGGTTTTGATAGCCGTCCAGGGGGCGTTGGCATCGAGATAACGGTTGACCTCGGTCGCCAGGCGGAAACACTCCTGCAAGGCCAGGCGCAGGCGCACCGCTTCGAGGTGTTCGCCAATCGTTTCAAACCCGGCCTCAATCACCGCCAGCAGCGCCTGGTCAGCTTCGCGCAACGACTCGACTTGCGGGGCATGGCCTTCCCAATGTTTGTAGGTAAAGCTCAAAACGCGGTTCGCCAGGTTGCCCCAGGTCGCCACCAGTTCGCTGTTGTTGCGGGTTACAAACTCGGCCCAGTCCCAATCGCTATCTTTCGATTCGGGCATATTGATGGTCAGGTAGTAGCGCAGGGCATCCGGGTCGTAGCGAGTAAGCGCATCGCGCCCCCACACCGCCCAATTGCGGCTGCCGCTGATTTTCTGGCCCTCGAGATTCATAAACTGGTTGGCCGGGACATCATAAGGCAGGGTTAATTTGACGCCCTGTTCACCGCTAAAGACCTCAGCAAACTGTTCGCCCACCCCCATCAGCTCGGCCGGCCACAACGAGGTGTGGAAGAAAATGTTGTCCTTGCCAATAAAGTGGAATTGCCGCGCAGAGGGGTCCGCCCACCACTTCTTCCAGGCGTCTTTGTCACCCGCCAGCTGGCTCCATTCAATCGGCGCAGAAAGATACCCGATGACCGCCTCGAACCACACATACAGGCACTTGCCATCCCAGCCCGCCACCGGCACCGGGATGCCCCAATCGAGGTCACGGGTAATTGGGCGCGGCTTGAGCCCTTCCGCTTCAATTTTGCCAAGCGATTCACCCAGCACGGTATCGCGCATATGGGCAGAACGATCCTTCAGGAACTGCTTGACATCCGGCTCGAGCTTCGACAGGTCAATATAATAATGCTCGGTCTCGCGCAGTTCGGGCGTCGAGCCATCCACCTTTGAACGCGGATGGATGAGTTTGGCCGGTTCGAGCACATTGCCGCATTTATCGCATTGGTCCGAACGCGCGCCCTCAAAACCACAGATGTAACAGGTACCCTCCACATAGCGATCAGGCAAGAACTTTTTGGCTGCCGGGGAATACCACTGCTCCTCCACGCGGGTGAACAGGAAACCATTCTTCTGCAAAGCCAGGAAGATGCTTTGTGACACCTTAAAGTGATTCTCGGTATGCGTGGAAGTATACAGATCATACGAAATACCCAGCTGCTGGAACAGGTCAATAAAGCCTTCGTGGAAAAACTTATACACAGCTTCCACCGGCTTGCCTTCCTGGTCGGCGCGGATGGTGACAGGCGTGCCATGAGAATCCGTGCCGGTAATCATCAACACATTGTTGCCCTTCAGGCGATGATAGCGGGCCACAATATCGCCTGGCAAGTGCGAGCCAGTGACATTACCCACATGGATTTCAGCATTGGCATAAGGCCAGGCAACTGCAATGAGAATGTTTTCGGTCATGGTGAAACTCCGTTCCTCGAGATTCGTGCTTCGTTTATTATTTTCGGGGTCTACTGCGGCACCGAACGAAAGAAAAATCGGTCCGTGAAACAAAAAAGGCTGCCCTCGCTTGCGGACAGCCTCTGGTTTTCGCGTGCTGGCGTGCTAACGCGTTCCCATCGTTGCCGTCCGGGCGAGGGTGGGCATCAACATCATCGACATGGAGCGCGTAAGCCTTAACATAACAATATTTTACTACAACTTGTCAACTTCCCCTTTATTCCCTTGACCCAACCCGCTAACCCTTCTATAATGAAAACGATTTTCATTAGTGAGGTTCTATGACTGCTGAACACTGGCTTTCTGCCCTGCAAGAAAACGGATACCGCCTGACCGAGTCGCGCCGGGCGGTGGTGGATATCGTCGCCTCCACGCTGCATGCGCTTACCCCTATGGAGGTCTTTGACTCGGCCCGCACCAAATATCCCGACCTGGGCCTGGTAACCGTTTATCGCACCCTCGAAAAGCTGGAAGAACTGCACCTGATCCAGCGCGTCCACCAGCCCGAAGGCTGCCAGGCCTTCATCGCCGCCAGCGAGGGTCACCAGCATATGCTACTCTGCCAGAAATGCGGCAAAGTGACCTTCTTCGAAGGCGACGACCTGGAGAATCTCTTCTCCAGTATTGCCCAAAAAACAGGCTATACCATCCGCGAACACTGGCTGCAACTCTTTGGGTTGTGCCAGAGCTGCAAATAATACCCGTATAACGGAGGAAACCATGTGCATGTTTTGTGCTGCCGTCCCAGCCGCCGGAGCCCTCGGCGCAAAGTTAAACGCTGAACAGAAACAAAAACTCGCTTCGGGCGAGTCCAAAACCGAAAAACCAATCGCCGCCATCACCACCGGCGTCATCCTCCTGCTGGTGGTCGGTTCGGCGGTCTACCATACCACCGCATTTCAATAGAAACAGGAAGCAATGACCCATACACCCCATCGCCTCGACATTGAAAACATCAACATTGCCTACGGCGATAAAACCATCCTAAAAGATGTCTCCTTCCAGGTGCAGCATGGCGCGCGCGTGGCGGTTGTTGGCCCCAATGGCGCAGGCAAATCGACGCTTTTCAAAGCACTGGTGGGCCTGCTCCCGCTACAGGGCGGGCGCATTCTCATTCATGGGCTGCCGCTCGGCACCCACAAAGATTGTGTAGCTTACGTCCCCCAGCGCGAGGAAGTTGACTGGCGTTTCCCCGTCACCGTGCGTGACGTGGTCATGATGGGCCGCTACGGAACCCAGGGCCTGTTGCGCCGCCCCTCCCAGGCAGACCACCAGGCTGTGGAACTCAGTCTGGCCCAAATGAACATCACCGACCTGGCTGGCCGCTCGATTGGCGACCTTTCGGGAGGCCAACAGCAGCGTGTTTTCCTGGCCCGCGCCCTGGCCCAAGACCCGCACATCCTTCTAATGGACGAGCCCTTCACAGGCGTCGATGTCACCACCCAGGAAGCGACTCTCGCCCTGCTCGACCACCTGCGCGACCGGCATGTGACCGCCATCATCTCCACCCACGACCTGAACCTGGCCGCTACCCGCTTCGATTCGGTCTTGCTGCTCAACAGAGGGGTTGTCGCCTACGGTGAGCCGCATGAAGCGCTCAAACAGGAAAATCTCAAACTGGCTTTTGGCAACTCGCTGCTGGTCACAGAAAATGGTGCGCTGCTGGTTGATGAATGCTGCCCATGAACTTCATCCTTGAACCTCTCTCGTACGCCTTTATGCAGCGCGGCCTGGCTGCCGCTGTTATCGTTGGCATCTTGTGCGCCATCATGGGAACCTACGTTGTCCTGCGCGGCATGGCCTTCCTCGGCGATGCGTTGGCGCATGCCATCTTGCCGGGGGTGGCAATTGCCTACCTGGCAGGCGGGAACCTGCTGCTCGGGGCCATCTTAACCGCCACCATAGTCGCCATCCTGATCGGGTTTTTCTCACGCCAGGGCGCCATTAAAGAAGATACAGCCATTGGCATCCTGTTTGCGGCGGCGCTGGCGTTGGGCGTGGCGCTCATCTCTACCATTCGCACCTACGCCGTCGATTTGAGCCATATCATGTTTGGCAACGTGCTGGGCGTCTCTCCTTCCGACCTGTGGATCACCATCGGGCTTGGCCTGCTGATCTTGCTAACCGTCTTTGTGCTCTACCGCCCCTTCCTGGTCGTTTCCTTCGACCCGGTGCTGGCGGCGACCTTGCGCCTGCCCGCCGAACTGCTGCGCAATATTATGCTGGTCCTGCTGGCGCTCACCGTCGTCATTTCGCTGCAAACCGTTGGGGTTGGGCTGGCAGCAGCCATGCTGGTGACGCCTGCCGCAACCGCCTACCTGCTGGCGCGCCGCCTGCTGCCCATGATGCTCATCTCGGCGGCCATTGGCGGGCTTTCCTCGTTAATCGGTCTTTACATCAGCTACTACCTGAACATCGTCTCCGGCTCGGCCATTGTGCTAACCGCTACCGCTTTCTTCCTGGTGGTTTTTGCCCTCAAGCGCGGCAAACGGTGAGCAGATTGCTCACAAGCCCAGCGAACGACTGATTTCTTCGGGCCGGGAACCAAACCGGCTCGAAAACGTTAAGAGCAAATGGATCCATTGATCCCATCCGCCGCCATGAGACAGAACAAATGACCGCTACGCTGGGTATAATTCTTCCAGGTCGCCCATGAACAATCTCCGCTTCACCCTTCTCGCCCTGGTTTTGCTGCTGAGCGCCTGCTCTCCCGCCGCGCCTATCTCCACCTCCACCGACCCCTCGCAGCCATCCCAATACATCCTGGTAACCCCCAACTCGCAGCCGACGGCCACCCCCTTCCAGCCGCCGTTGCTGACCCCGTTGCCCACGCTGACCATTGGCCCGACAGCGACGGCCAGCCTGCCCCCACCGCCGCCCCCTACCCTGCCGCCTCCCACCGCCATTCCCACCGATACCCAGCCCGCCCCGCCCCCCGCCACGGTGGACAAACCCCAGTACACCATTTCGGCGCGCATGGATTACGCCGGGCACGTTGTCACAGTCAGCGAAACGGTGGTCTACCCCAACCAATCGGGCGATACACTCTCGAACATCGTCCTGGGGGTCAACCCCAACCTGTGGAACGGGGTTTTCTACCTGCAAACGCTCTCGGTCAACGACCAGCCCTGGACAGATTTCACCCTGGCAGGTCAATGGCTGACGATTAACCTGAACCCCACACTCGCACCGGGACAAGCGGTCAAAATTGGGCTGGGCTACCAGCTCACCCTGCCCTACAGCTCGGCCAAATTTGAGAATTTCGGCTACACCTACCGGCAGACCAACCTGATTGACTGGTACCCCTTCGTGGTTCCGTATGCCGGTGGCGGGGTGTGGATCTTGCGCGACCCTTACCCCTACGGGGAAAACCTGGTTTACCCGCTGGCCGATTTCCGGGTCAGCCTGTCCTTTGTCGATGCCACCCCGCCGGTGGTAGCCGCCTCAGCGCCAGCCTCCTATGAAAACGGGACCCTGGTCTACACCCTGGCCAATGCCCGCAATTTCACCCTCACGGCCAGCCCCTACTACATGATGAGCACCGCCGATGCTGGCGGCATCACCATCTACAACTATTACTTTGCCGAGCATGCCAGCGCAGCCGAAATGGTGCTCGAGGTGACGCGCCAGGCCATGTTGACCTACAGCAACGTCTATGGTCCTTACACGCATGGCGCGCTCTCGGTGGTTGAAACCGACCTGAACGACGGCCTCGAAACCGACGGGTTGTACTTCCTGGCCAGCAATTTTTACAACGCTTACGACGGTACCGTGCGCAACAACCTATCCGTCATCGCCGTGCATGAAACCGCCCACCAGTGGTGGTACGGCGCAGTGGCCAGCGACCAGGCCACCGAACCGTGGCTCGACGAGGCCCTGTGCGCCTACAGCGAGCGTATCTTTTATGAGTACAATTATCCCGGCTCACTCAGCTGGTGGTGGAATTTCCGCATTTATTATTACAATCCCAGCGGCTACGTGGACTCGCAAATTTACGATACCGGCACGTTTCGCGGCTATGTCAATGCCGTCTATTTCCAGGGCGCAAAATTCCTCGAAGCGCTGCGCACCCGCATCGGCGACGCCGCCTTCTTCGCCTTCCTGCAAGATTATTATGCCCGCAGCCGGGGGCGCATTGTGACCGCCTACGATTTCTTTTCCATCCTCGACCAGCATGCCGGTAGCGACTACTCCGACCTGGTCAATACCTACTTCAACTACCGATGAAAAAATTCCTCGCCCAAACCCTGTTGTTTTTTGGACTTTTGACCGCCTGCGCTTCGGGCGTCCCTGGCCTGGCGACCGTCACCCCCGATTTTCCCGCCCTCCCCACCGCTACCGGACTGCTGCCCACGCCCCTATCCTTGGCAACCGAGGCGGTTTCGGCCGCCACAGACGCACCCGGCCTGCCCACCGTTGAAGCCAATCCCTCCCCGGCTGCAACCGCCACCCCGGAGCCTGGCATCCCGGCCTTGCCACAATACACGCTCGACGCGCTGATGGATTATGACGCCCAAATACTCGACGTTCAGCAAACCATCCTGTACCCCAATACCAGCGGCGAAACCCTGAGCGAAATTGTCCTGGCCGTCCCGCCCGCCCAGATGAACGATGTCTTTTTCCTGCAACAGGTCGCTATCGCAGACGTCCCGGTTGCTGAATACACCCTCATCGGGCAAAAACTGACCCTTAAGCTGCCCGCCCCGCTGCAGGGCGGCGCCAGCACCAAGCTGACACTCACCTATCGCCTCGCCCTGCCCGACGCCGAACAGGGCGACCCCAACCTCATCCGCCCACAAATTTTTGGAGCCAGCGAGCGACAGGTCAATCTCACCGACTGGTACCCGATGGTTGTGCCCTACCTGCCCGGCCAGGGCTGGCTAATTCATGAACCCTGGTTCTATGGAGAACATCTCGTTTACCCGCTGGCCGATTTTGATGTCACCCTGCGCTTCACCGACCCAATCCTGGCACCCACCATTGCCGCCAGCGGCGAGCCACAACCCGCCGAAGGCAGCGCACGCTACAGCCTGAAAGCGGGGCGCACCTTTGCCTTTGCCCTCGGCCGCCAGATGCAATCTGTCTCAGCCGAAGTGGAGGGCGTAACCGTCACTTCTTACTACTACCCTGGCGCAGAAGCCGGGGGGCAGGCTGTGCTGGATGCCACCGTAAAAGCCGTCCAGACCTATAGCCAGCTCTTTGGCCCTTACCCGCATAAAACCCTGGCCGCGGTGCAGGGAGATTTCAACGACGGCATGGAATTTGATGGCTTGTACTACCTGAGCAACGCCTTCTACAACCTGTACGATGGCACCGAAAAGAACTACCTGGTGATGGTCGCTGCGCATGAAACCAGCCACCAGTGGTGGTTTGGGCGCGTGGCAAATGACCAGAATGACACCCCCTGGCTGGATGAATCCCTGGCTACGTATTGCGAGCGGCTGTTCTATGAAAAGAACTACCCCAACTCGGTGGCCTGGTGGTGGTCGTATCGGGTCGATTTTTACAGCCCCGAAGGCAAAATCGACGGCGATGTGCCCTCCTACGGCGGCTTTACCCCTTACACCAATGCCACCTATCGCCTGGGGGCGCGCTTTTTAGAAGAACTGCGCCAGCGCATGGGTGACGAGGCCTTTTTTGCCTTCCTGAAAGATTACTCAACGCAAATGACCGGCAAGCTATCGACCCCAGCCGATTTTTTCCGCATCCTGCGCATGCGCACATCCGCCGACCTGACCGACCTGTACCAAAAGTACTTCGAGAAAAGCTATTGAAAATCCACTTTACCCGCCACGGCGAAAGCCTGGCCAATACCCTGCACATCATTTCTAACCTCGACCTGCCGCACCCGCTGACAGAAAAGGGCCGCGAACAGGCCCAGACCCTGGCATCCCGCCTGGAAGGCACGCCACTAACCCACATTTATGCCAGCCCTGTGCCCCGCGCCCGCGAAACAGCCCAAATCATCGCCGCGCAACACGGCTTGCCCGTAGAAATCAGCGCAGCGCTCAAAGAATATGATTGTGGCATTCTCGAAGGGCGCGGGGATGAGGCCGCCTGGGCGGTGCACCAGCAATTTGTCCGCGATTGGTTCGAGGGGCGTCACCAGGCTTCAGCCCCCGAGGGCGGCGAAACGTTTTTTGAGATCCAAACACGGGTGCGGGATTTTGTGGAGCGGCTGGTCAACCAGTATCACGGTACACAGGCCGAGGTCCTGTGTGTTTCGCACGGGGGGACACTCCTGTTCGGGCTGCCGGGGCTCATTTCCAATCTCGACCTGGCTTTTGTTCGCCAACAGGGGCTGGGACATACCGAAATTATCACGGTTGAAGTTCAACCCCACAACTTAACCTGTCGCGCCTGGGGCGCAACCGAAATGACATAAAAACTGGCAGCCATCAGGCTGCCAGTTTTTTTACGGCAAGAATGGATACGCGCTCAAGATGGTATAAACCCCGTTCTCGTAGAGAACCTTCACTTCAAGCTGCTGCTGCACCTCGGGCGGAAAAGGGAAATCGGTCAAAATAAAGTCGGCCCCGGCATCGCGGGCAAAATCAACGATACGCGGGCGTTTTTCTTCTATCGTTGGGCTAATCTGGCGGCTGTAAATGCCGTTTTCGCGCTGCAAGTAGTAATACCACTCTTCGAGCGCTTCCAGGTTGGTAAAGGCCAGCTGGCCGCGATCTTTAAAGGCGTACACCATTGGGCGCATCCCCAGGTAACGCACTTCAATCCCGCTCCAGCGATTTTGCAGGAAAACCACAAACTTTGCGCCTTCAGGCGTGTCGGTGCGAATATGGTTGAGCACATCGGCGTATTCGGTGCCATTCGGGCAAATCAACTGCCCCTGCGCCCAACACGCAAAGTTATAAGACATATAAGACAGGGGTAACGGCGGGTTTAGGACCAGCCACAAAACGGTCAGCACCGTGCCAACTGCAAACCCAATCCGTGCCAGGCTAGCGCGCGCTGCACGGCGTGTGAACTCGGCCAGCGGGTAAAACCAGAAGATAAACAGGAACAGCACAAGGTAACGCATGCCGCGCATCAATTCGGTCTGGATCGGGATCATGCGGAAGGTGCGCTCAAGGTTGGTTTCGACGAATGGAACCAGGATGGTCACAAAAGCGATGCCTGCCATCCAGGTTAGCATCTGCTTTAAACGTGACCGTTCGGTTGCAAAGAACACAAAAGTCAGCGCCAGCCCGGCCAGCCCGTACCACAACAAACCAAACTGCGCGGTGCTCCATAACAAAGTTTGCACCGCACCGGGAATGTTGAGCAGGTTGTGGGGGAAATACTCGGTCAGGATGAAATAGACCAGGTCATAATTGCTGCTGCCCGAACCGCCCTGGTGATACGTCAGGTAGATGCTCACATAAGGCAACAACGCCACAACCAGAACCAGCCCCAACTTAAACATCTCCAACACTTTGCGGCGCGGCTCCCAGCCTACCGGCAAAATCGGCCAAAAACCCAACCAGAGCGCAAAAGCCCAGGTAGGGGTGCTGACCGGATGAACAAAAGCCATCAACCCGGCCACCATCATCACCCACGGCCAACGCTGCGGCTTTTCACGCCAGGCCGAAAGCAGCACAATCAACACAAACGGAATCAGCACCTGGAAGGTGAAGCGCGGCATAGCATCTGTGGGAACCCCCCACATTTCACCGCCATCCAACACCAGCATCGCAGAGGCAGCCATCGAAAACAGGAACGCCCAATAGCGACTGCGATACAAAACCCGCCCCAGCAGGTAATAAGCAAAATATTGTAAGAAAACATGCGGGAACAACAACAGGCTATAGGCCAGCCCAAAATTCCCCACCAGTTTTTCCAGCCAGATGGTCAACGGCAAATGTAGCGTGACATACAGACCGATATTATCCAGGTTTCCCAGGATCGCATCGCCTTTGAACAACTCAGGGTAAGCGCGCCCGGCAGCAAAACCGGCAATATTGGCGGCATCCCCGCCCAACAACACCGTCGGGAAGCCGGTACCCATCACCGCGGTCTGGAACATATACGCAATCAGCACAAAAACCAGCACCGCCAACCCATCCCACCGATTAAAGCGTAAGGGCCAGTCGGGCGGCGCAGTAATTTTTCGCTGGAAAACACCGCTGGATTTTTCGTCGAGCTGCCGGTCGAAAGCCCCAGCCCAAAGCTCAACCTGTGCCCAAAAGCGACCCCACCCCGCTGAAACCTGCCTGCTGAACAAAAGCGGGAATCCCAGCCCCAGCAAGAGCGCACCCGCCACCCTGAAATATCCCGGCCAATTCTCACTCACCCGGCGGCCCGAAAGCCCCGCCAGCCATTGAGAAAGCCCGGAATCCATCGCCCCAACCAGCAACGCCAGGCCGAGTGCCAACAACACCCCGCCTGCAAAATTAATCATCATGTGAAAGATTTTTTTAGCCACAGGAGTGACATTGTAGCATGAACAAATTCCCCGTCAACCCTAGCAGATTTCCAAAGCGTGGTATAATGTTGCCCGCTCGTCTTGGAGAGGTCGCGTAGCTGGCTTAGCGCGCACGCTTGGAAAGCGTGTAACCTGCAAGGGTTCGCGGGTTCAAATCCCGCCCTCTCCGCCATCAAAAGCCTGACTATGTTGGTCGGGCTTTTTGTTTTAATGGTTTGCCCAACTTGCACCTGCCTGGCACAAGCTTAGTCAACTCGAAACTTATTCAGATGAAAAATATGCAAAGCTGTTAGAATGAGTTCGAACACAGCCCGGCAAGGAGTTTCCAAGATGAAACAAAAGCCTTTGGCCAGCATGCCTGACCAACAAACTACCCCATCCCCCGACAATCACCCAACCTATATCGACACGTTGCAGGCCCTGCTAGACAGTGTTCCCAATGGGATGTTTACCCTGGACAGGCATTATCGCTACCTGGCTTTCAATCGCGCCCATGCCCGGCAAATGCTCTCGACCCACAACGCCAATATTGAGTTGGGGCAAAACCACCTCGAATATATCGCCTCGGACCGCGAACGTGAAAATGCTTACGCAAACCTGGGAAAAGCCCTGGGCGGGGAAGCGTTTGTTAAACGAGATTTCGTTTTCAGCCGGGCGAATAACACAGAAACTTTCGATATCTACTACAACCCGGTTAAAGGGCAAACCGCAGAGGTGATTGCCATCCAAATCATCTTTGAGAGCGTTTCACAGCGCAGCCAGGCCGAAACTGAACTGCAAAATACCCGGCAGCGTTTCTTGACCCTGTTCGAACAATCAAACGATGCCGTTTTTATTTTGAGTCTGGAAGGGAAACACCTCGACTTTAATCATCGTGCCACCGAATTGCTGGGATACAGCCGCGATGAGTTGCTTGCGCTTTCACTGCGTGACACATCGACCGAACTCGACCAAAGCCTGGCATTGATGGAACGCCTACTTTCAGGCGAATCCATCATGCCTTATGAACGTTTGATGCGCAAGAAAAACGGCGAGGTGATTCCGGTTGAACTGAATGTGGAGCTTATCCGCGACAGACAGGGCCAGCCGTTGCTAATTCAGAGCATTGTGCGTGACATTACCGAGCGCAAACTGGCCGAGCAAAAGCTGCGCGAAAACGAAGAAAGATATCACAGCATTGTCAGCCAGGCGGTAGAGGCCATTACCCTGACCGATGAAGATGGAATCATCATCGAATGGAACCAGTCTGCTGAGAAAGTTACAGGGGTGCCAGCCAGCGAGGCGTTGGGACAGTACACCTGGGACATTCAAATGCGGATGCTGCCACCTGCCCTGCAAACCCCGCTTAACCGGGAAGTTGCGCGCCAACGGATTGAGCATGTACTGAAAACCGGCAACGGCCCCCTGATTGGCAGTTTTGAGAGTGAAATCAAACATTCTGAAACAGAGCACGTTTTCTTGCGCCAGTTGGTGTTTGCTGTAAAGACCGGCCGGGGATATCGCATTGGAACCATCACCCACAATATCACGGCAGCAAAAATAGCGGAACGCGACCTGCGCGAGAGCGAACAACGTTACCGCCTGTTGTTTGAGAACATGATCGATGGCTTTTCGCTGCAAGAAATTATTACCGATGAAAACGGTCGCGCGATCGATTTTCGCATCCTGAGCGCCAATGCTGCTTACCAGCAACATACAGGTCTCGACCCCGAGATAGTGGTTGGCAAAACCATTCGCGAAGTGATCCCAGAGGCTGACCCACACCAGATCGAGAGCTATGGACAGGTAGCCCTGACCGGTGAGCCACTGGTCTATGAGTATTACTCGAAAACCTTTAACCGTTACCTGCGAGTGCATGCCTTTAGCCCCAAACACAGGCAGTTTGCGACAATTTTTGAAGACGTGACCCTGGCCCGACAGGCCCAAGCGGATCTAAAGACTGCCCACGATGAGTTGGAACAACGCGTCCGAGAACGCACCGCCGAAATACAGATTGCCAACCGCGAATTGGAAAAAGCCCTGCGCGCCAAAAATGAGTTCATGTCGGCCATGAGCCATGAACTGCGCACCCCGCTGACCGGTATTCTCGGACTGGCTCAGGTACTGCAAATCCCGGCTTATGGCGTACTCAGCGAAAAACAATTGCGCGCGGTTGAAAATATCGATAAAAGCGGACAGCGGCTGCTTGAGCTAGTCAATAATGTGCTCGATTTTTCGATGCTGCAAAGCGGAAGTGTGGCCACTGACCTGACATTTTGCTCGCTTGACCAGGTTTGGATGAACATTCAGCAATCGATTGTCCTGTTGACCACCCATAAACAACAGCGCGTGCGCTTTTCGATGCTTCCCGAACGGATTCACATGCAAATTGATGAGCAGCGCCTGCGCCAGATTTTGACCAACCTGCTTAACAATGCCAGCAAGTTCACCCCCATTGGCGGCGAATTGGGTCTCGATGTGCTGGGCGACCCGGAAACCCGGCAAGTGTACCTGACCGTTTGGGACAAAGGAATTGGCATTGCCGAACCAGACCTGGAACGCATCTTCCATCCTTTCGTTCAACTGGATACCGGCCTGTCACGCCGCTATGAAGGCACGGGCCTGGGGTTGGCGCTGGTAAAAAACTTATGTGAGCTGCTGGGGGGCAGTATTCACGTAGAAAGCACGCTCGGGAAAGGGAGTCGCTTTACTGTAACAATGCCCTGGAAAGAATAAACAACTTTGCTGGAAATTAAAAGGCCTCGCAACCGGGTTGCGAGGCCTTTTTTTTGGAATGTTACCCAGGAAAAATCAATCTTCGCCGTGCGGGCCGTCCCCATCTGGCTCGGTCAGGTGGCAGACGGTGCATTTTTCGATTGGACCCTTGCTGCCCTGCAACATCTTAAACTTGATGCCATCTTCGGGGCGGCTGGAGGGCGCAATGGCATGCGGGCTATCATGACAGGCGGCGCAGTACAGACCGCCATGATCGGTGGACATGCGATACAGCACATTGTTTTGGTGAACTTCTTTATGGCAGGTATCGCAGCGCGGCTCATTCAACCACGGGCTGGGGTTGGCGGCCACTTCTTTCATACCACCGTGACAAGAAGTGCAGGTCATGCCTTCTTTTTTCATCACATCGCGCAGACATTTGGTCTGAGGTCCCGGATGGCAGTTGTAACATCCGTTAAGGGTGTTGGGAACAGCCGAGGCGTGTTTACCGTGCATGGCATTCGACAAGTTGGGCACACCGGCCACACCGGGAGCGCCCAACGCATTGGAACCATGACAACGGGCGCACAGGACCGGGCGCTGCGACATCAGGTTGGTGCCTTCAGTGGCATCATGCAGGGTCAGGATATTGGTATCCACCTTGCCAGTGGCGATGGTGGGATTGGCCTTGCCTTTATCCTTGTGGCAGTTGTCGCAGCGCATCTCCGACGAAACGGGAGTCACTACACGGGTACGTGTCAGTTCTTTGCCAGTCGCCAGATCGGTGACGATAACGGTCGCAAGCTGGTAGGGCGCCGGGATGGTTGGGGCGCTATCCGAAAATTCCGTTACCGGAATCCCCTCGGCGATGTAGTGGTCCCCTTGCAAATCCAGTTCGCCAGACAGCCCCTTGCCTTTCAACCCGACATTGACGGGTAGATCGACACCAAACAGGGCTTTTTCATAATCCCAAAAATTGGTCTTCCCGGCGGAGTAGGTGTTATCGGGGTAGCTATAGGTGATCTTGATACCACTGGTCACCAGCTTGGGAGGGTTTCCAACCTTGACAACCTGCGCCCACAAAGTGTTATAAGGCGGCAGAACGGCCACATCGCTGAAATCCTTGTTGTAACAATGCATTCCCAGGTCATTCCAGGCCAGGATGACATACTGGTTGCTTTTTGCGGTGGCATTCTGGCCCACTGCAACGACCAGAACCAACAAGGCCAGACCGGCCAGCACGAGCAACGTACGGTACACTTTTTGTCTCATCGCACATCTCCTCTGTGTCAAAGGTCGCCGCCAGGCAGCAAAGGTTATGCATGGGTCAGTAAATTAGGACTATTCTCCTATTGGAAAAACGAAGTGCGTATGGTTACCCGCAGATAAATGGTCGTTTTGTGACATTACAAAAGGCACAGGAACCCACCCAAAGCTTTCGTGCTATCATGAAAGAAACAACAGGGGCAAATTAAACCGCAGCGCGGCTGGTACCAGACGGAGGCCACAATGAAACTCCATTTTCATGGCGCAGCACAAACAGTGACCGGTTCACTACACTTTCTGGAGGTCAACGGCTCCAAATTGTTAATCGATTGCGGCCTGTTCCAGGGTCCGCGCAAAGAAAGTTTCGACCGAAATCGCAATTTCCCCTTCAACCCCTCTGAAATTGATGCCGTCCTTCTGACGCATGCCCACATTGACCACAGCGGCAACCTGCCGAACCTGGTCTTGCAGGGCTTCGAAGGCCCAATTTACTGCACCCCTGCCACGGCCGAGCTGGCCCATATTATGCTGCTCGATTCGGGCCACATTCATGAGAAACAAGCCGAGGCGGTTTCGTGGCGCAACGAGCAAAAAGGCCTGCCCCCGGTAGATCCGCTCTATACCCAGGAAGATGCCGCCCAGGTCAAACCGCTGCTCAAGGAAATCGACTACGACAATCCCTTTGAACCGGTTCCGGGCGTCGAAGCGCGGCTGGTTGAAGCCGGGCACATTCTCGGGTCGGCTGCCATCCCGCTGGAAGTGGAAGAAAAAGGCCGCAAAACGCGCCTGTGGTTTTCAGGCGATATTGGGCGGCGCAACCTGCCGATCATCCGCGACCCGGTCATGCCTGAGCGGGTAGATACGCTCATCATGGAATCGACCTATGGCGACAAGCCACACCGCAACCCCGAAGTTGCTTACCAGGAGATGAAAACTGTCATCAACCGCACACTAAACCGGGGCGGGAAAATCATCATCCCGTCTTTTGCCGTCGGCCGCACCCAAGAACTGGTCTACAACCTGAACCTGATGTACGAAAACGGCGACCTGCCGCACGTGCCGGTATATGTCGATAGCCCGCTGGCGGTCAACACCACCGATATCTTCAAGCAACATCCCGAATGTTACGATACCGAAACCCTGGATTGGATCCAGCGCGGCCACCCGGCGCTCGACTTCCCCCTGCTGCAGTACATCACCAAACTCGACGACTCCAAAGCCCTCAACCAGCGCAAAGACCCGATGATTATCCTTTCGGCGGCCGGGATGGCCGAAACCGGGCGCATTGTTTTCCACATCCGCTGGAATATCGAAAACCGCCTCAACACAATCATGATTGTCTCGTGGCAAGCCCCCGGCACCCTGGGCCGCCGCCTGGCCGACCGTGAGCCTTACGTCAAAATCCTGGGGGAGACTTTTCACTGTAAGGCCGAAATTGCCACGATTGGCGGGCTCTCGGCCCACGCCGGGCAAGATGTGTTAACCGAGTACGCCCAGGCCGGGCATGCCCAAAACAAAGGGATTTTCCTGGTTCACGGCGAACCCAAATCGGCCTTGCCGCTGCAACAAAAACTGGATGAAAGCGGCCTCGACCGCGTTTTTTACCCTGAGCCAAACGCCACCCTGGAAATGTAACCCAAACGAAAACGCTCCCGTCTTTTGGCGGGAGCGTTTTCAATTTAACACAACTAGAGATATTGCCCCAGGCTGTCCCAATCGTAAACGATGAATGGCACTTCGCCCTCGATCCGTTCACGGCGGCCTTTCATGTAACGCGCGCTCCAGGGGTGCTCGGGATTCTCGCCGTCTTCCGAACTGAAATGGATGACTGCAAACAGGTCAATCTCACGCAGCTTCATGAAATGTGGCAACTCTTTCAGCCAGCGCGGGTCGAGGCGATTCTCCTCGCGATATCCGGCCAAAAAGATCGGCATAAAACGCGCGGTATATTCTGCCGGGTCCGGTTCCCCAATGGAGGTGTAAAACAACACCATGGCGATGTCATAAATAAAATGACCATAGACACAATCGTCAAAGTCGAACAAGGTCAAGCGGTCATCTTCATCCACAAAAAAATTGCCGGGGTGTGCATCCTGGTGAATCATGCCATAACCCTCTACTTCGCGCGGTAAAGTGCGCAGGTGCGCCAGGACAGCGCGATATTTTTCCAGCGCCAGTTTGTCTTTGGCTGGCATTTGCCACTCGGCATAATTATTTTCGGGAGCATCCCATTCGTGGCGTCGCCAGGCCGGGTTTGAAACCTGGTAGCTTTTCGCCAGGGCATGCATGCGCCCCAACAAACGGCCATAATTACGGAAAAGACGATCATTAAGCTGGCTACGGGTCGCCCCTCGCCCCGGGGCATGGACAAAGGCCGTACACAGGAATTCCGCCCCGTGACCATCGGCCACCGCCTCGACCAGGTGACCCGCTTCTGAAAGGATGGCACGCGCCACCGAAGCGCCACCCGCGGCGAGGTAGTTAATCCAATCGACCTCGCCGCGAATCAGGTCGGGAGAACGCCGCTCGCTGTGTCCGATGCGCAGGATGAAGCGTCCATCTGGGCGCTGGAATTTGTAAATGAAGCTCTCAAAACCATCCAGGGCCTCAATCTGTTCGGCCTGGATGTTATAAAACCGCATCGCGGCCTGGAGATGTTCTTCTTTAAAACGGGCTGCTATTTTAGGGTCCATGTCTTTTGTTGGGGTTATAAAATGTCATTTTGATATTGCTCGGCAAACAAAGCCGGTTGGCCGCCGGTATTCCAGAACAGGACGGTTTCGTCTTGCTTAAAAAAGCCCTTGCGGATCAGGTCAATCATCCCGGCCGCCGCGCGCCCGGTATAGACCGGGTCAAGCAAAATGCCCTCGTTCTGGGCAAACAGGGTAATGGCCTCGCGCTCCCCGGCGCCAAAGACGCCATATCCGGCCTGGCAATATTGGTCGCTGGCGAGGACATCCTCCGGCGCGAACTGGATGCGCGGCCCCAGCTTTTCACTGGCATCTGAAGCCAGTGCTGCAACATGCGTCTTCAGGTGCGCTTCAGGCTCATCGATGCTGATGCCCAGCACCTTGCCCGTATAACCAAAAACCCGCTGTCCCAGCACCAGCCCGGCATGTGTCCCGCCGCTGGAGGTGCCGAACACAATCCAATCCGCGTGAACCCCCTGCTGCAGGAACTCTTCCACCGCAAAGGCGTAGCCCAACGCCCCGGTAGGGCTGCTGCCGCCATATGGCACAAGATAGGGCTGGCGGCCCGATTTTTCCGCAGTCTCGAAAATTTCCTTTAACTTGGCATCGCGCGCTTCGCGCTGCTCCACCCAGACCACATCCGCATCGAACAGGAAATCCAGCATCAGGTTGGCCGAAGGCTGCTCCTGATGCGTCCCGGCCAACACCAGGATGCATTCCATCCCAAACTTGGCCGCGGCGGCAGCCGTCTGGCGGCAATGGTTCGACTGCATCGCCCCGCCCGAGATGAGCATTTTTGCCCCCTGGGCCTGGGCTTCGGCCACCAGGAACTCCAGCTTGCGGGTTTTGTTGCCCCCCAAAGCCAGACCGGTCATATCATCGCGTTTGATGAGGAGTTTTGGCCCACCCAGGGCGGCCGAAAGGCGCGGCATCGGCTCGATGGCGGTGGGCAGGTGAGCAAATCGTAAACGTGGGATTTGATTCATGGGGTTCTCCTGTTTGTAGAAAAATACAAACGCACACAAAGCGCCAGCAAAACCAGGTTATACACCAGTGAAAAGAAATCGAACCACCCAAACTCATCTGTAATCGACAGGACCAGGTTTAGGAATACGTATAAAAGCGCCAGACGCAAAAAACGAGGGGGCTGCCTGCTCACCATCCACCCAAACCAGGCCAACAGGGCAGCATTCCCCAGCATCAACACCGCGATAACCATCCTTACGACGGCCTGCGCCCCGACCCATGTTTCGAGGCGGGCCACACTCCAAAGACTTAAGCCCACCCATAGCGCGGCGCTCACATAAAACAAGCTTCGCACCAACTTCGCAAGGACACCGGAAGGCATGACATTCATCCTGCCCATGAAAGTTTCTGGGCCGCGAATAGCGCAAACAGCCATAATTTGGGCACATTCGCGCTATTCGCGGCGCGCCAGAATCAGCAGGGATTGAACCGCTTTAAGGCAAATCGGCAAAAACTGAAAGCGGGGCAAACGCCACGCCCACCATGGTTGGGCCGGTATGGGCCGCCAGCGCGGGCGACATCAAATGGATCGGCATCCAGGTGCACTTAAAGACCGGCGAAATCAACTCCACCAGCCGTTCGGCGGCTTTGGGATGATACGAATGCAGTACCTGCACACGCAGCTCGGTACCCGGTTTGTGGGTTTTGAGCATAATATCCACCAGGCCTTGCAGCGCCTGGTCAAAGGTGCGCGCCATGCCCAACTGCGCATACGTTCCGCCCACCTTTTCGACACCAATCAACGGGCGAATTTTGAGCAACGAAGCCACCAGGCCCTTCATATGGCTGATGCGGCCGCCGTGGATCAGGTATTTCAGTTCATCCAACGTGTAAATACTGTTGGTGGCATCGCCAATGCGGTGAACCAACTCGATGATCTTTTCCTTGGGCCAACCCGCCTTAAGCGCCCGCCCGGCAGCAGCCACCTGCCAGCCCAGCGCCGCGCACAACGTCTTGGTATCCACAATCGTCACATTGGCTTCCGGCACCATCTCGGCCCCGGCTTTGGCAGCATTCAACGTGCCGCTTAAACCCGAAGACATCTGGATCGAGAGAATATCCGGGTCGGTTTTCGCCAACTGACGATACATCGCCGCAAAATCACCGGCCGCAGGCTGCGAAGTCACCGGAAAGCTGGATGTGCGCAGGAGCAGTTCCTGCAACTCTGCCGCACTTACCGTCTCGCCGCTGTAATAAGTTTTGCCATCCAGGGTAATGGTATGCCGCACCACGTGTATCTCCACGTCGGGTACCAATTCGGGCGGCAGGTACATATCCATGCCAGTATCCGTCACAATTTGCATCGCTGTCCTCCGGAAAAAAAGTTAAACCAGTATAGCATCAAACCCAAAAAGGCGGATGAAACCCACCCGCCTAACCACCCAGGCCTTGTTTGGTACGCGCCTTACCGCGAAAACGCATCACATCCAGCAATCTTGGAACCACCTGCGTATACAGCGCATACCACAGCGGGTTGGGCACAAAATCCCAGGCGCCGAGCGTGCGCACCACCTGCCCGCCCAGCCCCTCCTTGAAGCGGAACACGCCCCACATCGAGTCGCTCTCATCGAACACATCCGGCGCACCCCACAGGTCATACAGACTGCACCCGCGCGCCTGCGCCCATTTCATGGCTTCCCACTGCAACAGGTAAGTGGGCATTTTCTCGCGATGCACCTCGCGGCTCATGCCATAGACATAATAAGCCCGCCCGGCAAACGCAAACAGGAAAACCGCCGCCACCGCATCACCATCCACTTCGGCAATTAGCGGCTCGGCCAGGCCTTTGAACAGGCTCCAGACGGTGCGGTAATAACCTTCATCGCGGATCACAAAACCGTCGCGCACGCTGGTTTCGGCATACATTTTGTAGAGCATCGGCCAGTCTCGCTCATCACCCACGCGCACGGTGACACCTTTTTTGGGGCCGAGCCGCACGTTGTAGCGCGTTTTCTGCTTCATACGCGCCAGCATCTCTTCTTCGGAGGCCTTGACCTCGATCAGCACCGTGTTTTTGAACTGGATCTGCTCCTCAGAGTACTGCCAGCCCCGGCGGAGCAAATCCGCGCGGACGGCCTCGCCGCCGGGTTCCGTGACCTCGGTCTCGGTGCCAGGGACGCCGCGCCCCAGCACCACATCGGGATCAAGTTTCAGGAAAATCGCCCCCTGCTGACGGGCAAAGCGCTGCAAATCGTCGAGGACCCTTTTCCGTAACGGAACATCGTTCCAGTCCAGCAGCGGCCCTTTCGGGGCGTATAAAATGCACAAACGGGCGGCGAAACCGCTCGAAATAATGTTCTTTTTCAAAACCAGGGCCGCCGCTTTAATGGGAAAGACAAAAGACGAAAGATGCTTTCTTTCCTCTTTCATCCTTCCTTCCTGATCCCACACCAGGTAAATCGGTTCCCAGCCATATTTGGCCTTCACCTGCCCCCATTCGTACGTCTGCAAAAAATGCGGATTGGGCAATTGGCGGATGATTTCGTTCCAGGGATTTTGCGTCATAGACCGCTATTGTATCAAATCCCTTGCCACGGGGAGTGCGTCGCACCATGCCAAACGGGCAATCTCCCGGCACCAACAAACCCCGTTTAAGTGGGATACTCCCCAAAGTCTGGTGCGACGCACGACCGGTTTGCAAAATCCCCTTGACAAGGTTTTTTGTGGGTGTATCATCTTGGCCCATTATGAGAATCGTGATCAAACTCGGCACTTCGACGCTGACAAACGGTACGCCGCGCCTTTCACCGCCCTTTTTTATCGACCTGGCCCGCCAGGTAGCGCGCCTGCAAAGCGCCGGGCATCAAATCGTCGTGGTCTCATCGGGTGCCATGGCCGCCGGGCGCGAGAAGCTCAACTTCCCGCAGTTGCCCAAAGACATGCCCGCCAAACAGATGCTGGCTGCCATCGGCCAGCCGCGCCTGATGGCGCTCTATGAGCAGATTTTCGGGCTGTACGGGCTGACCGTGGCCCAGGTTTTGCTGACCAAATCGGACCTTTCGCACCGGCGGCGCTATCTCAACGCGCGCAACACGCTGGTAGCGCTCTTGATGCAAAACGTGATTCCGGTCATTAATGAAAACGACACCGTCGCCACCGAGGAAATTCGCGTGGGCGATAACGACAACCTGTCGGCGCTGGCCGCCAACTTGATCGACGCCGACCTGCTGGTGCTGCTCACCGACCAGGATGGGCTTTTCACCGCCGATCCGCGCAGCAACCCCAACGCAGAGCTGGTTCAAACCGTCAGCGGGGACTCCATTCCCGAAGCGGTCTGGCAGGCGGCAGGCGGGTCAAAATCGGGGCTGGGCACAGGCGGGATGCTGACCAAACTCCAGGCGGCCGACCTGGCCCGGCGTTCGGGCACCGCCTGCATCATCGCCAATGGCAAAGAACCCGATGCCTTAATTCGTCTGGCAGCCGGGGAACGGATTGGCACCCGTTTTGAGCCGGTCGCGGATGCCGTCGAGGCCCGCAAACGTTACATTCTCTCGGCCCGGCGCGCGCCCGGCCTGCTGACGGTGGATGACGGCGCAGCCCAGGCCCTGCGGCGCGGCGGCAGCCTGCTGGCGGTCGGCCTGGCAGCGGTCGGCGGCGCGTTCCGGCGCGGAGACGTGGTGCGCGTGGCCGATAGCGAGGGGCGCGAACTGGCGCGCGGCATCAGCAATTACGACAGCCGCGACCTGGCGCGCATCCTGCGCAAACGCTCGGATGAAATCGAGTCGCTTTTGGGCTATCACTATGGCGATGAGGTCATTCATCGCAATGACCTGGT
>CAZLSP010000001.1:0-204949 GCA_964562145.1 uncultured Anaerolinea sp. | reverse complement strand
CCCGCGCCGGGGTGCTGGCCGCCAATGCCCTGGATGTGGCCGAAGCGCATGCCAACGGCCTGGGCGAGGCGCTAATCGACCGGCTGCTGCTCAACGACAAACGCGTGGATGGCCTGTGCAGCGACCTGCGCAACCTGGTGAACCTGCCCGACCCGGTCGGCCAGCGTTTCGACGAAACCACCCTGCCCAACGGCCTGAAACTGCGCAAACAACGCGTGCCACTCGGCGTGTTGGGCGTCATTTACGAATCGCGCCCCAACGTGACGATGGATGTGGCCGGGCTGTCGCTCAAAACCGGCAACGCCGCCATCCTGCGCGGCGGCAAAGAAACCCTCCACAGCAACCGCGCCCTGGTGCAGATCATCCAACAAACGCTGGCGGCGCAAGGTTTGCCCGCCGATGCGATCCAGTTCATCGACAGCCCCGACCGGGCGCTGATTCACGAGCTGCTCAAGCTGCATCAATATATAGATATCATCATCCCGCGCGGCGGGGCCCGGCTGCACGCCTTTTGCCGTGAAAACAGCCAGATTCCGGTCATCACCGGCGGGATGGGCATCTGCCACCTGTTCGTAGACGCCAGCGCCAACCTCGACGCCTCGCTGCCGGTCATTTTCAACGCCAAAGTCCAGCGCCCCAGCGCCTGTAACGCCCTCGATACCGTTTTGGTGGATCAAACCGTCGCCGCGGATTTCCTGCCGCGCATTGTGGATTTTCTCGCCCCGGCCGGGGTCACCTTCCGCGCCGAACCGGTTGCTTTATCCCATTTAAGCGGCTTCGACCCGGCCCTGGTCCAACCCGCCGGGCCCGACGATTTCGACACCGAATGGCTGGCGCTCGTCCTCGGGCTCAAGGTCGTTTCCGGGCTGGACGAGGCCATCGCGCACATTGCCGCTCACAGCGTCGATCATTCCGATGGCATCCTGACCGACGACGCCGAAAATGCCGCGCGCTTCATGAACGAGGTCGATTCGGCGGCGGTCTACGTCAATGCCAGCACGCGCTTCACCGACGGCGGCCAGTTTGGCCTGGGCGCAGAAGTGGCCGTCTCGACCCAGCGCCTGCACGCCCGCGGCCCCATGGGCCTGCCCGAACTGACCACCTACAAGTGGGTGGCAGAAGGACAATATACGACAAGAGCATAAACCTAAAACCGTTAACCAAAAAAACGCAGACGCACAAGAACAAATCTTGTGCGTCTGCGTTTTACTTTGATTTCCTGGTCGTAATGCCAAAAATTACTCGCGGCCAGCCATCCGCCACAAATACAACCGGTACAACAACGGCATGTAGACTCGATCCAACGCCTGCGCCGCGCGTTTGACCTCGCCGCCAAAGCCGCGTTTGAAGCGGTAGACGCCCCACAGGCCATCATGGCGGTTCTCGAACTGAGCTTCGAGGGTCGCCTCGTCCGCATCGGGCACGCCCCACAGGTCATACTCGGTGCAGCCGCGTTCCCTGGCCCACTGCATCGCCCGCCACTGGAGCAGGTAAGTCGGCATGCGGTTGCGCTCCTCGTCAGTCGAAGCGCCGTAGAGATAATAAGCGCGTTTGCCGAGCGCAAAGACCATCAGCGCCGCCAAAGGCTTGGAGTCAAATTCCGCCACCAGGATGTCGGCCATACCGGTCGGGTGGAATAATTCATAAGCTTTCTTGTAGTATTCACGGGAGTGGACGCCGAATCCATCACGGCCGCCGGTCACTTCCATCAGACGGTGAAAACCATCCAGGTCATCCCAACTGCGGACAGTGACTTCCTTTTTCTCGGCCAGGCGCACATTGTAGCGGCATTTCTGCTTCATGCGGCCTAAGATTTCATCGTCAGTGCCTTCGAGCGAAACGATGATGGTACGGGGAGGTTGGATGTTATGGGGGGAAGTAGAAAGTGGAAAGTGGATAGTGGAAAGATTCTGTGGTTCAGTATCCCAACAGTCCGGTTCGATTTTCAGGAAAACGGTGCGTTTTTGGCGACAGATAACATCAATCTCGGGGAAAAGCTGCTCGAAACCGGATAAAGGCTTCGGGACGTAAGCCACGGTGAATCCCAAAGGGAGTTTGCGAAACAGGATTTGGATTCCGCTCTCGCCGGAAACAATCCGCTCCACATCCCAGCCAAAGGCGCGCTTCAACTCACCCCATTCCGCCGTTTGCAGAATGTGGGGATTTAATTGCGAGGCGATAAACTGCTTCCACTCAGAAAAATTGACAACCGACATGCCACTTACTACTTTCTAAACGACATCCATCATATCCGTCTGCGTGCCAACGATATGCGCGCCCGGCACAATTTCATCCAGCCTGCTAGCGATTCCTGCGCCGTCATTCGCGCCAGCCAGCGCTAACAGCTGCGCCACCCACTCTGGCAATTGCGCCGTATCGTCACGCCCATTGCCAATGCGGAAAATATCGGGGTGGTCGGTCTTTTCGAGCAGCGTGCCCGGGTCCCAAAGCACCTCGCTCAACTTTTCGCCGGGGCGGATGCCAGTGTAAACGATCTCGATATCACGGCCGGGCTCCAGCCCCGAAAGCCGAATCAGGTCTTCGGCCAGGTCCAGGATGCGCACCTGTTTGCCCATGTTGAGCACGAACAAGTCGCCGCCTTTGCCAAACGCCGAAGCCTGCAGCACCAGGTACACCGCCTCGGGGATGGTCATGAAAAAGCGTTCCATATCGGGGTGCGTAATCGTCAGTGGGCCGCCCGCCGCAATCTGGTGCTTGAACTTGGGGATAATACTGCCGCGGCTGCCGAGCACATTCCCAAAACGGACGACCGTAAACAGCTTGCCCGTCCGCCGCGCCGCATCCAGCACCAGCATCTCGGCCAGGCGTTTGGTCGCGCCGTAAACATTCGAGGGCGCAACCGCCTTATCGGTCGAAATCAGCACAAAACGCTCCACGCCAAACTGATCGGCCGTTTCGACCATGTTTTTGGTGCCCAACACGTTATTGGTAATCGCCTCGGTCGGGTTGGCCTCCATCAGCGGCACATGCTTGTGCGCTGCCGCATGGAAAACCACCTGCGGCCGAAACTCGTCAAAAATCGCCGCCAGCCGCCCGGCCTCGCGCACATCCGCAATCACGGGGCGGATGTCCAGATTTGGGAAATTTTCGCCCAACTCGAGCAGCGTCTCGAAAATGGAATTTTCCCCGTGCCCCAGCAGGATCAAACGCCCCGGATTCCATCTTCCGATTTGTCGGCACAGTTCCCGCCCGATGGAGCCGCCCGCCCCGGTCACCAATACCGTTTTCGCGGCAATCGTCGCGCCGATGGCTTCATCGTGCAAACGGATTGGCTCGCGGCGCAGCAGGTCGGTAATATCGACTTCACGCAGGCGGCTGACGCTGACCTTGCCGCCCAACAGCTCAAAAATCCCCGGCATGGTGCGGAACGGAACGCCCTTCAAGCGACAAATATCCGCCACCAGGCGCACCACCCGCCCCGGCGCCGAGGGAATGGCAATAATGACTTCATCGATTGGGCTGGCATCCAGCGCCCGCGCCAGGTCGGGCAATTTGCCAATGACTGGCACGCCCAACAGGGAATGGTTTTGCTTGGCCGGGTCATCATCCAAAAAACCGACAATTTCCATGTTCATCTGCCGGTTTTTTTGCAGTTCCTTCATCACCAGCGCCCCGGCATCGCCTGCGCCAACCACAATGACCTGTTTTTGCTTCCCCGACCCGCGCGGCGCGGCCGCTTCGGCCAGGAGGCGCAGCGTGAAACGCGTCCCGCCCACAAAAACCAGCGAGAGCAGCCAATCAATCGCCAGCGCCGAACGTGAAAAGCCCGGCCCAAAAACATTCAGCCAGAACAAGGTGATATTAAGGGTAGCCACCACCAGCGAGGCAGTGGTGACAGCCGCCACGATCAGTTTCAGTTCACTAACGCTGGCATAGACCCACAGGCGGCGATACAGTCCAAACCAGATATAAATCACCGGTTTGATAACCAGCGAGGTCGCCACCAGCCAGAGCACCGCTTGCAGGTAAAAGCGGAGGAAGTCTTCGGTTAGTTCAAGGCGCAAGACATAACTAACCAACCCGGCGACAACGATCAGCAGCAGGTCAGCAAGGAGCACAAAACGGTTACGAAAACGAGATTTCATAGGATAACGCCCGGAAAGCGGTATTTTCGACTACTTTCCAGCCTCTTTCATCCAATTGACCACGGCCTCCAGGCCCTCCGCCAGGCTGGTTTGGGTGCGAAACCCGAGCAATTCAGCCGCTTTTTGGGGGCTGCCCACCGAGCGGTAAATATCGCCAGCGCGCGGCAGGGCGAACTGCGGCGCAGGGGCCGCTGGGAACAAGTCCATCAGGGTCTCGACCAGGTCAATAATGCGAATCTCATCGCCGCTGCAAATGTTGAAAACCTGTCCCGGCGCGGCGGGGTGCTGGCTGGCCGTGAGGTTGGCGCGGACAATGTCACCGACATAGACCAGGTCGCGGGTTTGGCCGCCATCGCCAAAGATGGTAATCGGCTGGCCATCCAGCAAGCGGCGGGTGAAAATCGGCACGGCGGCGGCGTAAACGCTATCGGGGCGCTGGCGCGGCCCATAGACGTTGAAATAGCGCAGGGCAACGACCTCCAGGCCAAAGGAGCGGGTATACAGTTCAGCGTAGAGCTCGTCCACGCGTTTGGATACCGCATACGGGGAGAGCGGTCTTAACGGGGTCTGCTCATCGCAGCGCGCCTCCGAATCCCCATAAACCGCCGCGGAGGAGGCCAGCACAACCCGTTTCACGCCCGCTTTGCGCGCCGCTTCGAGCAGGAATTCGGTGCCGCGCTGGTTAATTTCAAAACAGGGCAGCGGGTCTTCCATCGATTGCGGCACCGAAACAAACGCCGCCTCGTGGAATATGAAATCAATCCCCTGAACGGCAGCGGCTACCGCCTGCTTGTCACGCAAATCGCCTTCGACGATTTCAACCTGCAACCCGGCCAGGTTTTCACGCTTGCCAGTCGAAAAGTTATCCAGCACACGCACAAAATCGCCCTGCTGGAGCAGGGCGCGGACGATGTGCGAACCGATAAACCCGGCGCCACCGGTGACGAGGTATTGTGTCATTTATCTTCCTTTTCCGCCCAACATGGTGCCAATCGTGCGCAGCATAATGACAATATCCATGATGATTGAGCGGTGCTTGATGTAGTAAAGGTCGTATTCCAGTTTGACGGAAGTATCTTCAACGGTGGCGGCATAGCCATAATTGACCTGCGCCCAACCGGTAATGCCAGGCTTGACCAGCAACCGTGCGCGATAAAAGGGAATTTCCTGCTGGAAAGTGTTCACCCACTGGGCGCGTTCGGCGCGCGGCCCCACCAGGCTCATTTCGCCATGCAAAACATTCCAGAACTGTGGGAATTCATCCAGGCGGGTGGCGCGCAGGAAGTTGCCCACACGCGTAATGCGCGGGTCATTTTCGCCCGCCATTTGCGCTTTGCCTTCTTTTTCAGCATCCTGGCGCATGGTGCGGAATTTAACGATATTAAATTCGCGCCCGCCACGCCCCAGCCGCTCCTGCCAGTAAAAAACCGGGAAGCCAGTCTCCAGCACAATAGCCAGGGCCACAAACGGCAAAAGGACGACAAAAATAATCATCCCCACCAACCCGCCAATGATATCCAGGATGCGCTTGCCAATTTCAAAAAAGCCACCCGAGCGGGCTTCGTCCACAAAAGAACGAATGACCCAATCTGATTCAAGATGATGAATGGGAACGCGGCCCAGCAATTCTTCATACAACGTGGGCATGCGAATAATTTCGGTGCCTTTTTCTTGCGCATCGAGCAGGTTTTGGAATGTTTCGCCGCGCATTTCACCGGTAATCGACACAATCAGGTCGGTGATGTTTAAATCATCTATCAGGCGCAAAAGCTGGTCGCTCCCGGCAAAAATACGAAAACCCTCGATGTCCTTGCCAATTTTTTCGCGGTCATCGTCAATATACCCCACCAGCGTAAACGGACGTGGATAAATGACCTTGTACATCTCCGCAAACGATTTCCCGTTCCCGCCCGCGCCAATCACCAGCGCCCGGCGCAGCACGCCCTGGGTGTGGTACAGGCGAATGTACAACCAGCGCCAGCCCAAAGTCAGGAAAATTACCAGGATCAGGAAGGCCGCCACAGCGCGGCGGTTGATCAGCCCCGGTACCGGCGCAACGAAGTAAATCAACAAATAGGCCAGGGCTCCCACCAGGGCCGCAATCAGCACCCCACGGGTCGTGATTCTCCAATTGGCCGCCCGGTGCGGATCGTACAAATCCACCAACAGCAACAGCCAGGCAAACGGCAGCAGGTAGAACCAGTAATCTACACGAGCCTGAAAAAATTCCAACGAAAAATCGAGCCAGGCGTCACCCACGGCCCAAACATAAATCCCGCCCATTAAAGCAATTGCACTCATGAGCAAATCGCCAAAAATCAAGATTGCGCGCTGCTCACCCGCTTTCAAACGAAGCCTGGGTCTGGTTACTTCAGTAGCCATTTTAATCTTTCCGTACTCCTGTCAGGATACTCCACAAAAAACCGCCGCCCCAGGTCACATGCATCACAAAAACAGCCACAGGGAAGCCAACCAAATAAGACAAATCCTTGCGTTTTATAACACTGGGCAGGCTGGCGAGCCCCAATATACCAAAGTATGCCATAAATTCAAGCGCCAGCAACCACCGAAACACCCACGAAATTGGCGCCAACCCGCCAAGCACCAAAAAACTCAACACAAACACCGGCGGAAGCGCCTGCCGCCAGCGCAGGGTGGCCGGGTAACGCCGCAACATGCGAAACTTCCACAAGCCATAGCGCCAGTACTGGCGCGCCAGTTCAGCCAGCGTAGCCCGCGCAAAATAAACCGAGCGAATAGCCGGGTCGAGCCATACCGTCCCGCCAGCCTGGCGAATGCGCGCATTAAATTCATAATCTTCATTGGAAAGCAGCGTTTCGTCGTACCCGCCGATTTTCTCCACCAGGGAGCGTTTCCAGGCCCCAAACGGGACCGTATCTACCACTGCGGCCTGCTTTGTATGCCGATAAAGCGCGTCACCCACCCCCAGCGGATGCGCCGCAGCGACAGCGATCGAGCGCGCGATCCACGTCTCTGCCCCCGGATGGATTTCCCACACCCCGCCCACATTATCGCCTTTGGCCGCTTCTAACGCTGCCACCGAGTTGGCGACATAATCGGGATACGGCCGGGAGTGCCCATCCAGGCGCAAGATCACCTCCCCGCGCGAGGCCGCAATCGCCCGGTTCAACCCGGCCGGAATACTGCGGAGCGGATTTTCTACCACCTGCAGCGCCAGCGCCGGATGCTCACGCTGGAAAGCCGCAATTACCTCGCGTGTTCGATCCGTAGACTGGCCGTCAGCAAGGGTTACATCCAGGAGTTCACGCGGGTAGGTTTGCGCAAAAATCGCATCCAGCAAAATGCGGATGCGTTTTTCTTCGTTATAGCAGGGGACAATGATTGAAACAGTCGGTGGCATTTACGTACGACGCCGGGCAATGGTGGAAGCATCGGGATTAACCAAAGGGAGCCGGACAATAAATACACTGCCCTGCCCCAAAGTGCTTCGGACGCTAATTTTACCACCATGCGCGGCCACTATTTCCCGCACGATTGCCAGCCCCAGGCCAGCGCCATGTTTGCGCCCCGCCTGGCGCGAGGGGTCGGCCTGGTAAAAACGTTCAAAAATGTGCGGCAGGGCTTGGGGCGAGATACCTTGACCGCTATCCTGCACATAAATCTCAACCCCATCCCCAAGCTGCTGGGTGCGCAAGGTGATCTGCCCACCCGCCGGGGTAAATTTGATGGCATTTTCGAGCAGATTGGTAAATACCTGCGCCAGGCGGTCGCCATCACCCATCAGCGCAGGCAACGGAGTCGTTTGCAGTTCCAGGCGAAGGCCCGCTTCACGTGCCTGATGGGTAAACCGCTCCACCGCCGCACCCACCAGGGCATTGACATCCACTGAAGTGTGTTTTAGCCCAGCAATCCCGGCATCCAGGCGCGCCAGGTCCAACAAGTTCAAGGCCATGCGATGCATCCGCCCGGCCTCGTCATAGATAATCTGGGCTGCCTGCATTTGCTGCTCAGGGGTGGCGGCCGTGCCATCCAGGATGGCTTGTGAAAAGCCCTGGATGGAGGTCAGCGGGGTTTTGAGTTCGTGTGAAACATTGGCTACAAATTCCTTTTGCGCCTTCTGCCCGGCCTGCACGCGCGCAGTCATCTGGTTGAAAGCGCCCAACAGTTCCCGCACTTCCTGCGGACCTTCCAGGGGCAGTAGATGTGTCTCACCGCCCGAAAAAGCGCCGGTAGCATTGACCAGCCCCTGGAGCGGGTCTGCCACCCAGCGCGCCATCCAAAAAGCCAGGAACAACGCCAACACCAGGGCTACCAACCCGCCTTGCAGCAGCGGCGGGAGCAGTTCATCGGTTAATACATTCAAAAGGGCCAGTTTGGGGCGCGGAACCGCCACCACCAGGATTGGGCCGGCATCGATTTTTTTATAACTAAACAACCAGGCTTCGCCGTTTACGTCATACACCGTCTGGTTCAGGCGCGCCAGGCGGCGCAAATCGAGCACAGGCCCCTGCGGCGCATCCGAGTCGGCAATCACGCTGCGCTGCTCATCGAGCAATAAAATTCGCACCTGCAACTGACGCCCCTGGCGCGTCAGTTCTGCCTGTAAACGCTGGGCGGGCAGGTTAACCCATTCATCCTGGCGAGCCAACAAAACGCCCTGCACAGCGTTCAATTTCTGTATGGCTTGCCGGTTCGAGAACGGATTGCGCAACAGGTAAACGACAAAGATGGCAGCCACCACAAACAGGGCGGCAGCAATCAACAAGGCATAAGTCAGCCACAGGCGGGCGCGCAGGGATGAAAACACAGTCAGACAACCAGTTTGTAGCCAACACCGGTCACGGTATCAATGCGTACGGTGCTGGCAGCGATTTTCTTTCGCAATTGGGCGATATGCACGTCTACCGTGCGGGTCTGGCCATAGAAATCGAACCCCCAGGCCTTTTCCAGCAACTGCTCGCGGGTAAACACACGCCCCGGCTGCGAGGCCAGGGTCAGGAGCAGTTCAAATTCCTGCGTGCGCAATTCTACGGGGAGTCCGTTTAAGAGTAACTCGCGGCGGGCGGCATCAATCACCAGGTCGGCAAAATGCATGGGAGCGGCGCTCACATCCACTTTTTGTTCCACGCGCCGCAAAATAGCGCGGGCGCGAGCCACCAACTCACGCGGATTGAACGGTTTGGTCAGGTAATCGTCCGCGCCCAGTTCGAGGCCCAAAATCTTGTCGATATCTTCGTCACGGGCTGTCAACATAATAATCGGGACCGGGTTGCCCGCGGCCCGCAAACGGCGACAAACTTCAAAGCCATCCAACCTCGGCAGCATGACATCCAACACCACCAGTCCGGGCCGCAGCCTGGCTACCGTTTCGAGCGCTGCAAGCCCATCCCCCACCGATTCGGTCCGATAGCCGTCGCGTTCGAGGTACATTTTGGCCAGCGAAACGATGGAAGCTTCGTCATCGACGAGCAGGATGGTTTCCATACGCCTATTTCAGGGCCATCGCTTCAATTTCAACCAGGCCGCCCTTAGGCAGGCCAGCCACCGCCACGGTAGAACGCGCCGGAGGATTGGAGGTAAAAAATTCGCCATAAATGGCGTTCATCTTGGGAAAATCGGCCATATCTTTCAAAAAGACGGTGGTCTTGACGACGTTTCCCAAACCGGAACCGGCGGCTTCGAGTACGTTCTTCAAGTTGGTCAGCGCCTGGCGGGTCTGGGTTTCAACATCGGCAGCAGCCAGTTCGCCTGTAGCCGGGTTGAGGCCCAATTGGCCGGAACAAAAGACAAATCCATCCGTCTGGATGGCAACGGAATACGGGCCAATGGCCTTGGGGGCGTTTTCGGTTGTAATTACAGTGCGCATGAGATTCTCCTGTTTGGATGATAGCTTGATTTTACAACGGAAATCACCCTCAGATTTAATCTGCAGGGCAAGAGAGTCTCTTGCCCTGCAGCGGACTGGTTTAGTAAGAGGCTAAGGCTTTGGGGTCGCGGTCGGGCGCGAGTTATCCTGGCGGAAGTCACGCAGGGCATCGCGCAACGCTTTGAAAGATTCGCCCAACGTTTCGCGGACTGCTTTGAGGGCCTCACCCAACGCCTGCACAGTTTCTTTGGCGGTTTCAGCGTCGGTCACTTTGCCTTCGGCATCGAAGCCATCAGCCGCATCGGCAATCGCCTGGGCATCTTCGTACAACGGTTCAGCTTTTTCAAGAGCCGCCTTGAAATCGTCGATAGCCTTTTGCAAGGCAGTGACATCCTTGCCATTCGCGGCGGCCTTGGCCAGCGCTTCTTCGGCGCGTGCAATAACGGTATCCACATTCTCGAAGGTGAACGCCAGGCGTTCAACGTTGTTCTTCTGGCGCAGGAAGGCACGTTCGAGCCGCACATTGGTCATCGCTGGGTCAGGGGTCACGCCCGCGGGCGGGGTGACCGGGTCATTGGCCCCAGCCGCCTGGGCAGTCTGCGCCGGGAGAGCGGTCAGGAGCAGGGCAAAGAGTACAGCCATCAGGGTAAATTTGCCAAACATTGTTTTCATATTGAACCTCCAGTTTGAATTAGCTTACAAATCAAATTGTAGGTTGAGGCGGTTATCTAAATGTGTGCCACATGTAAAAGGGTTGTAAAACCTGCCAGAAAACAAAAAAGAGCAGGGAATACCTGCTCTTTTGGTGAGGCGACGATGGGATTTGAACCCATGATGAGGGTTTTGCAGACCCTTGCCTTGCCACTTGGCGACGTCGCCAGGAGAAAATTTTTGGCTGGCAGTCCTGGCTCGCTGCGAACCATTTTTGCCAGCCGTTGGAAAATTTTGAGCGGGCGATGGGATTCGAACCCACGACCTTCTCCTTGGCAAGGAGACGTACTACCGCTGTACTACGCCCGCATTGTTCGGCTTAATCACTAGCCGAGAGTGCCGAGAGACAGAATCGAACTGACGACACCGCGATTTTCAGTCGCGTGCTCTACCAACTGAGCTATCTCGGCGTGGTAGTTATTTTCTTGTTAAGCGTGCGTGATTTTACTAGCAGTTATGGAGATTGTCAAGCAACTTTTGCGCGACTTTTTTGGGTCGAACAGGAAGATTTATTTTAGCGAGGTTTCTTTTTCAGGATAAACAGGGGCGGCTTCTGGGCTTTAACGGCGCGGTCCGAGGTCCATGGGGCAGAAGGGGCCAGGGTAAGCGCGCACAGCGCCAGCAGGGGTTGATCATAGTTAACCCGCCAACCGGCAAAATCGTTCCAGGCTTGCTCATGATCGGCTTTGAGCGGGACCCCGGAGGCCTCCAGCTTCTCCAGGGCCAGGTCAAACTCGGCACGAGTGATGCTGATGGGGTCCTGGGGGAAATGTGGGTCACGAGGGTAGCGAATGTCGAAAGATTCACAGATACGTCTCAGACACAGGAAGCCAGCCCGGATAGTGAGCGCTGCTGAAGCGGCGTAGGGGATTTCTACCGCAGAAAGAGTCAGGGCCGCTGTATCGAGCACCGTCCCGGCGGCCACGACCCAGGCATTCTGCGGGCGCGGGGAGCGGAAAAAGACCAGCGCCGGAAGCACGGTGTGACTCTCTTCCACATCGGCGAACCAGGTTTCCCAGGTGAACCAGTAATCGGCGAGGCGGTCCAGGCCGTGGATGCGGTGATAGCGTTGGAGCATTTCCACCGCCGAGGGCGGCGAACCGGCGCGAACTTCCAGCAGGTTGACCGCTTCTTCGCGCCGCGAAAAGGCTGAGTACATGGTGGGAAGGTACGAGATTAACAGGGCCACCAGGATCAGGCCGAGGACCGCTTCCGAGAACATTAAAAGGTCAACAAGAAAGACTTCCGAAGAAAATACTCCCAGGGTCAGTAACGAGGAACCACTCAAGACAAAGGCGCGCTGCCAGGGTTCGATTCCCAGGGCAACATACATCATGGCATACCCGATAGAAACGAGCACATACCAGGTAGGGACCAGCAGCATCAGCCCAATCGGCGAATAGTATGCCATCAGGGCATCGCGGCGGTCATAGTCTGGGAAGGAATGCATAATGAGTTCAAAGACTCGCCATACCAGTCCAAACACAAAGCGATTGAGACGGCTGCGAGCGGGACGCGGCAAGACAAATGAAGATATGGCCGAAAGCAGCGTTCTGGCGACCAAAAACATGCCTGCCACAAACAAGGCTAACTTGAAGAGTAGGTCCATTTACACCCCCAGATTCTTTTACTTTACGTGCTTGCCCAATTTTGCGCACAATTGCGCCAGGGTTTCCTGCTCTTCGGGCGTCAGGGCTTGCATCTCTTCATAGATTGCATTGGAGTGATCGGGAAATATGCGCTCAATGAAGGCCCGCCCGGCCTCAGTGATGGATATGGTAACCTGGCGGCGATCCACGGTATCGCGGCAGCGCGTGACCAGGCCCTGTTTTTCGAGGTTGTCGATCACGAGGGTGATGTTCCCGGTCGATTTAAGCACCTTGGCGCTGACCTGGCCCTGCGAGAGCGAGCCGCAAAAATGCAGGGCTTCGAGCACGGCAAACTGGCTATGGCTGAGGGGCGCAAAAGTGCCGCGGCGATTGATCCGGGTCATGACAGACTCGGTGGCGCGTGTTAACTTGATGAAAGTGTTTAACGCGCGGACAACTTGGGGGGTACCTTGGAAGTGTGTAGGCATATTGGATGATGTTGAAAAGTTTTAGCTAAAAACATTAATCGTTTTCAATGAAGTTGTCAAGGCCATGCTATAATTCTTTTCCGTGTTCCCAGTTATGTCTTGATGCAGGGAGTGGAGGGGTTGTAGGTGGACAAAAATTTTTGTCACATTTTGCTGATTGAAGACAATCCGATGGATGTGGATTTGATCCGCCGGGCGATGCTTAAGGCTGATGCCAACCTCCGCATGGATGTCGCCCGCGACGGGGAAAGCGCCATCGAATTTTTGAAACACCTGGACGATGGCGAGGTCTCCACACCCGTTTTTATCCTGCTCGATCTAAAGCTGCCAAAAATCAACGGGCTGGAAGTTTTACAGGCGTATAAGTCTCACCCCACCCACAAAAACCTGCCCATCATCATTCTGACCTCCTCGAATGAATCCAACGACATCTCGCAAGCCTACAGCCTGGGGGCCAATTCTTATATCTTGAAACCTATCGATTACGACCAGTTCGCCAGTTCGATCCATCTCATCTATCGTTACTGGTGCAGCCTGAATATCTACCCTGAATAATACAGCGCGGTCTCTCCCGAGACCGCGCTGATTTTTTTGTTTATTTGACGCGCACAAACCGGCGCTTGCCCACCTGTAAAACACCCGGATGCGGGAAAGCAGCATCGAACTTCTCCAGCACTTCACCATCGAGCTTGACGCCCTTCTGTTCTATCATACGGCGACCTTCGGACTTACTGGCAACCAGACCGGCGGCCAGCAGAACATCAAGAACGGTCTGCGCCGGTTGCAACGCAAACTCAGGCATCTCTTCAGGAATGCTGCCCTGTTGGAAGAGGCGCACAAAGGCTTCCTGGGCCTGGTCAGCCTCGAGAACGCTGTAGTAGGTGGCGGTTATCTCATGCGCCAGTTTCATCTTGGCATCGCGCGGATGCAAAGCCCCCGACTTGAGCCCATTTTCAAAGGCAGCAATATCTGCCGGGAGCCAGCGCGTTACCAGCCGGGCAAACTGCCCCATGGCAGCATCTGGCACCGACATCACCTTGCCGTACATATCCTCAGGCGTAGAGTTGAGCGGGATATGGTTTCCCAACGACTTGCTCATCTTCACCACGCCATCGGTACCGGGCAAAATCGCCATGATGATTCCGATGTTAGGCTTGGCGCCGTTGGCAACCATCACCTTGCGCCCGGCGGTCACGATGTTAAAGAGCTGGTCGGTGCCGCCGACCTGGACATCCGTCTTGAGGGCATAAGCGTCGTAACCCTGCATGATGGCGTAAAAGAACTCATGCAGGTAGACCGCATCATCCTTATCCCAGCGTTTGCGGAAGGCTTCGCGTGTCAGGAACTGCTGGATGGTGAAGTTGGAGCCCAATTTGATCAAATCTGCAAAGCTCAACTGGGACAGCCATTCGTGGTTGTAACGGATGGTGGTCTTGGAACGATCCAACACCCGGAAAGCCTGCTCGGCATAGGTGCGGGCATTTTCCATCACCTCGTCATGCGTCAGCAGCGGGCGCAGTTTATCCTTGTCCGACGGGTCACCAATCAGCGAGGTGTAGGTCCCGATCAGGAAAACCACCTCATGCCCCAGGTCCTGGAACTGGCGCAGCTTGCGCATGGTAACGGTATGGCCGATATGCAGGTCAGCAGTGCGCGGGTCGTAACCGCAATACACACGTAATTTGCGGCCTTCCTTTTCAGCCTCGGTCAGGCGCTGGCGCAATTCATCTTCCATTGTTTTGCGCAGGCCCGCATCACCATATTCGGTGCCCTGCATCAAAATTTCGACCTGTTCATTGACGTTCATAGGTTCCTCCGAACCCTCAAAAGAGGGGCAAAATAAAACGCGCCCGCCATGGAGAGCGGACGCGCAAAAATCTCCACGACAGGGGCTAGGGAATGGCGTAATAATAGGAGTACAAAACCGAAATCATACAGCAATTATATCATGCCCGGCACAATTCAACAGACAGCCTGTGCATTTCGTCACATCAAATCGGGTATAATTTCTATTAAGCCCCCATTGAACGGGAAAATTTACTACTACAAGGGATAAGATGAATAACCAGCCTTTCATGACTCTCGAACAAATTGACGAAGTGGCCGATGCCATTCGCCAGCGCACCAAGTACCAGCCCAAAGTTGCTCTCGTGCTCGGTTCCGGTCTGGGCGGATTGGCCGATTCGATCCAAAATCCCGATATCATCCCGTATGGCGACCTGCCCCACTGGCCCCAATCCACCGTTTGGGGGCATGCCGGGCGCCTGGTCATCGGCGAATTTGAAAACCAGACCATCCTGGTCATGCAGGGCCGTATCCACTTTTATGAAGGTTATTCCATGTCGCAGGTCACCCTGCCCGTGCGAGTAATGCAGCGCCTGGGAATTGAGATTCTGGTCGTTACCAACGCCGCCGGGGCCATCAACCCCGATTTCGTGCCAGGCGACCTGATGCTCATCACCGATAATCTCAACCTGGTAGGCATGATGGGCTTCAACCCGCTGATTGGCCCCAACCTGGATGTCTTTGGCCCGCGCTTCCCCGACATGAGCCAGGCCTACGACCGAAAATTGTGCCAGCTGGCCCGCGAAGCTGCCCGAGAAAACAACATCAACCTGCGCGAGGGCGTTTATGCTGGCCTAAGCGGCCCATCCTTCGAATCCCCCGCCGACCTGCGCTTCCTGCACATGGTTGGAGCCGACTCGGTTGGGATGTCGACCGTACCCGAGGTCATTGTCGCCTTCCACGGCGGCACACGCGTACTCGGCATCTCAGGCATCAGCAACAAAGCCAATCTCGATGGGAATACCGCCACTTCGCATGAAGAAGTTCTCGAAGCCGGAAAAATGATGGTACCCAAGCTTGAAGCCCTCATCCGCTCCGTGCTGCGCAAACTTTAATTCGGAAACTTCCGTTCGTGAATGACTTATTTCGCTTTCTCGTTCAATATGAAATCCCAATCTATGTAGTTCTCTCACTGGGAGCCGTTTTCGTAGCCCGTTCCCTGTGGAAAGCCTGGAGAGAGTGGCGAATTGCCGTTTTCGGACTGGAAAAGGAACTCACCTTTCAGCGAGTACGCGCTTATGGCGCAGCCCTAACCCTGCTGGTGATGTTTGGACTCAGCCAATTTTGCCTGGTCTCGTTTGTAGTGCCGTTCCTGCCTTCGGCCTCGTTCTTGCCCACCCCCACTACCGACCTGCTCCAGACGCCTAATGCCTCGGCCCAGGCCGGGACCATCGCCGCTGAAATCGGCACCCCGGCGGCAGATGCGGCAGTTTCCAACGCCACAGGCTGCATCCCAGGACAAATCAACCTGACATCGCCGCAACCCGGCCAGCAGGTGCAAAGCAGCATCATCCTGAGCGGCACCGTTAACGTGCCCAACTTTGGGTTTTACAAATATGAGTATGCCGCCCTCGGCAGCGACCAATGGACAACTGTTGCGGCCGGGGATAAAATCATCTCAGAGGGTGAACTGGGGCGCTGGGACACATCCCAACTTGTCCCTGGCGATTACCAGATCCGGCTCATCATCACCGATAACCTGGGCGTTGCTTTGCCCGCCTGTATCGTTCCTGTTCGCGTGATTGCCCCGTAACCGTATGGCCGAAATAGAGATTCGCAACACCGTTTCAACCGACCTGGCCCGCCTTTCGGCGCTGGACCATACTATTGACACCGATTACGTCTGGCAACTCGACCTGCGCCGCGAAGCGGGTCAGGTGGAGGTCTTCCTACGCGAAGTCCGGCTGCCGCGCACAATTCGGCTGGAACACCCGCGCCTGGCGCGAGACTTGCCTGATACCTGGCACATTCGCCCCATGTTCAGCGCCATGCTGGGCATGGAAGCCGTGGCCTACATCCGGTTTAGCGACGCGATTGTGCCGCATGCCGTCTGGATTACAGATGTAGTTGTCGGCCGGCCGATGCGCCACCAGAACCTGGCGCGCAAACTGGTTGCCGCTGCCGAGGCCTGGGGCGTGCAGCGTGGGCTGCGCAAAGCGATGATCGAAGTCCAGTCGAAAAACGCGCCCGCAGTGCGTATGGTTCAAAAGCTCGGATTTGAATTCTGCGGGTATAATGACCAGTATTATTCCACTAGAGATGTAGCCTTGTTTTTTTCTCGTACGATATAGATGCGGAGGGGCCGAAGCGCAATCTGGCTTCGGGGATCTTTATACTTGGAAGGTAGTATGCTTACTGGTTGGGTTGATAGTCTTCTTGCGGGGATAAAAACACTGAATCAAATTTTGACGGCGGGGATCGCAATTACCGCCTTCTCTTTGCTTCTCTACTCCCTTACTTTCAACTTACGCGACCGGGTTGCCCGCTCCTTTGCCTTGATCCTGTTATGGGTCGTGGTCATATTCACTTCAGAAGCCATCCAGAGCACTGTGCAAACCTGGAGCCTGATCGACCTGTTCCTGCGCGTACAGTGGATTGGAATTGTCTTCTTGCCCGCGGCCTACCTGCACCTATCCGATGCGCTGCTCGTCACCGCGGGCCGTCCGTCGCGCGGCCGCCGGCGTTTTGCTGTGCGCAGCATGTATGCGGTTTCGGCCGCCTTCCTGGTACTGCTGGCGCTGGGCAAGCTGGTTGGCCCACTGCTTACCGAAGCGGAGCCTGCGCCCCATCTCCAGCGCACCCTGTGGTCCAATGTCTTCACCCTCTACTACCTGGGGGCGATGCTGCTTGCCGGGATCAACTTCATCCGCGCCTATCAGCGCATGCTTACCCGCTCGGGTCGCCGCCGCATGCTATACCTGATGGCTGGCGCAACCGCCCCGGCGCTTGGCTCTTACCCTTACCTGTTGTTCGGCTCTAACTTTGCCGCCGAATTCCCGCTTGTTTTTTGGAGCACGGCCACCGTCATCAACTTGATTGTTGGCGCATTGATCGTGGTCATGGCCTACGCAGTCGCCTTTTTTGGCGTCTCCTGGCCCGACCGGGTCGTCAAAAGCCGCCTTTTTAAGTGGATCATGCGCGGACCAGTGACCGCTTCAATGGCCCTGACCGTCCTGACCCTCGTGCGGCGCGGTGGTGAATATTTTGGCCTGACCTATAATGCCTTTGTACCCGTTAGCATGGCTGCCACAGTGCTCCTGATGGAACATCTCATTACCATCCTGGCCCCCTTGTGGGAAAAAACCCTCTTCCTGGGCGGCGATCGGGCCGAATTGAGCTTCCTGCAAAATATCGAAGAACGCATGCTAACCCAGGGTGACTTACGCCAATTCCTAGAAGCCATCCTGGCCGCAGTGCGCGACCATATGCAATCCCACTCCGCCTTTATTGCCGCCCTCGATAGCTCCGAGTTATCCCTGCTCATCACCGCCGGGCGGCCATTTTTTGAAAAAGAAAACCTCTCACAGGCGCTCGAAGAAGTGAAAGAAGAGACGGGCCGCAACGAATTCCTGTGGAATGATTACTGGATTTTGCCGTTGCACGCGCGCCGCACCCCTGAGATGGACCTCGACCAGCACCCGCCGGTCATCGGCTTGCTGGGGGTGGCCCGCCTGGGTACCACCCCGCTCGAATCGGACCAGCGCCAGGCCCTGTGGCTGCTGGCAGATCGGGCCGCGATTGCGCTCGAAGATCGACAACTCCAGCAGCGCCTGTTCCGCTCACTCGAAGCGTTAGAGCCACAGGTGGAGATGATCCAGCGCATCCGCGCCCTGGGCCGCTACGACGCCGCATCTGCCCTTAACGAAGAATTTTCCACCTCCCCCGATGTTGCCGAATGGGTGCGCGAAGCGCTCAACCACTATTGGGGCGGCCCCAAGCTGACCGAATCGCCGCTGATGCAATTGCGCGTGGTTCAAGAAGTCGCCCGCGACGAGTACGAAGGCAACATGCCAAATGCTTTACGGGCTATTCTTAAGAAAGCGGTCGAACAGGTACGCCCCGAAGGTGAACGCCGCTTCACCACCGAATGGATTCTGTACAACATCCTGGATTTGAAGTTCATTGAAGGCCGTAAAGTTCGCGAGGTGGCTAACCGCCTGGCAATGTCTGAAGCCGACCTGTACCGCAAACAGCGTGTGGCGGTCGAAGCTGTCGCCAAGGCCATCCTCGATATGGAATCGCAACTCAACTCCGAAAAAGGAGGATAGGAATAATGGTTCTACTCAACAAAAGCCCCAATTCAGTCATCCCCACTGAAACCCGTGATGAAGGTTGGTGGCAAAGTGTTCTGGCCGATGAAGAACGCTTTGTAACCAATCATCGCCCACGGGCTACCCAACCCACCCCGCCCCCGGCAGCCACCGAGCCCAAGACCCGGCCGACCGCTTCGGAACCCGAACCAGCCCCGGCTGCCCAGGTTCCAGCCATCGAGATCGATTGGGAATACGCCATGGCCGTCTACAAACAAGACCAGGTTACCTCCCTGCGCGTCACCGGCTACAACCGCGGCGGCTTGCTGGTAGAAGGCGAACGCGTGCATGGCTTTGTGCCTTACTCGCACCTGGTCGATATGACCTGCCAGACCGACACCGAACGCGAAAACTTCCTGGCCCGCTTCGTGGGGAACGAACTGAGCCTGAAAGTGATCGAATGTGTCCCAGAAGAAGGCCGGGTGGTTTTCTCCGAACGCGCAGCGCGCGCTGGCGCGGGCCGTCGGGCGCAGATCTTCTCCAACCTGCGTCCCGGCGAAATCACCAACGGTGAAGTCACCAACATTACCGATTTTGGCGTCTTCATCGACCTGGGCGGCGTCGAGGGCCTCATCCACATCTCCGAACTCTCCTGGGGACGTGTCATACACCCTTCACACATTTTGCAGCTCGGTCAAACCGTTGAAGTGCAGGTCATCGACATCCTGCCCGAACGCTGTCGCATCGCCCTGAGCCTTAAACGCTTGCAGGCCAACCCCTGGGAAAGCGTTACCCAGCGCTACGCTGTTAACGACGTCGTCCCGGCCACCGTCACCAGTGTTGTCTCCTTCGGAGTCTTTGCCCGTATCGAAGAAGGCCTTGAAGGCCTGGTGCATGTCTCCGAGATGGACCTGGACGGACGCCCGGTGCGTGAAATCTTTGTCGAAGGCCAAAAAATCAACGTCCGCATTTTGCACGTTGAACCCGCCCACCAGCGCCTGGGCCTGAGTCTCAAACTTAACGGAAACTAACCGAATGCCTTCTGAGCGCCCCAACCACGCTGAAGAGCCAGTCCGACCCGATTTTGTAGACTGGCTCCAGCGCGCGCAGACGCACTTTGGCCGCTTCTCTTTTGATACGGGCGGAGTGCTTTTGCTTGCCTTTGCCCTGATGACCCTGCTGGCCCTCACCGGCCTTACCGGCGGCGACCTGCTCACCCCCTGGGCCTTCACCCTCAAACGCTGGCTGGGAGCCTGGGGCAGCGCCTTTGTCGTACTCACCCTGGGAGTGCTGGGACTGGTCCTGTTACGGAACCGCGCCCAGGGCGGGGCTGGCGTCCGCTGGGGCCGGGTCATCGCGCTCGAATTCGGCGTTTTCTTCCTGATGATGTTGGTCGCCATCCTGGGCGGCATGTCTATCCAACGCGCCGAAGCCGGGCTGGATGGCGGCTACATTGGCTGGGCGCTGGCCGAACTCCTCGGCCGCATGCTTGGCGACACCTGGCGCGACGCCCTTGTAGTCATTGGCTTGCTGGTGTCGTTGTTTTTTGGGCTCAACCTGCTGCCACAACTGGAATCATTTTTATGGAAACTGGCCGGGGAAGCGGCGCCCGCCACCCCCGAAGATTTCCAGGCCATCCCCGACCCTATCATCCACCCGGTCGTGGAACAACCCGCCCCCAAACCGGCCTCGCCCTCCAAAAAGCCTGCGCCCCAAATCCCCGCTGAATTTCGCAAAAACTTCAAGGTCCCCGAAACCCAGGACTCAAAACCCGCCACCCCTGCCCCACGCGGCGAGAAACTACCGCCCTTCAACCTGCTGATGGGTGAACAAGCCGCCCGTCCCGACGAACGCCACATCAACCAGACCGCCGGGTTGATTGAAAAAACCCTCTCCGAGTTCGGCATTCCTGCCAAAGTCGTTGGGTTCCGCATTGGCCCTACCGTCACCCAGTTTGCTGTGCAGCCCGGATTTATCAAAAAGCCCGGCTCCACCAGCGAAGAAGACGCTCAAATGATGAAGGTGCGTGTGGCGCAGATTGCCGCGCTGCAAAAAGACCTGACCCTGGCGCTTTCGGCCGAACGGCTGCGCATCGAAGCGCCTGTGCCGGGGCGCTCTTACGTCGGCATCGAAGTCCCCAACGAGCGCTCGGCGGTTGTGCGCATGCGCCCCATCCTCGAAAGCGAAACCTTTAGCAAAATCACCGTCCCGCTGGCCATTGCGCTTGGGCGCGATGTCTCCGGCCAGCCGCTTATTGCCGACCTGGCGCGCATGCCGCACATGCTCGTCGCCGGGCAGACCGGTTCGGGCAAATCGATCTGTATTGCCGCCATTGCCACCTGCCTGGCGATGAATAATTCGCCAGAAGACCTGCGCATGGTGATGATCGATGCCAAAATGGTCGAGTTGCTGCGCTTTAACGGCCTGCCACACTTGCTGGGCAAGGTCGAAACCGATGTCAACCGCATCATGGGCGTACTGCGCTGGCTGGTAGTAGAAATGGAACACCGCTACCGCCTGCTCGAAAGTGTTCACGCCCGCGATATTGAAGCCTACAACCGCAAAGTCAAATCGCGCATCCCGCGGATCGTGGTCATCCTGGACGAACTGGCCGACCTGATGATGTCGGCTCCCGACCAGACCGAACATAACCTGGTGCGGCTGGCCCAAATGGCACGCGCCACCGGCATCCACCTGGTGGTTGCCACCCAGCGCCCCAGCACCGATGTAGTCACTGGTCTGATTAAAGCCAACTTCCCGGCGCGGCTGGCCTTTGCGGTCGCATCGGGCATCGACAGCCGCGTTATCCTCGACACACCCGGCGCCGAAAGCCTGCTGGGGCGTGGCGACATGCTTTTCCTCAACCCTGAAGTCGGCAACCCGGTTCGTGCCCAGGGTGTGCTGGTCACCGACCAGGAGATTGAGCGTGTCATCGCCTTCTGGCAAAAGATGGCGCCCCCGTCGGCAGCAGTCACCCCGCCCTGGGAAACCCTGCTTACCGAACCCGAAAACGGCGACGATGCCCTGGTAGAACAGGCCATCCAGGTGGTGCGGTCCTCACAAAGAGCCAGCGCCTCGCTGCTGCAAAGGCGGCTCAAAATCGGCTACCCGCGCGCCGCGCGCCTGCTCGACCAGTTGGAAGAGATGGGCGTCGTCGGTCCCTCGCAAGGAGGCGGGCGCGAACGCGATGTGCTGCTTGACCGGGAAAGCGGCGACGATCCAGATGAGCTTGACGAAGAATAGGGCGGATGAACTCCGCCCATCTTCTTTCAATTTTGAAGGTGATTCTGTAATCCCTATCTCATTTGTCGGCATTAAAATTCAGGAAAGGATGTTCCCTTAATGGATAATGTGACACAAAAACCCAAGACCAAGACTTTCACCGACCAGATGCGTGTGTGGTTTAAAGGGATTTTGGACCCGATCGGTGGCTTCTTCAATCGCGTTGGCATTACCCCCAATATGATGACCATGCTGGGGTTGCTGGGCAACGTGGCTGGAGCATGGTTCCTGGCGCAGGGCAATATGCTGCTGGGGGGTGTCTTTGTGCTCATTTGCACCCCCTTCGACGCGCTGGATGGCACAATGGCACGCCTGCGCGGCGAAGCGAATGAATTCGGCGCTTTTGTCGATTCGGTCACCGATCGCTACTCCGAGTTGTTCATCCTGGGCGGTTTGCTGTACCATTTCCTGCAAACCAACGATCATCTCTCAGCGGTCGTGGTCTATGCCGCCGCGGCCGGATCGATCCTGGTCTCTTACGTCAAAGCGCGAGCCGATTCACTCAAATTCGATGCCAACACGGGCATCCTGACACGCATGGAACGCTACCTCGTCATTGCGCCGTTGCTGGTCCTTAACCAGCCAGTGCTGGCAGTCTGGATCGTGGCCATCCTGGCCAACATCACCGCCCTGCAACGCATCTATCGGGTGCGACAACAAGCACACAAAACCCTGTAACCCGGAGCCAGCATGCAATTCTTGTTCGACGGGATTCACCTGAACCTTTTTGGTACCGATTTTGTCATCTACTACTATGGCATGATCCTGATGAGCGGGGCCGTGCTGGGAGGCTGGCTGGCCTCCCGCGAAGCCGCCCGGCGTGGTCACAACCCCGAAATCGTCTGGGACATGCTCATCTGGCTGGTGATCGGCGGCATCATCGGTGCGAGATTGTGGCATGTCTTTACCCCTTCGCCCTCCTCCATCGAACAGGGCATTACCACCCAGTATTACCTGACCCACCCGCTCGACCTGATTAACCTGCGCAAAGGCGGGCTGGGCATTCCCGGAGCGGTGATTGGCGGCGCAGTGGCGCTGTTCCTGTTTACGCGCAAACGCGGCCTCGACTTTGTAGAATGGACCGACCTGGCCGCTCCCGGATTGGCGCTGGGCCAGGCCATTGGCCGCTGGGGCAATTTCTTCAACCAGGAACTTTACGGTGCGCCTACCGACCTGCCCTGGAAACTGTTCATCGAACCACAACACCGCCTGGCCGGATTCACCGAAGTGGAGTATTACCATCCGCTCTTCCTGTATGAATCGCTCTGGAACCTGGGGAATATGGCCTTGCTGCTGTGGCTTTCGCGCCGCTTCAAGGATACGCTCAAGCCCGGCGATATCATGCTGACCTACCTGGTCGTCTACCCCGTTGGGCGCTTCCTGCTCGACTTCCTGCGCCTGGACGCATCTCAGTTGGGTGGAATCAACGCCAACCAGACCTTTATGGGCATTGTGGCTGTCATCGCTGCCCTGGCCCTGCTCTGGCGGCACGTAAAAAAATAAGCGGCTTCCTTCGCAATCCTCTTCTCGCAGGGGCGACCCACTCGGGGCATCACGATCACGATTTTTGGCAAACAACTTTGGCAAAACGGAATCCTGGATGGCCTGCGAGGGCCGCCCTTTTCGATACCTGATTACCTGTATCCGTTCCATGGAGAGAAAGCGTGAACCATGATTCAATGTGAAGACCTGACCAAGCATTTCGACACCTTTAAAGCCGTCGAGGGCATCCACCTGGATGTGCGCCCTGGCGAAGTCCTGGCCCTGCTCGGACAAAATGGGGCCGGGAAAACCACCACCGTGCGTATGCTAACCTCGGTGCTGGCCCCCACGCGCGGTTGGGCAAAAGTAGCCGGGTATGATGTCGTCAAAAGCCCGGCGGAGGTGCGCGCCTCGGTCGGCGTGTTGACCGAAATGCATGGCCTGTATGGCCGCATGACCGCCCACGAATACCTCGATTTCTTCGGCCAGGTTTACGACCTGCCCGCTGCCCAACGCAAACGCCGCGCCGACGAACTGCTCGAATACTTTGGGCTGACCTACGCCGCCCATCGTCGCTCGGGTGAATATTCCAAAGGAATGCGCCAAAAGCTGGCCCTGGCGCGCGCCCTCATCCACGAGCCGCCGGTGCTGCTGCTCGACGAACCCACCTCGGCCATGGACCCCGAAAGCGCCCAACTGGTGCGCAACGAGATTGCCCGTCTGCGTTCCTCGCAGCGCGCCATCATCATCTGCACCCACAACCTGGTCGAAGCCGAAATGCTGGCCGACCAAATTGCCATTATTTATCGCGGCAAAATTCTCATCTCTGGCACGTTGGAAGAACTACGCCGCAGGCTGCTCGGCCCGGCGGAATACGAGGTAAGGCTTTCAGCGGCCTACCAGCCCGAGGGCTTGCAGTGGCCAGATGGGGTGAGTCTCGGCCAGGTTGGGGCAACCGGTTTCCGCTACCAGGTAGAAAATCCCGAAGCGGCCAACCCGCTCATCCTGAAACAATTGATCAACGCCCAGGCCCCGGTGGTTGCGGTACAGGCCGTACCGCGCACACTCGAGATGCTCTATCTCAAGGCCATGTCACAGGCCGCGGAGGGAACACTATGAAACGCTTCGACCTGGCCTGGCTGGTAGCAAAACGAGAACTGGTCGACCAGATGCGCGACTGGCGCATCCTGGTGCCCATGATCATCCTAACCCTGTTCTTCCCTTACCTGATGAACGTAGCCGCCAAAACAGTGGTCGATTATGTCAACCAATATGGCGCCAACCTGATTGCTGAACGCCTGCTGCCTTTCCTGATCCTGGTGGTGGGCTTTTTCCCGGTCACCGTCTCGCTGGTGGTGGCGCTTGAAGCCTTTGTGGGCGAAAAAGAGCGCGGCACCATCGAGCCGCTGCTCTCCAGCCCCATGGCCGACTGGCACCTGTACGTAGGCAAATTGATGGCCGGAACCATCGTCCCGCTCACGGTCAGCTATGTGGGCATCGGCATTTACCTGTTTGGACTCACCTGGCAGGGCATTAAATGGCCCGCGTGGGGCTTTATTACCCAAACCATGGCCCTGACCGCCGTCCAGACCCTGCTCATGGTCAGCGCCGCCATCGTCATCTCCACCCAATCGACCTCGGTGCGCGCCGCCAACCTGCTCGCTTCTTTCATCGTCATCCCGGTCTCGCTGCTCATCCAGGGTGAAAGCGCGCTCATGTTTTGGGGCACCAACGACGTGCTATGGTATGCCGTGATCGGCGTCGCCATTATGAGCTTGCTGATTGTGCGCCTGGGGTTGGCGCATTTCAAACGTGAAACCCTGCTGGGGCGGGAAGTTGACATCCTGAATCTCGGCTGGGTGTGGTCCACCTTCCGTAAGGCCTTCACCGGCAGCACTGAACCACTGGCGCTGACCCGTTTCCTGCGTTCCGTTTTCAAACGTTCCCCCGCCCTCGACCCGGCCCCGCCGACCCTGACCCAGGCCATTTGGCTGGACCTGAACGGGTTGTGGCACTGGTATCGGGTAGAAATCGTCCGTACCCTGGCTTCCCTGCGCACCTCGCTAACCATCACCACCATCATCGGGGTGCTCGCCATTGCCGTCACATACTATTACGTCGATACCAACCTGCCAAACATCATCCTGCCCGCCGAAAGCCTGCGCGATGCCATTCGCGCCATCCGCGCCCTGCTGCTTGATGATGGCGGCGGCGGCATCTCGGCAACGATGTTGTTTTGGCACAACCTGCGCGCCGAATTTATCATTATCCTGATCGGCATGTTCACCTTTGGCGTGCTTGGCATCCTGCTCTTTGCAGGCAACTTTGCCCTAATCGGCGGCGTACTGGCTGTCACCCGCCTGGTAGGGGTTTCACCGCTCACCGTCTTCATGGCGGGCATCCTGCCGCATGGCATCATCGAATTGCCCTCCATCATCCTGATCAGCGCTGCCGTCCTGCACCTGGGCGTGCGCCTTGTCACCCCCGAAGAAGGTCGCACCATTGGTGAAACCATGATCGTCACCTTTGCCGACACCCTCAAAATCCTGGTCGGTGTATGCGTTCCGCTGCTCTTGCTGGCCGCCGTGATTGAAGCCGAAATCACCCCACGCATCCTGCTGGCCGTTCTTGGAAAATCGCTGGATCTTGAACCCTGATGTCCCACCTGATCGTCCTCGGCTCCTCCAACGCCATCCCCACCCCGGGGCATGAAAACACCCACCTGGTCCTGGTCACTGCCAACCATACCGTGTTGGTAGACTGCGCCTCGAACCCGGTGGTGCGCATGGAGCAAGCCGGGCTGCAACTGAACGACATCACCGACATTATCCTGACCCACTTCCACCCTGACCATGTGGCCGGAATCCCATTATTATTAATGGACATGTGGCTGATGGGCCGTCGCCAGCCGCTCAACATCTTTGGTCTGGATTACACCCTCGAGCGCGTCGATGCCATGATGGCGCTCTTTGGCTGGACCGGGTGGCCCAACTTTTTCCCGGTCATCTTTCAGCACCTGCCCGCCGAAGAGAATGCCCTAGCCCTGGATAGCGCCGAAGTGCGTATCCGCACCACACCGGTCAAGCACTTCCTGCCCAATATCGGCATCCGTTTCGACTTAAAAGCCGAGGGCAAAAGCCTGGCGTATTCCTGTGATACCGAACCCTGCCCGGCCATGCAAAAACTGGCCCAGGATGTCGATATCCTCATTCACGAAGCCAGCGGCCCCTTCACCGGACACTCCTCCGCAACCCAGGCGGCCACCATTGCCCGCGATGCCGGAGCCGGGGCGCTTTACCTGATTCATTACCCCACCGGGCGCTTTGCCAGCGGCAACCCCCTGGCCGAAGCCCAAACCATCTTCCCGCGAGAAGTGACCCTGTGCACCGACCTGATGCGAATTGACCTGTAAAACCACAAAACCGCCCGGCCTGGGAAAAGTCCCAGACCGGGCGGTTTTCTAATTTAAACTTACCAGCCCCGAATATACTGCACCCATTCCTCGTTTTGCTCGAGGTGATGACCAAAAACATACTGGGCGCTGGCGGGCGGCTCACGCGGCGGGTTAAGCAACGCCATATGGGATTCTTCTAACCTGCGGCCGCCTTTACGATGATTGCAAGACGAACAGGCCGAAACCACATTGGTCCAAATATGCATCCCGCCCAGGTGTCGCGGAACCACATGGTCAATCGTCAGGTTTGTAATTTTCCGGCCACAGTACTGGCAGGTATAATTATCACGCCGAAAGACCTCGCGACGGGTCAATTTGACATGCACACGCGGCCGTTGAATCATATTCTCCAGGCGAATAACGGACGGGCGCGGGAAAACCTGCGAAATCGTCTGGATGTGCCCACGGCCATTGGCAAGCAGAGTCGCCTTACCGGCGAGCATCAATCCGATAGCCCGCCGCGTGTTGCAGACGTTGATTGGCTCAAAGTTGGCGTTCAACACCAACACCGGCTCATCCATGGCGCCTCCGCGAATGGACGAATTATACTCCAACCCCCCAAGGAGAAAATTACATGAACATTCTGATCACAGGCGGCAGCGGTTTTATCGGTTCGGCCCTCACGCGCTCACTGCTGGCAGATGGGCACCAGGTTTGGGCGCTGACGCGCAACCCATCCAACGCAAAAACAGCCGCCGGTGCGCAAGCCCTGGCCTGGGATGGGCGCACCCCATCTGGCTGGCTGGAAACTTTCTCAAAAATGGATGCGGTGGTTAACCTGGCCGGTCAGACCGTAGGGCAATGGCCATGGACAGCGGAGCGCAAACGCCAGATTCGCGCCAGCCGTGTGCAAGCCGGGCAGGCCCTGGTTGAAGCATACCGGCAGGCCAACCGCAAGCCCGGGGTGCTGATCCAATCTTCGGGGATTGGCTACTACGGCCCGTGTGGCAGCAATCCGGTCGATGAGAATTCGCCCAGTGGGAGCGATTTCTTTTCCGGGGTCGCCAGCGATTGGGAGGCCTCCAGCGCCGCAGTCGAAGCATTGGGGGTGAGGCGGGCAATCATTCGCACCTCGCTGGTGCTCGATTCTAAATTGGGTGTCTTGCCGCTCATGGCGCTGCCGGTAAAACTCTTCGCCGGTGGCCCGCTGGGGAATGGGAAACAAGGCGTTTCATGGATTCACATTGCAGACCATGTGGCTGCGATGCGCTTTTTGTTGGAAAATGAGCATGGCAGCGGGGTCTTTAATCTCACAGCCCCAGAACCGCTTTCCAATGCCGATTTTATGCGCGCCCTGGCTCGCGCCCTGGGCCGCCCTTACTGGCTGCCCGCCCCGGCTTTTGCGCTCAAACTGGCCCTGGGAGAGATGAGCACCCTGCTGCTCGACGGGCAATTTGCCCTGCCACGGCGGTTGCTGGACCTGGGCTTCAAATTCCGCTTTGCGAACACCGGGGATGCGTTTAAAGATTTGTTCGTCTAATACCAACGTGCTATACTCTTTCTTGGAGTTGCTCGCTACAATCAGGATACAAGGATAAATGAGCTACTTATGCAAGTTGGTAACGTTCAAAAATTAATTTCCATCTTCAACCAGAGCTTTCACGAGCTGGGCAGTTCGGTCTCGCTTGAAAAATTGGAAGACCTGGCGGTAACGATTCACCGCGCCATGACCGTACAGGCGCGCCATTTTCACACCCTCGAACATGTTTTTGCTTTTGTAGACGCCAGTAACCCGATTCGCACGCTGGCCGCGTTGTATCACGACATTGTCTATTTCCAGGTCGATATGGGCTTTTCGCCCCAGATCTGGGAACTTATCTCCGCCTACATCCGCCAACAGAACAATGAATTTTTCATCGCCGAAAACCTGACCCCCGATGACCGTTTGGTAGCGATGGTCCTGGATGTCTTTGAATTCACCCCCGGTCAGCGCCTGTCTTCGGTAGCGGCGCTCAATGAGTTTTTGAGCGCCCTGGTGATGGTCAAACAACTGGCCGGGCTGGTGCAAGAAAAAGACCTGCTGCGCATGACCGTTTGTGTTGAGGCCACCATCCCCTTCCGCGGGTTCACCGCCGAGGGCAAAAATCATTTTGAAATTATGGAAGAACGCCTGCCGCGCATTTGCCAGCGCTTTGGGCTCGAACTTTCACAGGATGAAGTTTTCGACATCATCAAAACCGCCGTCAATTTTGCCAACCGCGACATTGAAAACTTTGCCGAAATGGATGCCGGTCGCTTTCTCGATAACACCTGGAAGCTGCTGCCCGAATCGAATGCCGCGCTGCGCCTGCCCGATGTCTATTCGATTGGCACTTACCGGATGGCGCTGCAAAAAATGGAAGGTTTTTTCGAAAGCCTCGACCCTGGGGCGGTCTTTAGCCAGTATCGCGGCGTGCCCTCCGATGCCGATTTCCAGCAAATGTCACGCTGCGCGCGCCAAAACATCAACATTGCGCGTGAATACCTGCGCATCAAAATCCTGGGCACCAGCGTGCTCGAAGCGCTGGCCAAAGCCACCGGCGGAGATGCGCCACTGTCGCTGTTTATGGGCGATGTGCCGCGCGAGGGTGTCAGCATCAAACGGCTGGAATATTTCCTGCCCGAAATCGACGATGCCTCCTGGGTAGACCAGCATTCGGTCATTCACCGCCTGCTCGAATCGGGCCGCTCCAGCGATATTGGCTTCGACATGAAAAATTCCCCGCTCTCGCTTTTTATCTACAAAGCCATTCCGCCGGAGAAGATCAGCCAGCTTGTCCTGGCTGCCAACGAATTCTATGCCGGGCGGCTCAGCGCGCACGACTTTTTGATGAAATTCGATCCCTCAGTGGTCCAACCGATTGCGCGCGCCAGTTCCATTATGGTGTTTACACGCAGACAAGCGCTCTTAAAATACTCCGGCGAAGCCTGATGCGGCCCCACGCGGGTATAATCCCAGCTATGACCGAACAACAATCCTATACACCCGAACTGCTCCCACGCCGCGGGGAGATGAATGCCTGGCTGCTGGCGATCGCCGCCACCCTTGGGCTGGCGGCTTTACAATTCAACGGGATCGTCCCCACCTGGGCCTGGTTCTTTGTGGCCTTTTTGTTCCTTTCGGCGGCCAGCATTTCACTCGGCAACTGGATGGATCGCAACACCCGCATCAACCTCGGCCCCGAGGGTGTGGCCTTTAGCAACGGCCTGCGCCGTGTTCACCTGGCCTGGGAACAGATCCGTGAAGTACGCACCCTGCCCGCCCGCTGGGGCCAGACGGTGCAAGTGCTGGGCACGGAAGCCCATTTTGAGTTCAACACCCTGGGCGAAGTCCACTTTCGCGGAGAATTGCGAGGCAAAACCGGCTTTGCGCAAGGCAAAACCCTGCTCGACCAAATCATCCGCGCCGCCGGGTTGACCACCATGACCCAGTCTGAACAGTTCACCACATACTCACGGGGTCAGTAAATTTTACAATCAAAAAAGCGCCGGGTTTAAGGCCCGGCGCTTTTTTATTTTGGTTAACTTAGCGTGTAAATACCTGCTTGAAAGCCGCCACAACGGCTTCGACATCCGCATCACTGATCCAGTAATGCGTCACCAGGCGAAACCGCCGCGGACCGCTGGCATTAACCAGGATGCCCCGGTCCAACATGGCACGGGCAATCTCATCCACCGACAGTTTGACTGAAGGGGCCAGGTTGAAAAAAATCATATTGGTGGCCGGGGAGCCGGGGTCGAGCACAATGCCCGGAATCTCGCTCAGGCCTTCGGCCAGGGTGCGAGCGCGCAGGTGGTCCTCGCCCAAACGGTCGATCATCGTTTCGAGCGCCACTATCCCGGCTGCGGCCAGGATCCCGGCCTGGCGCATACCGCCGCCCAAATGCTTGCGCATCCGGCGCGCCTTGCGAATAAATTCATGGCTGCCGCACAACACCGAACCCGCCGGGGCGCACAAGCCTTTCGACAGGCAGAATGTCACCGAATCTACCGGCCGGGTCAACTCTTTGACATCGATGCCCTGCGCCACCGCCGAATTGAAGACACGCGCCCCATCCATGTGAACAATCAGGCCACGCTCATGCGCAAATTCAGCCAGCGAACGGATATAAGCCGGGGTCTGCCAGACCCCGCCACAGGCGTTGTGGGTATTTTCGATTTCAATCAGACGCGAAATGGGTTCATGGTCATCATCGGGGTAACGTAGCGCGGCTTCCACATCTTCCAAAGCCAGCGAACCATCGGCCTGCTCGCGCAACTGACAAGAATGGACGCCCCCCAGGGTAGAAATGCCGCCGCCTTCATGCAAAAAGGTATGCGAACGCGCGCCCATAATAACTTCATCGCCACGGTTGCAATGCGCCAGGATCGCCGCAAGGTTGCCCATCGTCCCCGAAGGGACAAACAATCCGGCTTCTTTACCCAGTTTTTCGGCGGCCATCTCCTGCAGGCGGTTGATGGTCGGGTCGTCGCCATAGACATCATCGCCTACTTCGGCGCGGGCCATGGCATCACGCATCTCAGGCGTTGGTTTTGTGACGGTATCAGAACGAAAATCGATGTAGTTCATCTGGCTCTCCTTTTCCACAGGTTGCGCAAGGTCTTGGCTTTTGCATCATTCGTTACCAGGCAGGGATCCACCGCGGCCCGCAAACCCAAGCAGTTTATACATGCCGCAGTTTTTCCAGCACTTTTTTCAATTCGTTGGGAAGTTCGGCCCGAAATGTGCGCGGCCGGGATTCTCCCGGCAAGGTGATTTTAAGCTGCCAGGCATGCAAAAAGTGGCGCGCCAGGTCAATGGTGGGTTTGCGATGCCCGTAGAGCGTATCGCCCACAATGGGGCAGCGTAAAAAAGTACAATGCACGCGAATCTGATGGGTACGGCCGGTGTACGGGTGGAATTCCAGCAAAGTATGGCTGTCAAAACTTTCCAGCGTTTTATATTCGCTAACCGCCTCGCGGCCTTTTTCCAACTTCACCACCGCCATCTTCTTGCGGTCCCGCGGGTCACGCCCAATCGGGGCTTCTACGCGGCCGGTAGGCGTGGGCGGCTTTCCATCTACCAGCGCAAGGTAAGTCTTTTCAACCTGCCGCTCTTTAAACTGGTCCACCAGCCAGCGATGAGCACGCTCATTCTTGGCCAACACAATCAGGCCGCTGGTATCTTTATCCAGGCGGTGAACCACCCCGGGGCGCTCCTCGCCGCCAATGCCCTCAATCTCGGGTTCATAGCCCAAAACAGCGTTTACCAGCGTGCCGCTATCGTGTCCCGCGGCCGGGTGGACCACCATCCCGGCCGGTTTGTTAACCACCAGCAGGTCATCGTTTTCAAAAACCACATCGAGGGGAATCGCTTCCGCCACCAGGCCAGAAGGCTGCGGCGGTGGAATGCGCACCCGCAGCCGCTCGCCCCCTTCCAGGCGTATCCCGCCCTTTTTTGCCGGGCGGCCATCCACATCCACAAAACCATCCGCAATCAGGCCTTGCAGGCGCGCGCGCGAAAACTCGGGCAAGCAGGCCGTCAGGTATTTGTCGAGACGCTCAGGCTCACCCCCATTAAATTGGAAAAATTCAACGCGATCACTCACCCGAACCTTCTTCCGTTACCGGGTTCGAGTCGGGCGCCTGGGGGGCGTCTTGCCTTTCATCCCCTTCAGCCGCATCTTGTTTAGCGGTCTCTTTCTTCTCCTGGGTCTCTTTAACCCAGGTGCCGATCAACAAAATAATCACGCCAACGGTGATGCTCGAATCTGCGATGTTAAAGACCGGGAAATTCCCCACCGAAATGAAGTCGGTTACTTTGCCTTCAAACAACAACCGGTCGATCACATTACCCAGCGCGCCGCCCATTTGCATACCCATCGCCAGGCGCAGCCACCAAACCTCCGCGCCGACCTGTGGGTAATAGTAGATGATCAGGGCGACCACCACAAACGCCAGGATGGTAAAAACCCAGCTATAGCCCTGGAAAGAACCAAAAGCCGCACCAGTGTTGTACCAGTGGACAATGCGCGCATACGGCGCCAGCCAGAACATACCTTCAGGCAACCAGACGCCGCCCAAAGCCAGGTTGGTGCGTACCAGGTCCTTGGTCCACTGATCGAGCGCAATGACGGTACCCGCCACCAAAAACAGGATTAAATAATTCTTGAGATGCTTCAAACTGCCTCCAAGGTCAGGCGCTTCGCCAGCCTTTATTTGTTCTTCGCGAGTCTTTTTTACCATGCCCAGGAACATGACCGCCACACTGGCATTGATGCTGACATCGGCAACATTAAAAACCCAAAAGTTACCCACCGAGATGAAATCGATGACATGCCCCACCAGCAAGCGGTCGAACAGGTTGTTGCCAAGCGCGCCGCCCACCAAAAGGCCCATGGCAATGCGCATCCACCGATCTTCATCTGGGATTTGCGGGTAATAGTACAGGATGAAACTGGTCACCACCAGGGCAATCAGGGTAAAAACCCAGCCAAAATCGCCCTGGAAGGAGCCAAAAGCCGCGCCGGTATTGTACCAGTGGACAATGCGTGCATAGGGTGAAAGCCATTCCATCCCGGCCGGTAGCCAGGTTTCTCCCAGGTCCAGGTTAAAGTGCACCAGGTATTTAATGGGCTGGTCCAACAGTAAAACGATGAACACAATCCGAAAAAGGTCTTTATAGCCGCGTAACTTCTCCAAAATTCCTCCGGGCGCACATTTTACTCTGTTACAAAGACGCGTGGGACACGCGCCGAGATATTGGTCATGACCTCATAAGGATTGGTCCCGGCCCATTCGGCCAGGTCCTCCGCCCAGATGGCTTCGCCGCTGGCAGCCTGCCCCAGCAAAATGACCTCGTCACCCACTCCGGCAGAATCGGCTTCGAGATTGACCATAAACTGGTCCATACAGATGCGCCCCACCTGCCGGTATTTGCGTCCATTGACCAGCACCCTGGGTTGGTTGGTCATACGCCGAAAATACCCATCGGCATAACCGCACGGCACCGTCACGGTCTGCACGGGATGGTCGCTGACCCATAGCGAGCCGTAGCTGACCGGGTTGCCCGGCAGGGTGGTTTTGCTATAAACCACCTGCGAACGCCAGGTGGCCGCCGGGTGAATTTCCACCGAACGCTGCGCCTCGCGGTCAGGGTAAATCCCGTAAAACATCACGCCCGGCCGCACCATGTCGAAGTAGCTCTCAGGCAGGTTAAGAACCGCCGCCGAGTTGGCGGTATGCCGCAGGCGCGGGGCTGGCAGGCTGCGCTTCTCGTAAAAACGCAGCGATTCATAAAAACGTTCCAGCTGGTCGCTGGCATACGAAAAACCGGCGGTTTTAACCATCCCCGGTGTTTCAAGGGTTTCTGAGTTGGCAAAATGGGTGTAAATGCCCTCGATATCGAGGTGACGGCAGCGCAGCGACTGTTCCAGGAAGGGTTCGGCCTCGTACCAGCGTACCCCGGCCCGTTCCATGCCGGTATCAATTTTGAGATGCACCCGCAGCGGTTTCCCGGCCGCAGCTCCTGCCGCTTCGGCGGCCTCCAGTACTGCCAGGGAGCCCACTGTAAGGGTCAGGTCATGTTCAAGGAAATACGGAACATGACCCGGCAGGGTCCCGCCCGCAACCAGGATCGGTTTGGTGATGCCCATAGCGCGCAGGGCAATGCCCTCATCCAGCACCGCCACGCCAATATAATCAACATAGGGCGCAATGAACGGCGCAACGCCTTCCAGGCCGTGCCCATAGGCATTGGCCTTGAGCATTACCAGCACTTTAGCCGGGTGTACTTTGGCGCGAATGGCTTCAACGTTGCGGCGTAGTTGGGATAAATTGACTTCGAGATGGGTAGGGCGCAGGGGGATAGACATGGGGAGTATTTTACTTGACTTTCACCCATTCATATTTAACATCCGGCTCACTCTCGGGGGCGGGGCTGATGCCAAACTCGACAGCGGTGAAGCCGTTTTTTTCGTAAAAAGCGCGCGCATTCAGATTAATCTGCAGCGTGTAAAGCCACAGGCGCTGCGGCGAAAGGCTGCGCGCCAACTCAAGCAGCCGCTCGCCAATCCCCTGTCGCCAGTAATCAGGGTGAACGTACAGGTGGTCGATAAAATCTTCTTTAATGGCCATAAAAGCTACAGGGGCGCCGGTTCCGCTCACGGCCACCCAAACGTCATTTGACGGGAGCAAGCGTTCGCGGAAATACCACTGATCCTGGTAGAAAAAATGGCCCTTGGCCTTTTGGAACTCAGGCAGGGATTTCTCGCGCGCCACCCGCCACAGGATGGTAAGCGCATCAAAATCGGCTGGCTGGTAACGACGTAGATGAATTTCCATATTTGTTTCTCCTGTTGGCCTGTATTATAGGCGAGGACTCATCCATTTCTCACCTGACCGAATTAAGATTCGGTATAATCAATGTACTCAATCTCTAGGAAAGTGAGACTTTCATGAAAATCGTTACCGATTGCGCTGCCGATATGCACGCCAGTGAGTTGGAAGAACTGGGCATTACCCAGGCCCCCCTCTTCATCCAGTTCCCTGAAGGTGAAAAGGATGCCACCCAGATCAGCGCCGACGAATTCTATAACCGCCTGGAAGCCATGCGTCCGGCAATCCCGACCACGGCGCAGCCTTCCAGCGGCATGTTTGAACAACTGTACCGCAAACTGGCCGAGACCAGCAAAAACATTTTCTCCATTCACATCTCTTCTGGCCTGAGCGGAACCATTAACTCGGCGCGCGTAGGCGGCGAGCAGGCCAAAGATGTGGCCGAAGTCAGCTTTTGGGATACGATGACCCTCTCGGGCGGCGAGCGCTTCCAGGTGCTGGCGGCGGCACTGGGACATAAAGCCGGGTGGGCTATGGAGCAGATTCAGGAACGCATGACCGAGATCCGCGCCAACACCGAGGTGATTTATACCCTCGAAACGCTCGAATACCTGGCGCGCGGCGGGCGCATTGGGCGCGTACAGGCGCTGATGGGCTCGATGCTCAAACTTAAACCGGTCATCAATGTCTCGCATGAAGATGGAAAATACAGCACCATTACCAAAGCTCGCACCATCCCCGGCGCGCTCGAATCGCTGACCGATTACTTGTTTGGTGTGTACCAGAAGACCCCGGTGTGGGTCAATATACTGCACGGGCGCTTCCAACAAGGCGCAGAGATGCTTTCAGACATGATGGTCGAGCGCATGAATGTGGCCAAGCTCGAAGTCAGCCGCATCTCGCCAGTGTTGGGCGTCCATACCGGGCCAGGGATTGTCGGCTGCGCAGTTGTGCCCATGAAGTTAATGGAAGACCTGATCTAATTCCAGGCTACAGCCAGCAAACTCAAAATGGCAGCAAAAGACGGGAAACAGGTCTTCACCTGTTTCCCGTCTTTTTGATTGTTAATGCTAGAGCTGCTTGGCCATATTTACGTTGGTTTCAAGATAACCCGCTTTTTTATACAATTCCCTGGCCGGGGTATTAAACCCAAAAACATGCAATTCCAGGGTGGTGACACCCTGTGCGCGGGCATGCGTTTCCAGCGCGGCCAGCGCCTGGGTGGCGTATCCCCGCCGCCGAAATTGTTCGTAAATCTCAAAGTCAAAAATAAAGGCCAGTCCCGGTTTGGCCTGTTTCAGCCAGCCATACCATAACCAGCCCACTTTCTCCCCGGCCTCGTTTTCCAGCAGGAACAGGAAATGTCCCTCCGAGTGCAACCCCTGGGGCAGGAAGTGCTCATACTCTTTGCGCGACCGTTCCAGCGCGCCTTCTTTGGGCCAATTCCCGGCCTGCACCTTCTCGCGGGCATACTGGGGGATTGTCCTTTCGAGATAGGCCGCAAACTCGGCTTCGGTCATTGGGGCAAGCGAAATCATTTTTCCTCCGCGGTATCCAGGTTTTTGGCCAGGAAAACGCTGGTTTGGCCGTAGCCACTCGCCTGGTAAAAAGAAATCTCGTCCGATTTGTGCGCAAACACCTGCAATTCCACCCGCAAAGCGCCGTTCGCGCGGGCATCCTGTTCAAAAAGGGCCAACGCCTCGGCTTCAAAACCTTTGCGGCGGCTTTCAGGAAACAGGAAAAAGTCGATCAAAAATGCCTTGGCTGGCGACTGGCTGGCATCGACAAAATACCACAGCATCCCAATCTTATAGCCCTGCCCATCCACAATCACCTTAAGGTGCTGGTTGGGTGTCTGGGGCCCATTGGGCAGCATTTGTTGAAACTCGGCCCGCGCCCGCCCGGCTGCCGTGTCTGCCGACCAATTCCCGGCGTGCATCTGGTCATAGGCATACTCCGGAACCGCCTTGCGGATATAAGCGGCAAAATCCTGGTCACTCATGGCTTCAAATCGCAGCATAAACCCTCCAAAAAATAGACCTGACAGGCTCTGTCAGGTCTATGATACTACTTCCCGGCTTTCTTCGCCCGGTAATCGAGCGTTTTTTGAATATAAGTGATGGCATCAGCGGTTTTACAACCCGTTTCTCCATGATCGACCACCACTTTTCCAATTCGTCCGGCTGCCGCAATCGCCGCTGCCGTCAGGTTGGGGCGCAGCCCAATCCCAATTACCGCCGTATTCATGGCATCACGCACACGGTTTTTACTCTGGTGGATGTCCCGTTCAATCACCTGGAGCGCGTTTAAGAAATAGGAATCGGGCAAATCGCTTTTTTCCACCAAACCAGCCAGGATCAACCACCCCGTCCGTTCCACATACTCCGCATCTGCCTCGATCCAGGCCTCAGCCTTTTCCTGCGCCAACGGAGAGCGCAGCACCAGCCCGGCCAACTCACTTGAAACAGAATAATTATAAACATCCCAAACCCACTCTTCAGCCTGCTCACCGGTCAGCGCCAACGGGTCAGCAACCTTCAGGGCCAGGATCATCGCATCGTAATTCCCGGTTGCCCATAGCGACAGCGCCAGGGCATGATCTTTCTTTATCTTCTTCTGCATGGCATTTAACACCGCATACGAAACCCCATACAGCGGGTCGCGCGCCCCGTGGCGCAAATAAATCTTCCGGGCCTGGGCTGTCCCGGCCTGCTCTAGTTGTAAAACGGCCGTTTGCATATCCATATCGCACTCCTATTTTATACTAACCAGGTAAAGTTTAGAATATTTTTTCTATTATAGAATATCCATCGTTGAATTTCAATCATCAAATTGAAAATAAAAACACCCAGCCTGGCGCCTGCCAGGGAAAAAAGCGGTTATAAACAACCTTTTCTGAAACTGTAATTGAATTTGCAATATTATTAGGCTGACACTGTTGCAAAATAGCATAAAATTACCGGCATAGAGAGCTATCATGTCCATTCCTTCCCAATCCCCCAGTCCGGCCACCGAATATACCCCTCGCGACATTCTTTTAAACAACGCTGCCTTTCTAACCTTTGCTTTTTCGGTCTCTGTCTTTGGTTTAATCTACTTCATCATCAATGTTTTTGTCATTGGCGGCGATCGCTTTGTAATGGGGTTAAGCGACTTCCTGGCCCTGGTCGCCGCGGTCTCGGCCACAACCTTTGCCATCTTGCTGTGGAATCGTCTCAAAGCTGATCCATCCTCCAACCAAATTTGGGGCGCCATTTCAATTGGGCTGGGCCTATGGACATTGACCCAGCTTTTCTGGTTCTTCACTGCCATCATTGACCGTGGGAACGTAGTTTTCTCGGTCGGGTACCTGTTCTGGATTTTGGCCTACCCGCCCATTTTCTACGGGCTCTTTAACCGTTACCGCGCCATGCAAGCCAGCTTGCCACGCAAACAATGGTGGAAAGTCTTTGTAACCCTGCTCCCGGCGGTACTCCTAACCATTTCTGGGGCCGCCCACATCCTACGCACCAGCCGCGACGCAGAATGGTTTGCCAGCCTGTTCAGCCTGTTGTTATCGATTGCTGATATCGGCTTGCTTGGGCTGGCAATCCTGATTTTTTTCTCCTTTGAAGGGCATGGCTCATTCCGTACCCCGTGGCGCGTGATTGGGATAGCCTTCCTGTTACGCACTTTTGGCAACCTGGCATATACCTATGCTGTGCTGCGCGGTCTGTACGCCCCCAACGGCCAGGTAAATTTTCTGACCGGTTTTTCCAATTTTTCTTACGCTTACTGGTACCTGCTCTTTACCTTTGGCCTGTTCATCTACCAGGTGCTACTCGATTTTGAGATTAAAGGGCCAAAATCGTTAACCCCTGCCCAACCCAGCGCCTCCCCCAATGCCCGCGTGCTCATCTTCAACGACGAGAAAGACAATGTCATTAAGGCCAGTCTCAACTACTCTCTGGCCATGCACCTGCCCAACCAGACCCAGGTAATCGGCGCCCCCCTGCATACCATCCTGGGCATCACCGACCAGGTCTATTCCGAAATGAAAGATAACCTGAAAAAGACCGGGGTCTACACCAACGTCGTCCCCAGCAGCTACCTGGGAAAAAACCAGCGCGTTTGGATTTCGGCCATCCGCTCTGAAAACGTGCTTAAACAATACAACGGCGCCAACATCGTTTTGCGGGTTTTTGCCGAGGCCCGCGCCGCCACCGTTCTTACCTCCGAAGAAAACGCCCTGGCCGAATCGATCTTGAGCAATACCGGTTCTCAGGGAGCTGACACCGAGCATTTACTGCTTAACTACTTTAGCGCCCATTACAAACTGCTGCATGGCCTGGCGACCCAGTTTAGCGGCGCGCGAATTGCCCGCGCCCTTACCGAGGTCATTAACGAAACCGCCAATCGCAACCGCTGGTCGATGCGCATCGAAAACCAGGTCTTAATGGTCACTGGCAACATGAAAACCCAGGAAATTGGCAAGGCCCTGGCCGTGCTGATTAAAGCCGGGCGCGGATATGTCTCAAGCAACATTGGCCCCGAAGTGGTACGCCGCGAATGTGACAAGCTTGACCAGCAAATGGACAAAAGCACCAAAACCCTGATGGATATGTTTAGACTGAGCGGCATGTAACCCAAAAACCGGCTCCGCCCTCTCAACGCGCAGGCAACTGCGCGTTTTTGTTGCGCCAATCTCAAAATTGCGCTATAGTGACCCATAATCCCGCACACTACGAGGTCACCATGAGCGCATTTTCAGAATACTCCCGGTATGATGGTCTGGGTCTGGCAGACCTGGTCCGTCGCAAACAGGTTACTCCCGCCGAACTGGTGGAAGCCGCCATTGAACGCATCGAACAGTACAACCCGGCCCTAAATGCCGTTATCTACAAGATGTACGACGACGCCAGGAGCGCCGCCCAGGGCCCATTGCCAGAAGGACCTTTCCAGGGAGTGCCTTTCCTGCTCAAAGACCTGTTGGCGACCGTTGCGGGGGTTCCCACCAGCAGCGGTAACAAGCTCTGGAAAGGGATTGCCGCCACACAGGATAGCGAACTGGTCCAACGCTGGAAAAAAGCCGGGGTGGTGATTGTGGGCAAAACCAATACCCCTGAATTTGGTCTGACCCCTTACACCGAACCGCTCACCTTTGGCCCAACACGCAACCCGTGGGATCCCAACCGCATCACGGGCGGATCTAGCGGCGGGTCGGCAGCGGCAGTGGCAGCCCGGATGGTTCCGCTGGCTTCGGGCGGCGATGGCGGCGGCTCGATTCGCATTCCGGCCTCGGCCTGCGGGCTATTTGGGCTAAAACCCACCCGTGGACGAACACCCACCGGCCCGGTATTGGGCGAGGCCTGGCACGGGTTCGCCATTGAGCATGTGCTTTCACGCTCGGTGCGCGATTCGGCGGCTATGCTGGATGCCACACACGGGGCTGATGTAGGCGCGCCCTATTACGCTCCCGCAGTGGCGCAACCGTTCCTCGAAGCGGTGACACAGGCTCCGGGGAAGTTAAGAATCGCCTTTTCGGGAAAGCCCTTGCTCGGGAAAAAGGTGGATGCCGAGGTGCTGAAGGGGCTGCAATCCACCGTTCAACTGCTAAAAGAGTTGGGCCACGACGTTCAAGAGGCCGCCCCGGTTGTGGATGGCGAAGCTTTTGCCCTGGCATTTGTGACCCTGCTGGCAGCCGAATTGCGCGCCGATATTGAAGAAGCGGCCCACGCCGCCGGTAAAAAGGTTTCAGTCCGCGATTTTGACCCCACATCCTTTGGGCTGGGCATGCTGGGCAAAGCCTTAAGCGCACAAGAGTATGCCAGCGCGGCCCGTTATTTACAGTCGGCGGCGCGCGAAGTGGCGCGTTTCTTTGAAGGATATGACCTGTTGCTGACCCCCACCCTGTCGCAACCCCCTGTGCCGGTCGGCTCTTTGCAGCCTTCAGCCAGTGAAAAGATGCTGATTAACCTGATTGGCAGCTTCGATGGCGGCAATGTGCTAAAAATGATGGGGATTATCAAGCCCCTGGCAGCCCAGACCTTTGAATTTACCCCCTGGACGCCCGTCTTCAACGTAACCGGGCAACCGGCTATGTCGGTGCCGCTGCACTGGTCTGCTTCTGGCCTGCCGGTGGGGATGCATTTTGTGGGCAAGTTTGGGGGCGAGGCAACTTTGCTACGCCTGGCCGGACAACTGGAACAGGCCAAGCCGTGGAGCGAGAAGGTTCCTCCCGGTTATTAAAAATCAGGCCCGAAAGGAGACTTTGCTATGGATAAGACGATTTCTGATCTCGTCAAAATAAAAGACGTCGAAACCCTATATGAAGTTATGACCGAGAACGATGATTGGATGCTGTGTCTCGACGCGGCCGAAGGGCTGGCAATTCTCAACGATATGCGCGGGGTGGAGTTCTTGCAGGATGCGACAGAAAGCGAAGATGACGAAATCCGCGGCGTAGCCGAGGAAATCCTGGCGTCGCCAACTGTCAGCAGGCTGCGAGATGAGATTAAGGTCATTGAGCAGAAGAAGCGCGAGGAGGGCACAGCCATTGCCCGCCAGCGCATCAAAGATGGAAAAAAGGTCTTTCGATACCAGACCCTGTACCTGCCGATCAGTGATTTTATCGCTGAAGGCATTGATGAGGCGGTGGGGGTCCCGGCCCTGGATGAGTTTGGCATGGATGGCTGGGAAGTGACGGCCTACCTGGGCTACCGCGACACGAGCTCGGCGCTTGCGCCTGGCAGACGCCCATCAGGCGGCTACTTCCTGCTAAAGAAAGAGATTACAGCCAGCGAGATCGGCGAACTGGACGAGATGTAATGCAACCTTTCAGATGGCAGCACATCTAACAAGAAAATCTTTTAAGGTGAGGTCCTGAATGGCAAAGAAAGCAACCCGCCGCGCACAACAACAAAGCGGCAATTCAATTTCAAGTCTCTTCCGACGCCCGGCTGTCCAGTTGGGCATTTTAGGAATAGTGGCCCTGGTCATCGTCTTGATTGTGCTTGCCAATGGCGGCGGTCAAGCGGTTTCGTCTGATTCCCTACCCCAGACCATCAGCCCACAAGATGCCTATAGTCTATACCAAAAAGGCGATACATTCTTCCTGGATGTGCGTGAACAGAGCGAATGGGATGAATTCCACGCCCCCAATACCACCCTGATTCCGCTTGGCGAGCTGGCAGCACGTGTTAACGAAGTGCCCAAAGACAAGCCGATTGTAGTGGTTTGCCGCTCGGGCAATCGCTCGGACCAGGGACGTGATATCCTGAAACAAGCGGGCTATACCAACGTGACCAGCATGGATGGCGGCCTGAAAACCTGGCGTGACCTTGGGTATCCAACCATACCGTAAAACAGATAACAAAAAGGGCAGGCGCAAAACCTGCCCTTTTCTTTTCGCGGGTCGGGTATTCACAAACCAGGTCGGTTATTGGCGGATTAACACCTTCAGGTCGTCAAGCAAGTCCGAGGGGGTCAAACCATAAGGCCAGGTCATAATCAGGTTTCCTGCACGATCCAGCACCAGGGCGGTGGCGGTGTGGTCAACGGTATAAAACCCATTTTCGTCGGGTTCGTTGATCTGGTAATGGATCATGTAGTCGCGTGTGACAGCATCGATCTCATCCTGTGAACCAGTCAGCCCAACAAAATCGGGCCGAAAGGCGGCCGCGTACGAACTAACCTTTTCGGGGGTGTCACGTTTCCAATCCACCGAAACATACACTACCTGCACCTGATCGGCTTTCTCGCCCAGGTTATTCAACGCCTCGCGAAAATTAGCCAAAGTCAACGGGCAAATATCGGGGCAGGATGTATATCCAAAAAACATCAGCACAACCTTGCCGCGAAAATCGGACAGGCGCACGGGACCATTTACGGACTGCAGGGTAAAATCGGGCATTGGCTTGGGCGGGTCGATTACACCGCCATGCATGACCGGTGGCAGGGTAAGCTGGTAGACAGCCAGCCCGCCAATCACCAGCACAGCCGCGAGAATGGTTATCAAAAGCGGGCGCTTTGACATATTCCCTCCTGTGGGTTAGCCAAAAACATCATTGGTATCTTTTCTTCCCATCAAATTAGAAAAGGCTTGACCCTGGCGGACAAGCCTTCGGTTAGATAGGTTCAAGTATAATACAAGATACACGCGGCTGATTATTTGGCCATGACCATTGCCGTGACGGTAACTTCCCCGGCTTTCTCAAATTCCAGGGTTACGGTTACCATCTGCCCGGCTTCAAGGTCTTTCTTCAGGTTGATGAGCATGATGTGATAACTGCCGTGTTCCAACTTAACCGTATCACCCGCATCGATGTGGATCTCGCCCACTTCCTGCATTTTCATCACATCGCCGTCCATCACCGTCTCATGAATCTGGACCGTTTCAGCCACATCGCTGGAGGCACCCAACAGGTGATCATCTTCAGCGCCATTGTTTTTGATCTGCATAAAAACGCCGGTCACATCCCCGGCTTTGGCCGCCATAGCCATCGGATTGGTCACTTCAATCCCTGCCCCGGCCGGGCCAGAACAAGCCGCCAACAAAATTGAGAGCGCAAACAGAACTACAAAAAGCTTTCTCATCTTTTCTCCTTGAAATTATTATCGAATTCTGAGAAAATTCGATAAATCCTGATAATTTTCGGAATTTTATCATACCCAATTTGGAGTGCAAGTATGAAAAACCTATCACCCCGTCAGCAAAAAATAGTCAGCCTTTTGGAGCAAAAAGGCCATGTTAGCATTGAAGAAATTCGCGATATGTTGGGCGTTTCACAGGCTACAGCATACCGTGAAATACAGGCCTTAACAGAATCGGGTATCGCAGCCAAGGTGCCGGGGGGCATCAGCCAGGTTGAGAAACGCGAGAAAAATTGTGTGCAATGTGGACGCGAAATAAATCCCCGCTCCGCGTTTATCATCGAACAAACCGACGGCAGCCGCGTCAGCGCCTGTTGCCCGCACTGTGGTCTGATGGCGCTTTCTAACCGGCGCAACGCCAGCATGGCGATGGTGACCGATTTCTTCTACGGAACCATTTTGAGCGCCAACCAGGCCTGGTACGTGATGAACAGCGACGTCAGCCTGTGCTGTCGCCCGTCCCTGCTCACTTTTTCAAATGCTGAAGATGCGCGCCGCTTTTGCAGCAGCTTTGGTGGTGAAGTTTTGGACTTTGTCCAGGCCAAAAACAGCCTGAGAACCATTATGACCCTGTAAGTCCCCCGTGCCAATTACGCCGGATTAGTGCCAGCGCAACGAGCTTGCAAAAAAACCTTCTCGGACCACGTTCATCAGGTTCTTGCTCGATGTGACCACGTGTTGCTGTTCGTAAACGTCGAGAGCATTTTCGTTGGCGCGAATCACAATCACCTGACGCCCCTTCCGTGCGCGATTGCCACCAAGCTGCTCGATCATTTGCGATGTTTCATGGGTATCGAGCTCGGTGAAGATAATCGCTTCAGGCCGCAAGCTTTCCACTTCCCCGGCCAGGCTTTCCCAATCTGCCATTTTTAGCGTTGAGACCTGTAAATCGGGTTGCGCTTTGAGCAGGCAGGCAACACCCTCGTCCAACAACCGATCGCGCATCACCACCAGCACCCGCTTAACCCTGGCCTGGGAGATGCTATTGAAGACGGAGGATTGGGATGGGTAGAATGGGATGGAGGGGTAAGTCATAGGGAAGCTCCCGAGAAAACTTGATAAAAACTGATAATTTAGAATAATTTTATCACCGTTTTTCGCGTTTTACAACTACCCAAGGTCGTAAAGAGTACGAAAATAGGATTAACTTTAGGATGACCCCCGGTTTAATCCCTGCACTTAAACCGGCCTGCCGAACTCCCCTGGCAGGCCGGTTTTGTATTCGTTTGTCACTCGCTAGTCAGCAGCCGCAGTCCCCATGGCTTTTTTAGGCGTCGATTTGCCGCCGCCACTGATTGCGACCACAGTCTCGATTGCCATCAGGGTAGCCAGCACAATCAGGATCACCGAAACCACCGGAACGGGGGCCATGCTGAAAGTAAACACGCCGTCTTTGAACCAGGCGTCACGAATGGTGTTAACCAGCGCCCAGTTGCTCATCACAAACATCCAGACCGCCGGGAGGAATGGCACCAACCAGACTTTGCTGTTCTTGACGGTCTTGAGCACCCAAACCGAGATGCCAATCAGCGCCAGGCCAGCCAGCAGCTGGTTTGAAGCGCCAAAGGTTCCCCAGAACAATTTCCAGGCCGGGATGGGGTTGCCCTTGGCATCCAGGACCTTCTGCATAACGAACAACAGCGGCGCGCCTGCGGTCACAGCCGTGGCAAACGCGCGTCCGGCGGCATTCTTCCAGCCGGTCAACTCTTCGATGATGTAGCGCCCCAGGCGAGTGCAGACATCCAGGGTGTCATAGACAAAGGTGGTGAACGCCATCAGGCCAAAGGAAATGCCCAGGGTGGCGGGCAGGCCAATGAGCGAAAGGAAGCTGCCAATGCCCGAAGCGTAGATGAAGTTCGGGGCCTTAGACAGCATCGGGTTATCTTTGGCCAGGATCATGACACAGGCCAGGGCAATGATTGCCACAACGCCTTCCAGCAGCATGGAACCGTAGCCAATGACTTTGGCGTCGCTTTCCTTGCGCAACTGCTTGGAAGTGGTACCAGAGCCCACCAGCGAGTGGAAGCCGGAGCAAGCGCCACAGGCGATGGTGATGAACAGCACCGGGAACATGGGGAAGAAGAAATTGCCCAGGTCGTCGGTCGGCTTGGTGAAGGCCGGGTAAGAAACGCTATACCCGCCAAACAGAATGCCGATGGCGGCTACTACCAACGCGGCATACAAGAAATAGCCGCCCAGGTGTCCGCGCGGCTGGAGCAACATCCAGACCGGCATAATCGAGGCCACAAAACAATATCCCAGGATAAAGACATCCCAAATTTTTGTGGCGGTGACGGCATCGACGCCAAAAACAGTCTCAAGCTGGAAGGGGATATACTGCCCCACCCAAATCGCCACACCCACCAGCGGCAGGAAAATCGCGGTTGCCCAACCCAAGCCGAGCTTGGTATAGCGCAGCAACAGGCCCATCACAATCGGCAGGGCCAGGTACAGCAGCGACGAGGTAGCTATCGCGCCACCCGCCACTTTATCGCCGTTTTCGAGCGTCACCATCCCCACAAACGAGCTGGCGGTGATATCGGTGAAGGCCACCACCACGTACACAAGCGTGATCCAGATAAAGATCATGAACAGCAGGTAAGCGCGGTTGGAAACGTTCTGCTTGACCACTTCGGTGATCGAGCGCGCCTTGTAACGCACCGAAGCAATCAACGAGCCCATGTCATGCACGCCGCCAATGAAGATGGAGCCCAGCACAATCCAGATCAAGGCCGGGACCCAACCAAAGGCAATGCCAGCCAGGATAGGGCCGGTAATGGGGCCAGCCGCCGCAATCGCCGAAAAATGCTGGCCAATCAGGAATTTGGAATCGGTCGGCACATAGTCCAGACCGTCTTCCAACTCAACCGAAGGGGTTTTGGCCTTATCGTTCAGCCGGTAAACCTGCTTCGCCAGGAAAGTGCCGTAAGTGCGATAGGCAATGAAGTAAATCACCAGCGCACCCAGCACAATGAAGAGAATATTCATGACAACCTCCTCAAGGTTTTAACGTCGCCCCGTGGCGACAATACACAAAAATAAGCATACCCCGCCGACCCAAAAGTAAAATGTGCATTTGTCATCAAAAAACACTGATAAACATCCCTGATTGTGATAAATATCACAATCAGGGAAAATACGCCAACTTTATCCGATTTAGATTTTCTTGCCCAAACGCCAAAAATTATGTAAGATGGGATGCATAAGGAGACAACCATGGCCCTGCTCATCAAAAATGGGACGATTATCAATGCATCGGATACCTTTAAAGCAGACCTGCTCGTCGAGGGAGAATACATCCGTTTAATCGGTGAAAACCTGACCGCGCCCGACGCCCGGGTCGTCGATGCGACCGGCAAACTGCTCCTCCCTGGCGGCGTGGACCCGCACTGTCACTTCGACCTGCCCATGTTCGGCACAGTCAGCTCAGACGACCACTACACCGGCCACAAAGCCGCTGCCTTTGGCGGAACCACCACCGTAATGGATTTTGTCGTTCAGGAGCCGCAAGGGCTTCGTCACTCGGTGGATTTGTGGCATCAAAAAGCCGCCAAAGCGGCCATCGACTACTCCTTCCACATGAACCTGACCCATTTCGACGACGCCATCGCTGCCGAAATCCCAACCTTGCGCGAAATGGGTATGACCACCCTAAAAGTCTTCACCGCCTACAATGGCCGCCTGCGCCTGGGAGATGGTGAGATTTTCAAGGCCCTACGCATTGCCAAAGACAACGGCATGCTGGTGATGGCGCACTGCGAAAATGGCGACGTCATTGAAACCCTGGTCCCCGAGGCCTTGGCAGCCGGGCACACCAGCCCCGAATGGCACGCCCGCACCCGCCCGGCCTGGGGTGCGGTCGAAGCGACCCTGCGGCTGGCTTCGATGGCCCAGGAAACCGGCGCGCCGGTTTATATCGTCCACATGAACGCGGGCGGCGAAGCCGATATGTTGCGCTATGCGCGCGAACACGGCGTACCCGTAATGGGCGAAACCTGCCCGCAATACCTGTTTTTCAGCCTCGAACACCTGATGCGACCCGATGGCGCCAAATGGATTTGCTCGCCCCCCATGCGCTCCGCCGCCGATAATACCCGTCTGTGGCAGGGATTGGCCGAAGGCAGCATCCAGACCCTCGGCACCGACCACTGCCCGTTCTTTTTCGACGGCTCCCGGCCCATTGTTTACGAGGGCCAAGAGATTGCCATCCCCGGCAAAGAATTGGGCCGCGATGATTTCACCAAAATCCCCAATGGCCTGCCAGGTGTGCAAGACCGCCTGCCCGTGCTGTGGACAAGCGGGGTGGGCAGCGGCAGGCTGAGCCCCAATCAGTTTGTGGCGCTCACCAGCGCCAACCCGGCCAAAATTTTTGGCCTGTACCCACGCAAAGGTGCCCTGCTGCCCGGAGCAGATGCCGATATCGTCGTTTGGGACCCCCAGAAAAAAGTTCGCTATGGCGTAGCCCACAGCCACCAGCGCACCGATTACAACCTGTACGAGGGCTGGGAATTGACCGGTTACCCCGAGAAGGTTTTCCTGCGCGGCAAAATGATTGTCGATGGGGAGAATTGGCTGGGAAAAGCAGGCGAGGGGCAATTCCTAAAACGCGGAACCGGGGAGGTGCTGTAATGGCGCGCAACAAACCACTGATTCATTGCGATGCCCTGGTGGTGCACTGCATGGATTACCGCCTGCAAAAATTCCTGCACCCCTGGATCACTACCCGCTTTGGCCCCGAGAATTTCGACATCATCTCACTGGCGGGCGCCGTGCATGATTATGAAATGGTGCTGAAATACGTGCAACTGGCGGTGCAAATCCACACCATCACCACGGTCACCCTCATCAACCACGAAGATTGCCGCGCCTATGGCCGCGATGGGACCTACAAACGCCACTGCCACGACCTGCTGGATGCGCAAACGAAGATTCGCGCTCTGTTTCCGCATCTGACCGTGGAAACCTTTTACCTGCACCTGGATGGAACTTTTGAGTCAATTTCTGCTGCCTGAAAACACCCCGGCCCGGTAAACACAATGGCGACCCGATTGGGTCGCCATTGTGTTTATGCCACGCGCTCTTGCGGCTGGGGGATGGTGAAAAGCCCAAACCACTGTACAAAAAACGGCGGCTCCGCGTCACGCAAGGGAGCATGCCTGACGCCCATTTGCCGTAAACGCTCAAGGAACGGGCCCAGGCGGGCGCGAAAATCGGCATAATCTTTCAGCTCACGCGCCGTCCAGCCGGTTTCGGCATAGGCCGTCAGGCGTGGGTAAACCTGGTAGTCGAGGCGGGCTTTGCTGCGCACAAATTCGGCCCAGAGCGGGGCTTCCAGCCCAAGCACATGTTTGGCAGCCTGCGGGCCCAGGGTTGGAGGAACCGGTTCATAACGATAGGCCCGGCGAAGGGAGGTCAGGGCATGCGAATGGTCGAGGTAAGTTTCCAGGTAAGCAGAAAGAATGCCATCGTGCCCGGCCTCCAACGCTCTCCAAAACTGCTTTTCATTCCCAATCCACCATTGGGGAATGGCGCTTAACGCCAGGTTCTGACCCAGGATCTGGTTCCAGCCAATTATACGCCGCCCGCGCCTGGTAAGATAATCTGCAATACGGTTGGTGAAGTACACCTGCAACTCGTTCTCATCCTTCAGGCCCTCATCGCGGATGCGCTGCTGGCATTTAGGGCATTTTTTCCAGCGACTTTTGGGGGCTTCATCGCCGCCAATGTGGATATAGGGTGACGGGAAAAGCGCCAGGATTTCATCCAGCACACCTTCCAGGAAGGTGAAAACTTCTTCGTTCCCGGCGCAGTACAGTTCAGGCAAAATGCCAAAATGGGTGCAGACTTCGAAGGGGCCACCGCTGCAAGAAAGTTCCGGGTAGGCGGCCAGCGCCGCCAGCGAATGCCCGGGAAATTCGATTTCGGGGACAACCAGGATGTTTCGCAACGCCGCATATTCCACCACGGCACGAATCTCGTCCTGGGTGTAAAAACCTTCGTGCGGGATGCCATTGTGCGCCCCACGAAAGCCGCGCGAGGTGCCCGCTCGCTTTGAACCTATCTCGGTCAAACGCGGGAAACGTTTAATCTCGATGCGCCAGCCCTGGTCTTCAGTCAGGTGCCAGTGAAAGACATTCAATTTTTGCAGGGCCATCTGGTCAAGCAACTGCAAGACGGTTTCCTTCCCCATAAAATGGCGGCCTTCGTCCAACATAAAGCCGCGCCAGGCAAAACGCGGCCTATCGATGACGGTACAAGCCGCGATAGAATACGGCAGTGAAAATGCTGTGGGAGGGAACAACTGGCGCAGGGACTGGATGCCATACAAGACCCCGGCGGGTTCGGGGGCCTCGATGTCAATGCCCGCCGGGCCAATGACCAGCCGGTAGCCTTCGCGCCCCAGTTGCGCGCGATCACCACCCAGGCGCAGGTGGATGAACGGCCCGGCGCCAGTCTCGCCATCCTGAATTGAGAAATGCTGCCCGCTAAGGGCCTGCAGGCTTTCCTGGAGATAGGTTGCATTCCATTTATTGAGCGTATCGGCCACGATAACGGTGCCAGAATCCAACGTGAAAGCACCAACGGCCGGTTCAAATTGCAAAGGGCGGGGAAGGATGGGGCAAGCGACAGGCATAAGGCTCCACACAGGTCAGGTGCGTTCCCCGACCTGCCAGAAAAAATAACGCCAACGTCAAGAGACGCTGGCGCTTAGTAATTCTTTCAAACGGGGATGTTCGGCATATACGCCACGATACCGTTCGGGTAGGATGGCGGCAATCTGGCACATGATTTCGTCCAGGTCTTGCTGCAAGGCTTCGTCGCGATTGGCTTTGGGCAGGGGCGGAATGCTAAACGGCGTGCCCGCCCGCAGTGTTACGGCCGATTTTTTGAAGCGCTTCAGGTTGCCAAAAATGACCTTGTCTTCGGTACCAGTAATTGCCACCGGAACCACCGGGAAACCGGAGCGCGCTGCCAGGTAGGCAACCCCCGGTTTGCCATCGATCAGGGCCCCGGTGCGGCTGCGTGTTCCCTCCGGGGCAATTACCAGGGCGTTGCCGGTTTCCATCAGGCTAATCATTTTACGCAGGGCCTTCAGGTCCGGGTTATAGCGGTCGACAAACAGGAAGTTAAGATGCTTGCCCAGGAAACGAATCCAACCGACTTTTTCCCATTTTTCGGCCACCGGGATGAACATGTCGAAACGATCAAAAACATAGTGGAACATGGCAATATCGATGATGCCAATGTGGTTGGTAGCAATCACAAAGGCCCCGCTGCCCGGAACATTGGCGGCGTCGATGACTTTCACATCGGCGATGAGATTAAAAACAGAATGAATCAACCAGCGCAAGAATTTACGCATCCAGCAATTCCTTTACGCGCGGATGGTCGGCATAAACGCCGCGATAACTGGGAGGCAGGAGCGCCGCAATCTGACACATTATTTCTTCGGTCGCTTCGTTAAGCGCTTCTTCGCGCCCGCGCCCCTTGGGAATCTCGACCCAAATCGGCTTCCCGGCCACCGCCCGCACTTTTGAGCGGCGAAAATGCTTAAGATTGTCGAGCACGCCGCGATCTTCGGTGCCCGTCAGGGCAACCGGCACCACCGGGTAGCCGCTTTTGCTGGCAAGGAAAGCCACGCCCGGCTTACCGGGCTGCAGGCTGGCGGTTTTCGAGCGCGTGCCCTCCGGGGCAATCACCATCAGGCCGCCCAGTTTCATTCGGTCCAGGATCACGCGCAGGGCATGGAAATCGGCATCAAAACGGTTAAGCCAGACGGCATTGACGGCGCGCCCAATTGCCCCAAACAAAGGATGGTCACGATACTTTTCAGCCACTGGCATGATGATATCTTCACGGTCAAAAACGCATAACAAAACGGCCGTATCCATCCGCCCGAGGTGGTTGGAGGCGATGATGACATTCCCTGCAGGGATATTCTCCAGGTCTTTCACTTCAACGGTGGCAATCAACGACATTACAAAGCGGACAATGTTGCGGACGGTTTTAAATTCCATGCTCCAATTTTACACTGACACAAAATTTTCGGGATAATGGTAAGATACCAAAAACAGGAGTGGATATGCAAACAACCCCAAAATCACGCTGGCTGCTGGTGACCTGGCTCATCCTCTCGCAGTTAGCGACCGTCGGCACGATGTTCTTCTGGTTGTTCCTGGTCGGAATGTCTATTATGATCGTGGCGGGCGACCCCGGAACCCCGGCCTACATCATGGTCGGGTTGCTATGGGCCTACCCGTTGTTCCCCCTGGCCATGGCCATTGGAGCATGGATTGCCTTTGCCAAACGTCGCAACACGCTCTCCGCCATCCTGACCAGCTTCACTTTTTTACCACTACTTTGCCTGTACCTGTTCATCTACCTGGCTAACGCCACCTACCCATTCTTCAATCCTTAAATCAAAACCGGCCTCACCAGAGGCCGGTTCTTTTTTATTTCCTATCCCCAGCGGCTATCCTGCGAGCCGTATTTGTCTACGATGCGCTGGAAGATGACTTTATCGTGCATGCCAATATTGACAATTTCGAAGCCCACGTTGAACGAAAAAGGCGTCATTGGGTCAGTCTGGCACCACTTAACACGCGCCACAAACGTCATCGAAGTTTTATCGGCGATATCGGTGGTCAAGTCAAGGCGCAGGCGCAAATCAACCCCGGGCACATACGCACGCTCGGCATCAACTTTAAAACCACGGGCACTGATATCTGCCAGGTGGCCCACCAATTGTTGGTTGCTGTCATCCACCACCCGCATATAGTAAGAGAATCTTTTGCGCTTTGCGTTACGGCGCTCTTGCATAGTTGATTCCTTTCACAGCGATACAATAAACATCAACACTGGCAAACGCCCTCTAATTTTATAACACAAATGCGTAAAAATTCTATCGCCAAATCATGCTAATTTTAAGATGTGGGTCAAAATTGTGGCCCCGCTTCCACCAATATTCTGGGCCATTCCAACCCGCGCACCATCCACTTGCGTTTTTCCGCACTCGCCGCGCAGCTGTTGCACCACTTCGACGATTTGATACATCCCGGTTGCTCCCACGGGATGCCCGCGGGCCTTTAACCCGCCACGGGTGCAGACCGGAATCCGCCCTGTCACCGTAATCTCGTTATCGAGGCCCAGTCGCGGACCCTGGCCGCGCTCGGCAAACCCGCTGGCCTCCAGCGACAGGGCCGACATAATCGAGAACGCGTCATGCAGTTCAAAGACATCAATATCAGCGGCTGTCACCCCGGCCATCTGGTACGCCCGTTTCGACGATTCGTACGCCGCCGACAGGAACAGCGGATCACGGCGCGAATGCACTGCAATCGAATCAGTCGCAGACGCGGAGCCCGCTACCAGCACCCTCGGCCGCCCCGGAAACGAGGTCACACGCTCCGCGGGGACCAGCACCACGGCCGCCGCGCCATCGCCAACCGGCGAGGCATCCAACAGGTTAATGGGCGTCGCCACCATCGACGATTTTTCAAACTGCTCCAGCGTGATGGGTTCACGCAGCCGCGCAAAAGGATTGTGTACGGCATTGGCGTGCGCGTTAATGGAGAATGGGGCAAAATCGGCATGTTTCCAGCCGTATTCATACATGTAACGCCGCATTACGAGCGCATTCAGGCTGACAAACGAAATTCCCTGTTCCACTTCGTAATCAGCGTCGGCGGCGGTTGCCAGCGCAGCGGTAACATCGTGACCGGCTTTATCGGTCATCTTTTCGACGCCCATTGCCACCGCCACATCCACCTCGCCAGAAGCCACGGCCATCAGGCCCGCGCGAAAAGCGGCTGCCCCCGAACCACAGGCCGCTTCCACTTTCATCGCTTCCTTGTGCCACATTCCAACCCAATCGGCAAAGTAGGTGCCTAACTGATTCTGGCCATCGATCAGCGGTGACAGCATATTGCCAACGTAAAGCGCATCAGCCTGCTCCAGGCCAGCATCTTGCATGGCCGCAAATACCGCTTCCCCGCCAATTTCGCGCAGGGATTTATTCCATTGTTCATCGACTACGGTTTGTCCAATTCCAAGTACAGCGACTGGTCGCATAAATGGTTTCTCTCCATAAAAATTTTCTAGTGTAATTCTACTAAATTGTACTGTCAGGAGCTATCCAGCTTTGCGCCTGCGCCACCACACAATTGTTACCAGCAGAAGCGCCACCACCCCGGCCGCGCCACACACAAGCGCCAATCCCAGGCCGCCCAACAAGCCGAAAGTTTTCAGGTTCGAGCGGACTTCTTCCACCGCCTGCGCGCTGGGCTGGACCTCGAAACTGAGGAAAGCCGCCCGGTCGATGCCGAATCCATCGGCAGTGGTGGCTTTAACCAGCACCGCCACCGAATGCAGCCCCGCCTGGGTGGGAGTATAAGCTACCGAAAAGACCTGCCCAGCCTGCGCCAGGGGGATGGTTTCGGTGCTGCCATCCGGCTTTCGCAGCAGCGCCTGGGCCGAATCTACCCTCGGGGCCGGGCCGTCGCTTGCAAGCTGCGCCGAAATTTCCACAGCCTGGCCAAAAGCCGGGATGGTGGGATTGGTCTGGGCTGAGAGGCTGGCCCCGCCCAGATAGCGCGCATTGATGCCAAAGTCTGCCCCCTCGGGCGGGGTCTGGTCGGTCGCCATCAGCGTCACCACCCAGGCCCCAGGCTTGGGGTTGGGAAACCCGTAGCCCAGGTACAGCATGGTGGCCGGGTCGTTAATCAGCAATTCGCCGTTCTTTTGCGCATCCAGCGCAATGACGTTGCCACTCGCGCCACGCACCTCAATTTGCAGCGAACGCGACGTGTCGTACAGGCTAAAATTTGCCAGGGTCACATTCGGGTCAATGGGGATGGTCAGTTGCTGGCTCTCGCCCGGGTCGATGTGCCCGGTAAAGGTTTGCCCGAACTGCTCTGTCGTCACCTGCACCGAGGGAGCCGCCGGGTCGGGGCGCGGCGCAAACTCGGCCGGGCCGGCCTGCAACCAGCCTTTGACCGCATCTGAAAACACACCCGGGTCCACTGTCAGGTCGCCGTGAATGAGCGGAATCTGTTGAACGCTATCCAGCGTAATCGAAGTCGCACTATCGATACCCACCACCGTATCGGAGGGCACACTGGTGCAGGGCGCGGTAACCGGCTCCAGCAAGCGCGTCCCGGCAATCATGTGAAATGGAACACCCTGGCGGCGCACAATTTGACGGTTAAAGATGCCGGTCATGTAAGCTGGCTGGATCTCAATGGAGGCAGGCACCAGGTAGCCCAACGCCGCCACCGGGTAAACGCACGAGGAACCCGAATGGGGCGTTCCCAGGAAAATGACCTGCGCCACATTATCGGTGGTCATCACCCGGTCGAGATAAAAACGGGTAATCATGCCGCCCATGCTGTGCACCAGCAAGTCAACCTGTTCTGCGCCGGTTTGTTGCTGCACGGCGGCAATATACTGCCCTAAAATGGCGGCATTTTCAGCAATCGAATTGGTTCGACCAGCCGGGTTGGAGGCTGAACCGGTATTCAAAACACCCGGCGCTTGCCCGTCTCCGACCGCAAACCCCTGCAACCCCAGCGAGGCCAGGTAACCCTGCTCACCCAGGTAGGCCTGCCACGTTTCCCAGCTTGAGATAAACCCATGCACCATCACCACCGGGCGTGGGGCAATCTCCAGGGTCGCCTCGCCCGGCAGGGGCTGGCCGTTGACCGTTGCCGCCACGCGATGCTCGGGTAGCCAGTACCAGCCCAGGGCCGGGAAAACCGCACTCAGGCACGAATCCGCGCCAGCTTCAACGGTACAAACAGCCACCGGGGCGTCGAATCCGAAAACGAAGAACTCTACCGGGGCCGCTTCGGTCGCTTTAACGGGCAACGTCGCCCGCAGTTGAATCCCATCGCCATCTGTAATTTTGGCTTTTACACTGCCATCGCGCCCCAGCACGCTCACCCCGGCCCCAGACTGACCGCGAACCGGGCGGCTACTGAACCCCAAACATACCAGCACAATCAAAAATGGAATCAAAATACGCTTCATCTCATCCTCCTGGTCAAATTTATTATACGGATACAGACGCAGAATAAAACCCGCAACTGCAAAATCCGCACCTGGGTTGGGCAAAATGGCAACATTTACAGCCACGCTGGGTATAATTTTGGGGATGAAAACTGACGCATGGCTTGGTTCCGCGCTCGAACAGTTGGCCCACGCCGGGGAAGTTGGGCGCAGCTCGGTGGAATTTCTCTCCACCCGTAAAACGCGCATCCGTTTTATGAAGCTCCCCCGCTCTGCCGGGGCCATCTGGTTCCCGGACCGGAACATTTACATCAACACGCGGCACTTCAACCCTGAAACTGCCGCTACCCACCCGCGTGTGCTCAGCCTGATCGTTCACGAAGTGCACCACCTGAAGCAGGGCTGGCACACCGCCTTTTCGGTCTACGGTGAGCTAGATGCCTGGCAGGTCGACTTCAACTTCCAGAAATCGCTTACCGGGCGCTACCCCAACGCTGCCATTGCAGAATTGTGCGCGCTGCCGCTGTCTTACGACCGGGCAGTGCTTAAACGCGCCGCCGAATTGATGCAGCAATACGCCGGGAAAGGCTACCGCATCGACCTGTACCCGGTCTTTCCATTCGTCAAAGAACTTGGGTACTGGCTTAACCGGCTCCTGCGACGCGCTTAAACAGAAAGTGCTGCGCCGAAGGCTTCGGCGCAGCACTTTTTAAGAAAAAAGTTGCCCTAAAGCTGGTACAACTCTACCAGCACACCGCTGGTACTCTCAGGGTGGATAAAGGCATAGCGCTTGCCATCGGCGGCGGTGCGCGGTTCTTCATTGATCAGCCGCACGCCTTTGGCCTTGAGCTGCGCCATCATCCCGTTAATATCATCCACTTCAAGGCAAACATGGTGCATGCCGGGGCCGCGCTTGGCCAGGTATTTGGCCAGACCTGAGTCATCGCTGGTGGGTTTGACCAGTTCAATTTCTGCGCCAGCCACCGGCAAAAAAGCCACCTGGCTTTTTTCGGCAGGCACATCGCGCAATTCATGCAACTCAATCCCCAGCGCGTCGCGCCAGAAACTGAGCGATTTTTCCATATCTTCCACCACAATGGCGACATGGTTGATGCTGTTAATTTTGGGCATGGGTTCCTCTTTGTCTATTCCAAATATTAATGAGATTTTCGGCGCTTTCCTGCAACATTTGCACCAGCCTAGCGTCCAATTCGTTCTCCTGGTGCGCCCACCAGGCTTCACCGCACAGGGCGGTATAGGCCTGGTACGCATGTCCAGAACGGAACTGGTGTGAAGGCGCTTCGCCGAGGGTCTTTGCCACGCGGCGTTTAATGCCTTCTACTTGCAGCCAGAGCGCGTTTTGATCGGTCATTTTGGTTTTATCACAGCTAAAAGCGTTTGCACATGGATATTCTTCCGCTTTTTGACATGTCTAGCGGCCCTCCATTAAGTCCATATAGGCGCCTTCCAGCAGGTCGCCAGGCGACAATCCGAGGCGGTTCAACAGGTCTTCCGCAATCAATCGACCTTCCACATCGGACTGTTCGGGACGCAAGACCACTTCAAGTTCCATAAACTGCCCCAGACCCTGGACCTGGTCAATATGAATGCGCGTTTGCCCGCACAAATACAAAAACCGGGTCTTTTTAACCACCCCCCGAATGCCGTACGCCAGCGCCAGGATGTTTTTTAACCCTTGCGGGTCGTGGGTGGAGCTAATCTGGTATTCCGAGCGTTTGGGGCCTTCCAGGTCGGGACGAGTGTAAAAAATCAACTGGGCGGTATCGGTCCCAACTTCACGCAGTTTCAAACGCCCGTGCGGCACCAGGAAAAAAGTATCTTGCTGTTCGAGTACTTCGCAAGGGGTGTCACTCAGCGCCTCGGCGCGGCGGCACAGTTCGTCAAAATCGCGAACGCGGGCCTTGACCTCGATGTTGCGAGGCATCAGTGCGCCTCCAACTTATAGACAAAATTAGCCATGCCCGGGCGCTCCTCCCAGCCGTGTTTCTGGTAAAAACTGCGTTCATACGATTCTCGCTGTTTCCCATTCAATAACGACAGGCGATAAACGCCCCGCTCCAGCGCCTCGGCCTTGACCGCTTCCAGCAGGTCCGCACCCAGGCCTTTGCCGCACGCCGAGGGCCGCAGGAACAACTCAGAGATAAATCCCTCCGGGCCGGGCATAAACAGGTACGACAACCAATGCACATTGACATATCCCTGCACAACCCCCAGCGCATCGACCGCCACATAGACCGAATGGCTTTCATCGGCCAGGCAATCGGCCAGGTGGTGTTCAACATGTTCCACCGCTTCGGCCGGGGTTTTGGCATTGAAGGCTTCAAACCAGCCCACTTCGCGCAAGATGTCTGCCAGGGCCGGGCAATCGAAAAACTGGGCTGAACGGATTGAATGAGTCATGAAGGTGAAATCTCCATCAGGGGTTACCTGCCAGGGCTTCAGGCGGGCAGCCTTATTGTACAGCAAATTCCCTGCCGCAAAACCCAGTCACGCCCAAACAGTACCATAAAATATATTTGCAATAAACCAAAACTTTTGATTATTTACCAAAATATGTTGACTTAAACGCAAACACATGCTAAGATATTGCCAACGGAGAGACCCATGCCCAATACCCCCCAGAAATGCCCCAGTTGTTCTGCCCCGCTGGTAGTTACCCAGCTCACCTGCACCTCATGTGGCACAGGCGTTGTCGGGCGCTTCGAGCTCAGCCCCTTCTTTCGCCTCTCCAACGAGAGCCTGCGCTTCCTGGAAACCTTCATACGAAACCGCGGAAATGTGAAGGAAATGGAACGCGAAACCGGCGAATCATACTGGGCCATCCGCCGCCAGCTAGACGAAGTCATCACCGAAATGGGCTTCGAACCCGCCCCTGCGGCCCCGTCGCTCTCCCGGCAAGAAATCCTGGAACGTCTCAGCCGCGCCGAAATCGACGTGGACGAGGCCACCCGCCTGTTGACCCAGCTGGGGAAAAAAACCGCCTAACTTACCCATAAGAGGAGCCAGCCATGGACCTGAAAAAAGAACGCCTGATGATTTTAGATTTAATCGCCGAGGGAAAAATCACCGCCGAACAGGGCGAGCAATTATTCAAGGCGCTGGATGCCAGCGTCGCCGATGAAACCGATGAAAACTTCATGGCGACCCCGTTCGTCGCCCCGGTCTCCCCGGTCTCTCCCGTTTCCCCGGTTTCCCCGGTCAGCCCAATCGGGATGCGTCACGGCTCCCCCAGCATGAATGACCTGGTAACGGCGCTGCGCGATGCCGGTATCGACCATGTCACCCTCAGCGACCTGCAGGAAGTCCAGGTCCACAACATCACGCCCGAATACGTCCGTGAGATGCTGGCGCTTGGCATCGAGCCGGATGGCCTGGGCCAGTGGATCGACCTGCGCGTCCAGAACATCACCCCCATGTTTGTGCGTGAATTGCGCTCCTTTGGCATCGACGAGGTGGATGAGATTATGGAATTGAATGAAAACGGCATCACAGCCCGTTTTATCACCGAGCTGCGCGCCGCCGGATTGAAAGATCTGGATGTCGATGAACTGGTCGAGCTCAAAAACAACGATATTTCGCCACGCTTTATTGCCGAACTGCGCGAAATGGGTTTCAAAGACCTGGATGTCGATGAACTGGTGGAACTCAATAACCACGACATTTCACCCAAATACATCGCCGAACTACGTGCCCAGGGCATCCAGGACCTGGACGTAGATGAACTGGTCGAACTGAGCAACCACGACATCTCGCCCAAATTTATTGCCGATCTGCGCGCATTGGGCTACACCAATCTCGATGTCGACGAACTAGTGGAACTGGGCAACCACGATGTCTCACCCAAATTCATTGCCGAATTGCGCGAAGTGGGCATCACCGACCTGGATGTGGACGAACTGGTGGAACTCAGCAATCACGATATTTCGCCACGCTTTATTTCGCGCCTGCGCGAGCTGGGTTTCAACGACCTTTCGGTCGATGAACTGGTGGAACTTGGCAATCACGATGTCTCGCCCGAATTTATTGCGGAATTGCGCAACCTGGGCCTGACCGACCTGGATGTAGACGATATCGTCGAACTCAGCAATCACGACATCTCCCCTGAGTTTGTGCGCGCCCTGCGCGAAATGGGCTTCAGCGACCTCGACGCAGATGACATTGTTGAGCTGGGCACACACAACATCTCCATTCGTTACTTAAACGAACTGCGCGAAGTTGGGCTGCAAGGACTGCGCGTGGAAGAACTGGTCGAAATGCGCATCCATAACGTCCAACCCCGGCTGGTGCGCGAATTGCGCGAAATGGGCTTTACCGAACCGAGCGTGGAAGAACTGGTCGAAATGACCATTCACCACGTCACCCCGCGCTTTATCCGCGAAATGCGCCAGAATTTTGGCGAAGACCTGAGCCTGCGCCGACTGATCGACTTAAAGATTCACAACATCGACTTCGACACCCTGAAAGAACTGCGTGCGGCAGGCCTGCGCATCGAACGCAACTAAGAAGCCCAACCCATCAAACACAAACTGCGCCCGGTGAATATACACCGGGCGCAGTTTTATCCCACATTCATTGGCTTTTACAACAGGCTGGCCGGGTCCATTTCTATCCGGCAGCCTTCGGGCAGGCGCAACAAGCGCAGCAGCGAAGCCGGGTCAGGGCCGCGCACAATCACCTGCCAACGGTAAATATCATTCGATTTGGCAAAAAAACAAGGCGCAGGTCCCACCACCTCGGTCTGGATGCGCTTCTCAGCGAGAATCGCCGCTTTCAGCCGCTCAGCCACCGCCCGGGCCTCAGATTCAGCCCGGGCCGGGTCAGCATGGCGAAACTCGAGCCGCGCCAGGCGGTTAAACGGCGGATAGCCCAACAGACGGCGATTCTCCAATTCCCGTTGGTAAAAAGCGCCGTAATCATGCCCGGCGGCGGCCTGGATCACCGCATTTTCAGGCATAAAAGTTTGCAACACCACCCGCCCGCCTCGCGCCGAGCGACCTGACCGCCCGGCCACCTGCGTTAGCAGTTGGAAAGCACGCTCCCCGGCAAACGGGTCGGGCAGGGTCAGGCCCACATCGGCCAGCACAATCCCCACCAGTGTCACCAACGGCAGGTCTAAGCCCTTGGCCAGCATCTGCGTCCCCACCAGGATATCAGCCTGGTGATTGGCAAAATGCGTCAGGATCATCTCGTGCGCGTCCTTCTCGCGGGTTGTCTCCCAATCCCAGCGCAGCACTCGCGCCGCCGGGAACAAGGCCGCCACTTCGGTCTCCACCTTTTCGCTGCCCAGCCCATATGCGCGAATCTGCGCGCTGGCGCAAGTGGGGCAAGTTTTGGGCACCAGGCGGGTATAACCGCAACGGTGACATTGCAAATTGCGGCTATCGGCATGCAAAGTGAGTGGCGTGTCACAATGCGGGCACTTCGCCACATACCCACAGTCGCGGCAAAAAACATAGGTAGCGGTTCCGCGCCGGTTCAGGTACACAATGGCCTGTTCGCCGCGCTCCAACGTCTCGGCCAGCGCTTCAACCAGCAGACGGCTAAAGATGCCCCGGTTGCCGGTCTTCAATTCTGCACGCATATCCACAATGGAAACGGGCGGGAGTCCACCCGGAAGGCGGCCCGCCCCCTCGCCGCCGGTTACTCGCCGGTTCAATTCCTGCAAACGGAGCGCGCCGCTCACCGCCCTGTATCTCGTTTCGACGGGGGGAGTGGCACTCCCCAGCAAAACCACCGCCCCGCTCAATTTGCCGTATAACTCAGCCGCCCGCACCGCCGAATAAAACGGCGGCTCAGACTGGTAATACGACGTATCGTGGCACTCATCCACCACAATCAGGCCCACATTGGGAAGCGGCGAAAATAACGCCGAACGCGGCCCAATGATGACCTTGAGCAAGCCCTCGCGCGCGCGCCGCCAGGTATCATAACGCTCCCCATCCGAGAGCCGCGAATGCACCAGCCCCACCTGGCCGGGAAAGCGCACCAGGAACCGCCGCACGGTCTGCGGCGTGAGCGCAATTTCGGGCACCAGCACCAGCGCCGTTCGCCCAAGCCGGATGGCTTCGGCCACCGCGCGGATATAGATTTCGGTTTTGCCCGAGCCGGTAATGCCATGCAAAAGAAATGGAGCCCCGCTGTCATGCGGGTCGGCCAGCGCAGCGTTGATCTGACTCAGCGCGGTGACTTGCTCGGGGGTGAGCACAAGTTCATGGTTCGTGGCAACACCCGCAGACCAACTGCTGGCTTTTGCAGACTCCAGTTTTCCCAACGGGTCACGCCAGATTTCACTCTCAAACAGGCGAATCAGCTCACGTTCGTCGAGTTCCTGCAAATCGGCCAGCGAGCAGCCCGCCTCAGCATAGACCCAGGTGACATTAACGGCATCCGGTTCGCGGATGAGGAAACGCAGGGCCGCCTGGCGTCGCTGGAGGGTTTCGGCGGTCTTCCCCAGGGAGGGCATGGCAGCTTCGGCTTCTTGGGGTGAGACGGCCAGTTGCGCCATGCGCACAAATTTGGGCCGCACCGAGGGCGGCGGCAGCACCGATTGGCGCGTGAGCACCCCGCGCCGCGCCAACCCTTCGGCCGTTTTGCGCCAGTCGAGCGGGCCAAAATGCCGGTCGATTTGCCGTCCACGCAGCGGGTTGCGCGCCTTAAACAGCTCGAACAGGCGCTTTTCTACCGGGCCAGTAGCTGCCACCTGGACCCCGTCACGCAGGGTGTATAAAACATCGGCCTGTTTGCTTAACCCGGTTGGCAAAAATAAGCCCAGGATAGCCGAAACCGGATTCAGGGTGGCTTCGGCCAGTTGGCGCGCAAAGGCAATCTGCGGGGCGGTCAGGACCGGCTGCGGGTCCAGGGAGCTTGCCAGTGGGCGCAGGGCCGCTACCGGGGACGAATCCAGCAAATCTAACACCACGCCCTGCACGGTTTGCGCCCCAAATGGCACGCTCACCAGGTGCCCGGGCCCCACCACCCCGGCCAAATGGGGCGGGAGGCTGTAATCGTATTCGCCACTGACGGCGGGCAGGTTCACGGCTACGCGAGCGACAATCATGCTGACATTATAACGCCCCGACCAGGTATGCTATACTGGTTGCAACTATTCCATGCGGAGGGTTCTATGAATGTCAGCATCGCCTTTTTGTGCATAATTGTGGTGGGGATTCTCGTCGTTGGGGTTATGATTGCGGCTGTCGCCCTGGTGTTCAAAAAGAGCAAAGAGGTCAACCTGACCGCTCCCAGCGCCCAAAAGCCGGACTGGATGCGCGAAACACCCCCGGCCGAGTCGGTGGCGGCCAGCCTGGCAGACGGCAAAGGCATACAGGTGTTTGATAACGACGCAGGCGAGCAATTGGCCGCTCCTTTTGCCGAGCAGATTGAAGACATTTTGCGCGAAAAACTGGCTCAAAACCCGGCCCTAACGAATTACAAGGTAGACCTGGGAACGGCCGCCGATGGCAGCCTGGAAATTTGGGTCAATGACAAAAAGTTCAGCGAAGTAGATGCCCTGCCCGATGACGGGCTGAAACAAGCTTTCTTCGATGCAGTGGAAGCCTGGAAAAGTCGTAAATAGTTCCCCAGATCGCGCGCTTAAACGATTGCCCCGTTCATTGTTCAGATGAACGGGGCTTTAATTTCTCAACAATCTGGGAAACCGGCCAGGTAATATTGCCACAGCAAGCGCGCCGCCGCTGCGCGCCACGGGGTCCACTGTTCGGCCAGGCGGGCCAGCTCTTCTGTTGGGGGCCGGGTTTCCAGCCGCCGCAAACGCTGCCAGGCCACCTGCAAGGCCAGGTCGCCAGAGGGCCAGATGTCGGGGTGCAGCAGGGCCATTAACAGGTAGATATTGGCCGTCCACGGGCCAATGCCCTTGATGCGGACCAGGGCGTCGAAGGCGGCTTGCGGCTCAAGGCGGGCAACCTGCGCCAGGTCTGTTTCGCCGTTGATGAGTGCTTGCGCCAACCCGCGACAATAACCCGTTTTCTGGCGGCTGAAACCGATGCGCTTTAATTCGGCGTCGTCGAAGCGCAGGAAGGTTTCGGGGGTGATCTCTCCGGAAGCTTCTTGCAACCTGAGGAACGCGGCGCGGGCCGAGGCCAGTGAGACCTGCTGCTCGAGAATGATATAAACCAGGGTCGGGAAACCCGGCGGCCGGTCCCACAGCGGAGGAACGCCCAATTTGCGGTAAATGCGCGCCAGGTGCGGGTCACGGGCGGCAAGCGCCTCGCAAGCGGCAGCCAGACCGGAGACCGTGAGGGAAAGGGTCATGGCTTGCCCGCCAGTCGCTGCAAAATTCCATGTGCGGCCCATTTACCGGTAGACATACACGCCGTCAGCAGGTAGCCGCCGGTGGGCGCTTCCCAATCGAGCATTTCCCCGGCGCAAAAGACACCCGGCAGGGTCTTGAGCATCAGGTGCGTATCGAGTGCGGCAAAATCGACCCCACCGGCGCTGCTGATGGCTTCAGCCAGCGGGCGCGGGCGCAACAGCGGGATGGGCAGGGATTTGATAGCCGCTGCCAGGTTTTCGGGACTGGAAAAGTCTTCACGGGCGACGAATTCCCACAACAACCCGGCTTTAACCCCTCTGATCGCAACCGTTTTCTCGAGATGGCTGCTCACCGAACGCGAGCCGCGTGGCGCGGACAAACGGGCAGTCAGCTTTTCGAGCGACCAATCGGGGGCCAGGTCCAGCGAAATAACCACCGCCCCATCAGCTTCTATCGCGTCACGAATGGGGGCGGAGAGGGCATAAATCAGGCTGCCTTCAACCCCGTCGCGGGTGACAATGAATTCGCCTTGTTTGCGCAGGCTGCCAAAAGTCACCGCCACCGATTTGAGCGGCGCGCCGTCAAATTTGGTTTTGAAATGCTCGCTCCAATCCACATCAAAACCGCAATTGGCCGGGCGCAGCGGCGCAACCGGAATCCCCAACTGGCGCAAGATGGGCACCCAACCACCGGTGGAACCCAGCCGCGGCCAACTGCCGCCGCCCAGGGCCAGCAGGGCCGCATCGGGGCGAATGGTTTGCGGGCCTTCGGCCGTTTCAAAATGCAACAGGATTCCCTGCCCTTGCGGGGGGGTGATCCCAACCCAGCGATGCCCGGGGTGAAAGCGAACCCCGGCCTGTTCGAGACGGTTAAGCCAGGCTCGCAGGAGCGGCGAGGCCTTCATGCCTACCGGGAAGACGCGCCCGGAGGTGCCCACAAAGGTCTCAAAACCGAAATCACCGGCCCACTCCAGCATTTGCTGCGGACCAAAGGCGCGCAACATCGGCTCCAGTGGGTCGAGGCGCGCGCCGTAGCGGGAGAGGAAAGTCTCCAGTGGCTCGGAGTGGGTCAGGTTAAGCCCGCCCACCCCGGCGCGCAGGAATTTACGCCCCAACGAGGGCATGGCGTCGTACAGGTGGACTTCCACACCGCTACCGGAGAGCACATCGGCGGCCATCAGCCCGGCAGGGCCACCGCCCACAACGGCGACGACCGGTTTAACAGCAGTGTTTAGCATGATTTTAATTCTACCGGCAGGGGGTGGGCCGTACCGGTGGCGCGCTCGACCAGCTCCCAGTCGAGGATACATTCACAGACGGGGGAACCGTCGGTGCGGGACATGCCCACGTACCGCGATCCGCCGGTTGCGCTGACTTGCAACAGGTGGGTGGAAATGTTAAGGGTCTCGCCCCACACCGCCGGGGACAGGTACTGGACGTGGACGCGGCGCGTGGCTACTGTCAGCCCGTGTTCGGCAAGTTTGGCGGGCGGCCAGCCACGGGTAGAGAAGTCCTGCGCGGCGGCCTCTTCAGCGTAGTTAACGTAAATCGCGTTGTTGACATGCTCAAGGGCATCTAAATCGCCCCATTCCACCTGGCGCTGACTGGTGAACGGGTTGGGTGAAGCGCTGACCTTGGGAAAACGTTCAAACGGAAAAACACGCGGTTCTGCCAGCCGGAAGTTATCGATGATGTCTTCGGGAGGGCTGGCCGGGCGTTGGGTTTCAAGACTCATGGCAACGATATGCTGACTGCCGCGTGCAACGACTTCGCCGCTGTCTTTGAGGGTCAGTTCAAAACAGCGTGTACCGCGCACGCGCTGCCAGTTGACCATCCAGATGGTGAAGTCAAAAACGTCGTTGTGACGTAACGGCTGCAAGAAGTGAATTTCGGTCTCGCGGATGAGCCAGAACAGGCCCAGGATGCGGTCGTTTTTGGCGCCCAGGCCAAGGGCATCGCCCCAATCGTAAGCGGTTTCAACCAGGTAGCGTAAGGCGCTGGATGGGGAGACGCTGCCGCTGGCATCCAGTTCGGACCAGCGCACGCGAAAGGTACGGGTAAAAATTTTAGACATGGTTTCTCCGGGAGGCTAGGGGGTGCGGCGCAGTTTCTCGATGCGACGTTGCAGGTAAAACGAGAAATAGCCGTCATAGCGTTCCCATAATTCGGGGCGCTGCCAGTCATCTCCCCGCACCTGGCCGCGGCAGGTGGGCGCACCGCAGGCGCAGGGGAATTCGTCAAAGGAGCTGCTGTCGGCCATGGCATAGTCAAAGGTGATTTCTTCACCGGGAGCGATCGCGCGCATGGCAACCAGCGAAATCTGTCCACGAATCCCGGCGTTGGGTTGGCAGGAATGATTAATATAATCAGCGGGTTCTTCCATTTCAATGGGCGCCAGGTACAGGCCTTCATCAATCTGGATGGTGTGACCCCGCTCTTCACGCGGCAGGTTGAGTACTACGTCAAAAGTCACCACCCGCCCGCCCCAACTGGCCAGCAGGTCCTCTTTTACCAGCGCTTCACGCGCAAAAACAGCATATCCGCCCTTTTCGGGGGCAAGACGCACTTCCAGTTTAGGAGACAGGTAACCACTGCTCATTCGATTTCCTTCTTTTCATTTCGATTTAGTCTATCTTGCGGTACACCACGATCGCCCGCGAGGCGTTGGGGGAGTAGTCGAGAGGCTGCTCAACATTGTAATCGCCAAACCAGGCTACCGGTTCCAAAACGCCGCTCATTTTGGCCAGCAGGCGCAAATCGTTGGGCAGAAACAGGCGTTCGGTGGCGCTATCACGCAGGGTGGTTTTATGGCCGTGGTCATCGATCTCAATTTCGATCTCAGCATGCGCCAGCCAGGTGACGATATTGTAGCGTGGATGATTAACGCCCCAGCGAATATCGACCCGGATGCCGTCACGCTCGCCGGTATAACGGCAGTCGGCATAATTGCCCAGGCCAATCTCGCGCGGGTGGGCAAAATCGACCAGGTACAGCCCGCCAGGTTGCAGGCTGGCGGCCACCGCCCGAAAATGCCCCAGGATGTCTTCATCCAGGGTCAGGCAGTCGAGCGCGTCAAACAGGCAGTACGCCATCTGGACAGGCTGTGAGAGCGTAAAAGAGCGCATATCCGCCGCCAGCCAATCGGCGCTGATGCCCTCGGCGGCGGCTTTGTCGCGGGCAAAGGCCACCATTTCGGGCATCAGGTCCAGGCCCACAGCCCGCACCCCGCGCCGGGCCAGCTGGCGCGAATGGTAACCCGGCCCGCAGGCAATCTCCAACGCCGAAGCCAACTCACGCCCGGTCAGGCGCGCAAAAACGGCCTGCAAAAAATCCACTTCGCGGGTGACATCCCGCGCCAGGGCAATATCGTAATAAAACGCACGTTGATACAGTCCGATGTGTTCTGCCATGTTTCCTCTGTATTTTATTCGCCGTCCAGGGTCAAAAAGCGACCATTTTTGCGCAACCAGGCCACCTGCTGACGATACCCCGGCAGCATGCGCGCCACTTCGGCCCAAAATAGCGGTGAGTGGTTTCTAACCTTAAGGTGTGCCAGTTCGTGCAGCACCACATAATCCACCACTTCCAGCGGGGCCATCACCAACCGCCAGGTAAAACTCAACGTTCCGCGGCTGCTGCATGAGCCCCAGCGTGTGCGCGCCGAGCTAATACGAATCTGCCCATAACGAAACCCAAACTGGCGGGCATACAACTCCACCCGCTCGGTCAGGATGCGCCGCGCCTGGGCTTTGTACCACTTCTCAAAAAGGCTTAATGCCCCCGGCCGGGCCTTTTTTGTCAGGTGGAAGACCCCGTCGAAACGGAGCGCCGCCGCAGGGCCATCCACCACCCGCAGCAAAATCTCACGTCCCAGATAGGGCAGCGTCTCCCCGTCTGAAAATTGCCTGGCCGTCAAAACCGGGTGCAGCGCCGCCTCGGCCTTTTTTTCGGCAATCCAGGCGGCCTTCGACTCGACGAACTGCTTGATCCATGCCTCGGGGGCTTTCAAAGGCGCGCGGACAATTACTTTCCCATCGCGCCGGACAAGAATGGCTATCGTCCGCCGTTTCGAGCGGATCAACTGGTCAAAAAGTGGAGACATGCGCGCTATTGTATAACAGTTCACCCATTTCCACGACATTTGACATTGTTGCATTTCTCACAATTTGCTGTAAACTATTCATACACGCCTTTTTTTGGGGAAACATGCTGATCGAAATCAACCGTGACTTTGTAAATTTCTATCAAAGACAGGGCTTCCAACGCCTGCCACGTGCCTCCTTGCTCGATGCCAGTATCCCAATGTCTTTTGTGATGAGCGCCGGGCTGGTACAGGTAGAAAAGACCCTGGCTGCGTTGGGTTATCGTGATGGAAACAAATATGTGCTGGTGCAGGATTGTTTCCGCCATTTCGATATCGACAAAGTAGGCTGTGATGATACGCACCTGAGCTTTTTCAATATGCCGGGTGCGTTTGTTTTCGGCGAGGTCGACCCGCTTGAAACCGTCCGCGCCATGTGGACCCTGGCAACCGAGGTGCTAAAACTCAACCCTGCCCATCTGTGGGCTTCTTACTTCAACGGCGGGCCAGTCTTTGACACCGAAATGCCCCCCGACCTGCAAGCCCGCGAGGCCTGGCGCAGCATCGGCCTGCCCGAGGAACATATCGTTGGGCTGCCCAAAGAGCAAAATTTTTGGACTCAGGGGAACGGCTTCCAGCTCGACAACCTGGTGCGCAAATGTGGCCCCAACACCGAGCTGTTCTACGACCGTGGAGTCGCACGCACCTGCGGACCCAACTGCAAACCGGGCTGCGCCTGCGGCCGATTTGTCGAATTCTCCAATTCACTCTTCATCCGCTTCGAGCTGGACCCTGCCAGCAACAGCCTGCTGCCCATCCGCCTGCCCTTCACCGAAACCGTCATCGGCAGTGAGCGAATTGCCATGCTGCGTGAGGGCGTCGAATCGGTTTTTGAGACTTCCGCCTACCGGCCGCTCATCCAGGCTATCCGGCAGTACCTGCCAGGCGGGCTGGGAGCCGGCGTGGCACAGCTCAGCGGTGAACGCATCATCGCTGACCACATCCGCGCCCTGTATCGCCTCATCGCCGATGGCGCTCCCCCGCCCGGAAAAGATGGCCGCCAGCGCATCATCAAAATCCTGATTCGGCGCATCATCACCCAAAAGCTGATTATGGGCATCAGCGCCCCGGCTTTTATCCCCGCCATCATCGACTGCGCCGCCACCCAGTTCCCCTTTACCGATGGCGACCCGCGTGTTAAGGAAAAATTGCGCAACTACATCGCTGCCGAAGAAGTGCGTTATCGCAAAACCATCCGGCGTGGTATTGACCAAATCGCACGCCTGCTCGATCAAAACGGCCAAGACAGCCTAACCGAGGCCCAAATCCTGGACCTTGAGCAATTCTGGGGCCTCCCCCAAATGCTCACCCATGCCTATTTGCAGTCTACCAGGGAAGTGTTCGAGAGCGCGGCTCTCGAAACAGCATGACGAGGATAAGATGATTACGACCCAACCTGAAACCCGCCAAAACATCCTGCACATTTTCGAGACTTTTTCCAAAGGCATCCATGATTTGCTCAAAACGCCCGTGAGCATCTGGTACCCCGATGATAAAAAGCAAACCCTGCGGATGATTGTCACCCAGGGCATCCCCGCTACGACCAAAAACCAGATGGTGCTGCAAATCGATGAGCCGTCTGTCACCAGCAACGTGTTTACCACCGGCCAGTCGATGATGGTTGAAAACATCCAAGACCCTGACTCATTATGGAAATACAAAGAAGATGCCAAAAAGCGTGGCTGGGTCTCGGCCCTTTGTGCGCCAATTGCCGCGCAGGGTGTCGTGGAGGGAGTTCTCACTGTTTACGCCGTTGAAACCAACCGGCAATACCTGCCACTGATGCGGCATTACATCGAGTCGACCGCCGCGCAAATTGGGCTGAGCATCGAAACCGAAAAGCACCGCCAGGTGACCGAGGCGCTTTTATCGATCAGCCAAAAATACGACTCGATCCCGATCAACCTGAAATCCATCCTGAACGATATCCTGACCACCATCTGTAGCTTCACCGGCGCCGATTGTGCCGTGGTCTACCCCTTTGACGCCGACCGTGAAGATTTCTATGACTCTGAGAATGTGCTCGCCTACGGAACCCTGAACAAGCTCGACCCGAGCGACAAACCCCGCAGCGGTCCAAACAGCATGGCCAGCTATGTCAAAGATAACGATGAAGTGGTCGTGAACGACATCCTGCGTGAAGATGAGGCGCTCTTTGAAAGCGGATTCATCCAACGCGAGGGCATCAAGGCCTTTATGGCAATCGCCCCCAAGGCCGCCGGGGAAGCGCTCGGCGTGTTGTATGTCAACTTCCGCAGCCCGCACCCGTTTACCGATGACGAAAAAAGCACCATCCGGTTGTTTGCCCACCAGGCCGGGATTGCCATTAATAATGCTCATTTGTACGAGCGGTCTAACAAACAAAACCTGGCGCTCAAAGAATTGCACGAGGTCGGCCGGGAAATTGTTTCTATCCCCTCTAAAAAAGGGGGCTTACGCGCCGTGCTAGATAAGATTGCAATTGGCGCGCATAAGGCCCTGGGCGCAGACCTGGTAGACCTGTATCACTATAACGAGGAGGATGACCGCTTTACGCTGCCACCCTCGCTCGCGGGTGACCGCAGCGGTCACAGCAACACCACCATCCAGCCCGATGATGTCGCCAACAAGATTGTCAAAGAAAAACAGGCGCTGTTTATCGTCGATTCACAAAAAGACACACGCACAAACAGTCCGCTCGACCCCAACCGCACCGGGCAGACGACGACCCAATTGCGCTTCGTGCAACGTGAGCGAATTCGCTCAACGGCAGCCATTCCGCTCTTGGTGGAAGGGAAGGTCGTGGGAGTGCTGTTCATCAATTATCGCTCCCGCCAAACCTTCCCGCAGCATCAGCGTGAACTGATCCACGTTTTCGCCACCGAGGCCGCAGTAGCAATTGCGAATGTCAGCCTGTACGAAAGCTCACAAAAACGCTCTGAGGCGCTCAGCCGCCTGAACAAAGTTGCCGAAAACCTGGTCAAGCTCAGTGAGGGCAGCGCCAATCTCAACGAACTGCTGCAACAAATTGCCGATGGGGCCAAAGATGTGCTTGGGGCCGACCTAGTAGACCTGTACCAGTATCAGCAAAGCCTCGACCACTATCCCCTGCCCATCATCCAGGTCGGCGATCGCTTCAAGAGTGTCAAAAAAGACAAAATCTTCAAGGATGATGTGGTTTGCATGGTGGTCGAGAGCAATCACGCCTGGTATGTAGAAGATGCCATCACATCTGAAAGCCTGCGCAAACCTTACGAGCAACGCTCCGACAAACCCGATGAACGCTTTGTGGTCCGCGAAAATATTCAATCGATGGCCGCCCTACCCATGAAGATTGGCAGCGAGATTGTGGGCGTGCTTTTCGTCAGTTACCGTGAAAAGCAAAATTTCTCAGCAGCACAGCGCGAACTGATTGAGCTTTTTGCGGCCCAGGCCGGGATCGCCATCCGCAACGCGCGCCTGCTGTTGCGTCGCCAGGCCCTGCTGGAGTTTGGAAATGCAATTTCGTCGGATGTCGACTTACAAGAAGATGAAATCCTGAACCTGGTTCACGATAAAGCCGCTGGGTTGATGAATACCAGCAATATGTACATTGCCCTGTACGACCGCGAACCCGATGTGGTGCGTTTTGGGCTGGTCTATGTGAACGGTACACGCATCAGCCCGGCCGAAGACCCCCGCTGGCAGCCCCGCAAAGCCGGGAAGGGACGAACGGAAGAGATTATTCGCACCCAAAAACCTATCCTGATCAAAACCATGCAAGAAAGTTTAGATTGGTATAAGGGGCCAGGTCGACAGGAGTACGTGGGGACTGTTTTTGCATCCTGGCTTGGGGTTGCAATGGTTGCAAGCGACAAGGTGTTAGGGGTTGTCGCAACTTACCACCCTGAACGCGAGGGGGTCTACTCGGACGATGATCTCGTTATGATGCAAACCATCGCCAACCAGGCGGCGATTGCGCTGGAGAATGCCCGCTCATACATCAAAATCGAAAAAAACCTGCAGGCCATCGTCAAATTTGGTGAAGCCATCACCATTTCGGAAAAACGATTGACGGAGCAAGATGTTCTGAACCTGGTGCGCACGCAAATTGGCAGTTTGATGAATTGCGAAAGCATGTATGTCGCGCAATATGATTCATCAAACCAGAGGATTCGCTTTGGGCTGGCCTATGAGGGTGGAAATCAAGTTGAATATCCAGACAGGAAAGCGGATTTTGCTAAACGCGGCCTGACTGAAGAAATCATCCAAACCAAGAAGCCCATCTTTATCTCAACAGAAAGCGAGATGCAAGCATGGTACAAACTCCCTGATCACCAGGAGTTTGTCGGGAAAGTATCTGCATCCTGGCTGGGAGTCCCTATATTGCTTGGGCAGGATGTTCTTGGGGCTATCGCGGTCTTCAACCCCGAAAAAGAATACCTTTACACCAGTGATGATCTCTTTATCTTACATGCCATCGCCAACCAGGCGGCAATCGCCCTGGACAATTCGCACCAATATTATGTCATCGAAGAAAACCTGCGCGACCTGGTGAAATTTGGGCAAAAGATTTCCAAAGATATTCATCTCGATCGCAAAGATTTCCTGGAGGAAATTCGCACAGAGGCCGCCAAGTTCCTCGATGCCAATAATATGTACATTGCCCTTAAATCCAAAAAAGGCTCAAAGGAGTTTGTACGTTTCGAGCTGGTCTATCGCGATGGCAAACCCACGCAATGGGAAGATCGCGATATCAATGTCGGCCGCACCGGGGAGATTTTCCGCACCGGGCAGCCCATTTTCCTGCCAACCCGCAAGGATGTGCAAGAATGGCATGAGCAACACCCTGAATCAGTGGAACACGACCAGCCCTCCGCTTCGTGGGTTGGGGTTCCCATGTTGCTCGGGGAAGAAGTGATCGGCGTCATCGGGGTCAACAACTTCGTGGCAGAAAAACAATACAACGGTGAAGACCTTGAGCTCCTGCGGGCACTTGCCAACATCACCGCGATCGCCCTGGAAAATGCGCGCCTGTACGCCGAAGCGCGCGACGAAGTAGTCGCCGGAAAGCAACTTTCTGCCATTGGCAGGGCCACCGCCGCCATTGAACACCGGTTGAACAATACCCTTAACATTATTGTTCCCAACCTTAACCGCCTGCGCAAACGCGTCGATATGAACGATGCCGAAATCATTGAAATCATCGACATCATCGACCGCAACACACGCTATACATCCGACCTGTTACGCCGGCTGCACAGTTCGCTGCTGGGCGCAGAAAAGACCGCCACGGTCGATATTAACGCCACCCTGGCTGAGATCTTTGAAAACAGCAGCCATGAGTGGAACAGCGACCGAACGCACTCCCTGTTAAACTCCGGGTTAGAGCTGGATGAAGCCATCCCCACAGTTCAACTACCGTTGGGGCAAATCACAGAGGTCTTTAAGAACCTGATTCAAAATGCATTCAGGGAATTGAATAAGGCTTACCCTAAAAACACCACCAACCCGGCACAGGGAAAGATCCTTGTATTTACCAAACTTGAAGGTGATACAATCAATATAAGAGTGAAAGACAATGTCCCAGGCGGCATTCCTGCTGCCATTCGGTTGCGTTTGTTTGAAAAACCAGTGCCGTCGAAGACACCCGGTGAAGGTTCCGGGTTAGGGTTATGGTTAAGTCGTCTGATCCTGGAAAGCATTGGCGGCTCCATCGAAATTGAAAACTCAGGCCAGTTGGGCACAACTTTCCTCGTCAAGATTCCTGCCAAATCCAGGTAAGGAGGCAAATTATGAAATTACGAATCTTGATTATCGATAACGAACCGCGTTGGATTGAGTTTGTCAAACGCGATCTCGAGACCTTTGAAATTGTTGTAGCCCACAATACCGACGAAGCGCTGGTTGAACTGGCAAAAGACCAGTTTGACCTTGTGATTGCCAGTTCGCGCAACCTGGGGGTTTTAGAAACCATTGGCGAGAAATATGGCGACAAGCGCGTGGTCGTAACAACCATCCAACCCAGCACAGAAGAAGCCCTTAAAGCCTATCGCATGGGCGCTGTTCGATATTTGCCCAAATCATTTGGCCAAAAAACCCTGTTTAAACAGGTTAGCGAAGTGATTCCCAAAAAATAAGCGCGGTTCTTCGCAAGGAGAAAACGATCATGCAAAATAGCCGCCGCATCCTTGTCATTGACGATATTCCAGACTGGCGCACAACCTTAATCGGCCTGCTCAAAGGGGAAGGGTATCAAGCTGTAGGGGCCGAAAGTACGGCCGAGGCCCGCACCAGGCTTCTCGCTGAAAAATTTGACCTGGCCCTGGTGGATATTCGCCTGGATGAAACCGAGGAAGGCAATGATTCCGGGCTGTTGCTGGCAGCAGAAATCCGGCAACGCTGGCCCCAGACCAAAATCATTTTTGTCACTGGCTACTCCAGCCAGGAGTTTATCGAGCGCGCCTTTATGGCTACGCCCGAAAATCTCAAACTGGCCGATAATTATATTGAAAAAAGCAACGTGGAGAATTTGCTCACCATGATTCACGACTGCCTGAAATGATGAAAAAAGGGGGGCAAAAATGACCGGAAAAAAGATCCTCGTTGTTGATGACATCAAAGACGTAAATGCCACCATTCGCGGCATCCTTGAAGATGCCGGTTATAGTACAACGGCTGCGACCAGCCGCGAAGAGGCTTTACACCTGCTGGAGAACGAATATTTTCACGTCGCCGTGCTCGATGTGCGCCTGGATGAAAGTGATGAAGATAACCAGGACGGTTTGAAGCTGATGCACGACATTGCAGACCAATACGATGCCACCGCAACAATTATGTTGACCGGTTATGCAGACGTAAACATGGTTCAGGAAGCGTTGCAATCTACCACCCAAAGACCCTCCCCGGCTTTCCGCTTCCTGGTCAAATCAGACATGATGAAATTGCCCAAGTACGTAGAAGATGCTTTCACCCTGCGCCTGAACCTGAATGAGAACCTGGTCATCCTCGACCCTGAAGACTCCATCAAAAACCTGGCAGGCCGGATCAATGCCCGCATGGCAAATCGGCACAACCAGGCGGACCTGGAAGATGAGATTCGCGAAGTCTTACAAAAGATGTTCCACGATTGCCAGAAAATCCAAATCTTCCCCATGACCCAGGGTTTCAGCGGAGCCGCTGTTTTTCGCGTCATCCCCTGGTACCAAAACCGGGGCGAAGGCGAAAACCTGGTGGTCAAGATTGGTGAAAAAACCGAAATCGACACCGAGCAGGAAAAATATAACCAGATTATCAAAGGCACAGTAGGCGGGCATCGCATCCCGCAGGGATTGGGGCAAGCCAGGGCTTATCGCCTGGCTGGAATCTTGTACACCTTTGTCGGCATGACCGCCGTGGTCGACTTTACAGAATATTACGCAAAAAATTCGCCCGAAGCGGTCGATGCAGTTCTCTCGAACCTTTATTTGCAAACCTGCTTCCCCAAAAGGCAACAGCGAGGCGAAACAAAAACCAATTTTGACTTAAAACTTTTCTATTGTGAGCATTTGCACCTGACAGAGAACAAACTCCAGGCCGCCTTTGAGCGAGCCGTCAACCCTAAACACTCCATTCACAAAAGCGAACACGGGCTGGTTTTTGGTCAACATATCGTTACCGACCCAATTGCATTTGCAAAAACAACCGATTTTCACAGTAACGTTTTTACAGCCATCATCCACGGCGATATATACGGCAGCAATATTTTTGTAGACGTACACGACCAGACCTGGCTGATCGACTTTGCGACAACCCTGGAACACGGCCACATCTTACAAGATTATGTCTCCCTGGAAAACTTCATCCGCACCTTTGGAATTGCCACGGATGATTTAGACAAGTTATATGAGTGGGACAAAAGCATGATGTTCACCCAGGCATTAGACCAGTGTGAGCTTTCACCCCTCCTGGGCGCCGACCCGGCCTTTGAAAAAGCACATCGCGCAATCATCAAAATTCGCCAGTTTGCAACCGCAACCCCCCGGTACTCCAACCGCAGCTACCTGATCGCCTTGTTCTTCAATACACTCCGAACCGCAACCATCTTCAACCTGCCCCGCCCAATCCGCGATCACGCCTTCCTGGCTGCCTCCCTGATTGCAGAACGATTGTCTAAAGGAGTGGCGCATGGACAAGTATAAAATCCTAATCGTTGATGATGAACCCGATGTGCGCGCCACCATGCGCGGGGTGTTGCACGACGCAGGTTACGAAGTACAAACCGCTTCTACCCCGGCCGAAGCTTTTGACCTGTTCATCCAGCATGAATTCAACTTTGCCCTGATCGATGTGCGCCTGTTTGGCCTCGGGGAAGATGACAACAGCGGCCTGACACTGGGGATGACTTTCAAAAAGCTGCGCCCATCGACCGGGATCATCCTGTTTTCGGCGCACAAACTCACTGCACAAGTCGACTGGGCTGTACGTTATCATGGCATCCTCGCCATCGAAAAAACGCCTGATATGGATCAACAAATCCTGGCCGCCCTGCACGAACAGGAAAAACAACTCAGCCAGACCAAAGACAGCGATACCGGCCAGCCGCCATCCAAATCTGCCACCACCGGCAAGATTCAGGGCTATTTGCAGGACGAGCAAAACCAACAAGACATCTCCTTCTCCATTTCGCTCCATAACAACGTCCCCATTTTTATCCGCGCCCGCGGGGGCTATGTCTACTCAGGGATGGACTCATCCCAGCTCAAGATTGACCACAAAAAATACAAACTCCGCGCACACCAGGCCATCACCGACCCGGAAGATTGGCGCACCCAGGCCAAATACCTGGGCGAAGAACTTTGGGATGAAGTTTTCCGGCAGCACTCAACGGTCCTGTCAACCTATGCGCGCGCCATCGGGCACAACAAACGTCTTTCGCTCTACATCGAAACTCCCCGCGAGGGCCTGGGCCTTCCGCTCGAATTCTTGCGTTCCGAAGACCCCGAAGACTACCTGGTGCTCCAGCATCCTCTGACCCGTATCGTCACCTCCATTAGCCCCAGGCGCGAAGGCATTTCGCCTGAATTCCTGGCACTTAAGAAGCAAATCAACGTATTAATTATTGCATCCAACACATCACCCGATATCCCAGGCGCAGACCGCGAAGCGCGCAAGTTGTATGAATACCTGGCCCGACACGAATTTATCTCAGTCACAGCAAATCTGTTAACCACCGAGGAAGCCTCCTACGATGCTGTCAGGGCTGAACTATCCAAACCAGGCTACGACATCATCCACTACTGCGGTCATGGCAGTTACAGCAACGCCTCGCCCGAACGAAGCTCGCTCTTCTTCTGGGAAAAGACCGGCAAACAAGGGCGGCGCATGCCAATGGCGGCAACCGAACTAACCGAATTGTTGCGCAACTCCGAGGCCCGCTTTGTTTACCTGAGTTGCTGCCACGGAACCGAAACCAGCCCCGACCCGGCCATTACAGATGACTTTTTAGGGTTGGCCGACGCTGCCATTCAATCGGGAGTGCCTTCGGTACTCGGATTCCGCGCCCCGGTATCCGATGAAAGCTCCATTAACCTTTGCCTGGGCTTTTACAAAAGCCTTTTGCGGCGCGGGCAGCTGGATAGCGCCCTGTGGGATGCCCGCCGCGAACTGGCTTCCCGCAACCGAAACGACCCAACCTGGCTTTCCCCGATTCTCATCTCCCAGTATTGAAACCTATACGAATTTGCTGTAAGATATTAAAGACACTGAAACCGGTTACATAAGGAGCCGCCCATGACCAAACCCGATAACAAAGGCTTTCTGCGCCGGATTGTCGAATTTACCGGTCGCCAAGAGCGCTACGAACCGCCCGAATTTTCAGACACCCAGTTGATGGATGGCCCCTTCGAATTTGAAGTGGGGCTGCTGGGAAGGGGCTTTTTGCCGTCTTTCCCGGCCACCAAAGCCATCGTGGTGTCCCCCAGCGGCGAACCCATCCCCTCCGATGGAGGGTATGTCGAATTCCCGGCCGGGCGCTACGCGGTTTATTACATCGACCAGCACCAGCGCTACCGCCTGTTGCCCGTCGTCAGCGAAGAAACCGCCGATGGGGCTTCCTTCTCCATCCAGATCGGTATTAATTACCAGGTCATCCACCCTGATCGCCTGTTCAGCACCGTTGGGCCGGTAGAAGCGCTCGAAGACGCCTGCCAGGCTGCGCTGCGCCGCATCATCTCGCGCCACATGCACGAGGAACTCATCAGCAGCCCAGACAACCGCCAAATCCTGGATGACGCGCAATTGGCGCAAGAAATCACCCACGAAATTCGCCAAAGCCACGCCTGCCGGGCCTTTTCGGTTTTTGATGTGCGCGTCTTGACTCGCGAAGTCAACTCCGAAGTTCAGCAAATCCTGAAAAAACGTCTTTTACAGGGCAACCAAACCCAGGCCGAGGTTGAAAACCTGCACAACCAGGAGCTACTGGCCGGGCTCAATGGCGTCCTGGCGCGCATCAAGGCCAGTACCGAGGGCCAGGCAAAGTTGGTTTGGGCCAAATATGAAACACTCAAAGAATTGAAGCTGGGCGATGTCAAACGGATGCTGACCGATATTGAAATCACCAAGCGCATGCCCGAATATGAATACAAAATCAAAACCCAGGAAATTGAGTCGCTGGAAGAAGCGCTTAAGGCCCTGGTTCCGGCGCTGGTACAGCCTGGGCTGGTAAGCAGCAATGAGGGTATTAAAGTCGTCAAAATGCTGACAGAGGTGCTGAAATCGGAAAGCCGCTCTCGGGCCGAGCAGAACAAAGCCCTCGATGAAGATAAACCCCTGACAGAACCCGCCAAAGAAACGGGTAAAAAAAAGTCCGCCCAAAAGGAAGAAGAAGCTGACGACGAGGATGCTTTCATCCACCTGATGATTCCCAAGAAGAAAAAACCCGGAGCCGAATGAACATTGAAAATGTAAGGGTGGGGTTGCAACAATTTTCAGACGGCTGGCAGGCTGTTTTTGCCTGCCAGCTTTGCCGGCGCCCTTTCAGCGAGTTGCTCGCCATGCGATGGGGCTTTAATGCCCAGGCTTTGCTCGGCGAGGCCGCCGACCGGCACAAAAACTTCATTGAATCACTCTATAACCACAACACGGCCCAGGAAGATAGCCCGGAACAACGCTCCCTGGCGCTCAGGGCCATTCGCATCCCCGAAACGGGTTTACTGCTGGCCCTGGTGGGCAAAGTGCGCGCACCCACGGCAACCGAAGCGCAGCAACGCGCCATCGAATTTTGTTATGAGTTAGTCGCCACCGTCCCCACCGATTACAGGCTTTACCCGGCAGAATCTGGCGAGTTATTCGACCAGTTGACCGGTAAAACCCTACTGGCCCAATGCCAGCAACCAGCGCACCTGGCGCAGATCATGCGCTTCGAGGCCCCGGTCCGCACCAGCAAAAACCGCTTGTTCGTTGTGGGGCTCTGGCAAGCCGCAGAACGCTCCGATGAACAAATCTGGCGCACGCTGGGCACTTTCCCACACCCGGTGATGTTTAACGTGGCGCTGCGTCCAACCTTTGTCAGCCATGTGGAACGCATGGAATTGTGGAACATGCTTCACCCGCCGCAACCCGCCGAGCCGCCCAAACTGCCCTACCAGCCGCTGCCCTTTGAACAGTGGACCGAGAATTTCATCTCCCGGCGTCTCTCACCCTGGAAAAAGTTCTACCTGTTGCAAGTGCACCTGGCCTGCCCCACCGGGCTCCCCGATTCGCTGCTGCGACCCGTAGGGGCAGCGCTTACCCGTGAAGGTCCCGAGCTGCTTTCGCCAGGGTTCCATGTCGAACATCCCGCCGATGCCAGCGCCGCCGGGGAGTGGGCCAATCACCTGGCCTGGCTCAATATCGAGCCCCGGCCATCGCCAGCCATCGGCATGGCGCGTATTCGTGACATTGCCGACCTGGCAGAAACCCAGGTGGCCCTACGCCTGCCCTACCCACCCGAACCCGGTCTCCCTTCGATCCACTTTATCGAAAAATTGTAAAGCGCTCATCGCAAGAACGCCCCCATGGACGACTCATCCCACTCTCAACGTGTCAGGGTTACCGTTACAAAACATCTCCCGCTTGGGTTGCATGTCGAACTCGATAACGGCCAAACCGGCATTGTACGGGTACGTGAAATAGCCTGGGACTATGCCAAACGCCAACACTGGCGCAGCTCACGCCCCATAGGCTGGAGCGGGTGGGCCGTTCCGATTAAACAAAAAGACCACCAGCAACAAGAGTTCAGCCTGCGCCTGGCCGAAAACGACCCGTGGGACGAGTTGCCTGAAAAGCTCGACAAAGACCAGATCTACGAAGGGATTGTGACCGGGGTGGTCAATTATGGGGCATTCATCGAACTGGCATCGGGGTTGACCGGCCTGTTGCACCAGACACAGCTCCCGGCCTGGGTCAAGTCCCAGCCACTCGACCTGTTCTGGCCCGGTGACCGGGTACGGATCACCCTGCGCGCAATTGACCGGCACAACCGGCACATCAGCCTGGGGCTGCCATCCCAATCGCCCGCGCCCGGCGAAGGCCGCCTGCCACGCCAGCCATCCAAAGATTTGAACCCCAACGGGGAAAACTTTGCCGAGTTGGAAGAATTCCTGCGACCCGGTGCACCCCAAAAATACATCTTGATCGTCGAAGACGAACCCGAACAGCGCGCTGCGGCCAGCAACTGGCTTAAACGCATCGGCCAACGTGTAGAGGCGGTTGAAAACGCCGAATTGGCCCTGGAACGCATGGAAACATCCCTGCCCGATCTCCTGCTGGTCGATATTGGCTTGCCGGGTATCAACGGCGCCGAACTCACCAGCCGGGTACTGGAACGCTGGCCCGGCGTGCGCGTTGTCTGCGCCACCGACTGGGCCCGCGCCGATGACATTATGGACGACCTGGATCGACTCCGCACCCGTGGCGCAGAGCTGATTCCCAAACCACTCTTACCCGAAGACCTGATCTCGATCCTGAAAAAAACCGACACCCCCGCCGAAGCCCTGTCCCCCGAAACCCAACCCATCACCCGCCCCAGCCTGACACTCAAACCCCTTCCCGGCCTAAAACTGTCGCATGCAATCCAATCCTTGCTCGGGCAGTGCCGCCGGTCGCTTGGGTTTGAGCAAGCCATCCTGTTCAGCCTCGACCCCATTCACCGCGTTGTACACATCTCAGAACGCTCCGGCGACTCAACCTTGCTCAATCGTGGGGCCATTTCACAGCTCATTTTTAGCCCAGTGCGAGACGTGGCCGAAGACCACGACATCGTCATCTCCAACGACATCCAGACCCGCGACCGTGACCGCTTCCGCTACCTGCTCGAAATCATGCCCAACATGGCCTGCTGCATTGGCGTCCCGGTTATGGCCCAGACCCAACAAGAGTATGCCTTGTTTGTCTTCGACCGGCACCAGCACCAGGTCAGCCCGGAGCAAAAAATCTTTGTCGAGGCCATTGCCCTGGCGCTGGGAACCCTGATCGAGCAAGGCAACTTCAAAGAACAATCCATGCTCATCCAGCGCACGGCGCTCATTGGGCATATCACCCGCGCCATGGTGCACGAAATCAACAACCTGGTCGGGCCGCTGGCCTCACGGCTCGAGAATCTTCAATTCAGCCTGACACAGCTAGAGAAAAAAACCGATCGCGCTGACCTGAACGAGACGCGCAACCAGCTCATCAGCAGCGAATTAATCGAAATCCAAAAATATATCAAAAAAATCATTAGCACAACTCGCATGTTTGGGCGCATTACCGCCAAAGACAAAAGCGAAATCTTGCGTGTCGATGAAATTATCGCCGAAACCATCAAACTGCTGGGCGACACCAGTGACCGCGCCCACGTAACGGTTGTTTTCAACCCGCCACCCGACCTGCTGGTAGTGCGCAGCCAGGCCGCCGCGTTGGAGCAAGTGCTGCTCAACACGCTGCTCAACGCCGTACAACAAATTAGCGAAGTCCGCCCCGATTCGGGCGGCTGGATTCAGGTGCGGCTCGATTCAAGCGTGGATGTCAAAACCCAGGGCTTTTTCCGCATCCTGATCGAAGATAGCGGCCCCGGCGTCCACGCCAGCCTGTTCGAGAAAATCTTCGAACCCGGTTACACCACCCGTCACGACGGAAGCGGCATCGGCCTGTACATCTCCCGCAACCTGGTAGGAGAGATGGGTGGACGCATCTACGTCTATGAAAGCTGCATTTTGAGCGGGACCACCTTTGCCATCGAAATCCCCGCCCAGGTGTGAAAGAGGCTCGTATGTGTCGTGTCTTAATCCTGGATGACAACCGAGACTATGCCGAAATCGTCAAACTGGCGCTCGAAACCGCCGAGGAAGCCACGGCGGAGATCACCACCAACCTGCCCGAGGCCATCGAAAAAACCCTGGCAGCCGCCCAGCACGGCAAACCCTACGAAGTCTTCCTGGTCGACCAACTGCTCGGCCCTGGCAAAGACGGCATCGAATCGATGCGCGAACTGCGCAACTTGAGCCCCGATACCGATGCCATCATCTTCACTGGCGACGATAACCAGGAAAACGGCCTGCGCGCCTACGAAGCCGGAGCCTTCCGCTACCTGCAAAAACCCTTCACCAACCGCGAACTCATCTACATCCTGAAAGCCCTCAAGCAGCGCCGCAAAGAACAGCGCGAGCATGACTGGCAGAAAATCTTCACCAGCATGACCGAAGCCGCCCTGCGCGAACGCGCCTTTCTCAACGTGGCCCAGGTCGTGGTAGACCATGCGCTCAAACTGGGCTTTGAGCGCGCTCACCTGTTCTGGGAACCCACCAAAGACGACGCCACCAAAAACATCATGATGGTCGGCATCCAGGCGGCCGGGAAGAACCACATCCCGCACTTTTCCGACCGGCTGTTCCCCCTGCGCACCTGGGGCGACCTGCGCGTTGCGCTGCAATCACACGATGTCACCCTGTTGCGCAGCAAAAACCCCAACGAGATCCTGGCGGCGCTGCAATGCCGAGACGATTTCCCATTCCCGCATGGCGATTGGTGCATCTTGCCCTTGTGGAGCGGCGAAAACCTGCTGGGAGCGCTGCTGCTGGATTACGGCCAGATCCACCGCAACCTGGGGGAGCACGAGCGCACGCAGTTGAACTTCTTTGCCCGCCAGGTATCAGTCGTGCTGGAACATGCCAGCATGGTGGGGCGTATCCAGCTCAGCGAAAAAGACGCCAATCTCATCTCCAACATTGGCCGCTACATCACTTCGATGGCTGCCACCGATAACCTCTCCCCGCTGCTGCGCGAAGTGCGCGAACAGGTCACCAGGCATATCCCGGCCTCCAACTTTGCCGTTATCCTGACCGATGAAGCCACCGGAAACCTGGATTTTCACTACCTGTATGAGCACGGGCACGAGTATGAAGGCATCATCAAACGCGCGGGCAGCGGGTTGGAAGGCTACCTGCTCAATAACAAAGAAGAAATCCTGCTGGCTACCCCGCTGGAGGTGGAGACCTTTGCCCAACAACACCAGATCCGCCTGGAGGGCGAGACGCCTGCCAGCTGGCTGGGGGTGCCGCTCAAAATCAGCGACCGGGCCTTTGGGGCCATTGTGCTGCAACGCATCAAGCACAAAAAGCCTTTCAGCGAACACGAACAACACCTGCTGGCCTCGGTCGCAGACCAGATTGCCGGGGCCATCCAGCTCAGTCGCTCGGCAGAAAACGAACACCTGGATGCCGAACGGCTGGACACCTTGCGCCAGGCCAGCGCCGAAATGTTGAGCCTGGCCCAGGAAAAAGAAGAATACCTGTGGCACACTGTGCTGACCCTGGCAACCTCCAATTTTGGGACCGGGTTTAACCGCGCGCTGCTCTTCCTGGCCAATGAAGATGGGACCAAACTAGTTGGCCGCTTTGCCATCGGCACCGAAGACACCAACCGCGCCATGCGCGACTGGGAACGCGACAAAAAACGCGGCTACACCTTTGGCAGCTACCTGCGCGACCTGCGCGCCAACAAAATCCCAGCCACCGAGTTTGAAAAGCTGGTGACAACGATCGAATTTGAACTCAACGGCCACCAGGATGCCATCGCCGAGGCGCTACACGGCCAAAAATACGTCCTGGTAAAGACCGGCGAGCGGCAAGAGCGCCTGCCCGGCAGCCTGACCGCCAAAATCGACCTGGCAGAATGCGCTGTCCTGCCGCTGCTGGCAGGCAGGCATGTGCTGGGGACGATGATTGTGGATAACAAGCATAACAACAACCCGCTCAACCCCAACGCGCTGAATCGGCTGCAAACCGTGCTCAACAATGCCGGGGTGGTGCGTGAAACCCTGCGCCAGCGTCACAAAAGCGAAGAGCTGTTGGATGCCAACTATCGCATCATGGGGGCCTCGGGGCGCGAACCCCTCAACAAAACGCTCAAAGCCATTTGCGAAACCGCCCGCGCCATTACCGAAGCCGATTGGGTAGTGATCTACCCGCTCAAGGAGGGCAAAGTCTTCGAGTTCGATGCCAAAAACTGGAGCGCGGCCGGGAAGCTGCAATTCCCGATCGAACAATCGGTGAACAAGAAACCAGCCTCCAATGGCGTGACCGCCCATATCCTGAAAACCGGCCAAAAAGTCGTCCCCGATATGGACAGCCGGGAGGCCAGGGTGGGGCGCATCCGCTTTGCCGACCACCTTTTCATCCAGCACGAGGGCGTCAAGGCCATGATCGGCATAGCCATCCGTGACGCCCAAACCGGGGAGTCGCTGGGGGTGCTGTACCTGAACTACCGCAAACCGCGCAACTTCTCTGAACTGGAAGTGCACCACGCCGCATCGTTTGCCAGCCTGGCCGCCGTCGCCATCCAGAACTCGCGCCGGTTGGATGAGCAAAAAGAACACAGCCGCATGAAAGCGGCGCTCGAAATTGCTGAAGCGATTGGCACCGAGTTGGATATGGAGAAGATGTTGCAGGAGGTGCTGCAAAAGCTGCGCGGATTCTTCAAAAAGGCCACCCTGTGCGTGTTGCTTTACGATGAAGATAACGACGCCCTGAAATTTGCCCCCGGAACCCAGAACTTTTACCCCATCGACCGGTCCGGGTTCAAAAACATCGACTCCTTCCCGCTCAAGGGACCATCACTGGCCTGCACGGCGGCGCGAAAATCGCAACGCTCACATCGGGCGCGGCTAGAGCACGTCCCCGATGTGCAGGCGCGCTCCGATTACCTGCCGTTAAGCTCCAAAACCCGCTCAGAGTTATGTGTGGGGCTGATGAGCAGCCAGGGCAAATTGCTGGGAGTGCTGGCGCTGGAACGCCAGATCAAGCACGGGTTCAGCAAAGATGATATTGCCCTGGTGGAGACTGTAGCAAGCCAGATCAGCATGGCTTTGGAGCGCGCCCAGCAGGGAGAACGCCTTGACTTTACCTCCACTGTTGCGGCGGCTTATGTTTGGGCGGCCGACCTGGCGCATGATATTAACCGGGAAGTTTTCCATATTCGGGGCTGGGCCGATGCCGTCAAAGACGAATCGGCGAATAATCCGTTGATCAAAAACTACGCAGAAAAAATCGAAGAAAGTGCTGCCATCCTGGCCAGCGCAGGCCCCTGGACCAACCCCAACCCTGAAACACTTCCGTTGGATGAAACCGTGCGCAAGAACATTGAAGTTGCCAGCCGCCAGCGAGAAATTGCCGTTGAGATGGAACTCCATTGCCCCCAAACGTATATTCGCGTCAACCCGGTCGCTTTCCAACGCGTTTTCAGGCAGTTGGTTCGCAATGCCTGGCAGGCCATGCAAGAAACCCCCGAAAAGAAAATTATCGTTCGTACTCGCAAATTGGAAGATGATAAAAACATCGAAATCCAATTCCAGGATTTTGGTCCCGGTGTAAGCGAAACAGCGCGGCTATCCATTCTTCAGCGCAGGGTGATCACCAAAGGACGAGGTGGCTATGGTCTGTTGTTTACCCGCCAAATGATCGAAGACATGGGAGGCAAGATCAGGCTACTGCCATCGGAACCCGGCAAAGGGGCCACTTTCTCCATCAAATTTCCCTGCCCGGCCCATGCCTTACTAGATGGAAGCCCGGAGGTTGAATGAATCAGAGCATCCAGACCCTCATCAAGCCGCGCGTCTTAATCGTGGATAACGATCTTCGCACCTGTGAGCTTCTACAAGAGAGAATTACACGCTGGGGCTATACCGCCATTCTCGCGCACGGCACAGGCGATGCGCTCTTGAATGATGCCGTACAAAAGGCTCGTGAACATCGCTGCCAGATCGCAGTTGTAGATATGCGTTTACGCGATGATTTCGACCCGGACGACCGCAGCGGCCTGGAACTCATCGCCCGGCTGCAACCGGCAGAAAGTATCATTCTCAGCGGGCATGGAAACGACCAGGTGGTCAGCAACATCCTGGAAGATTACGGCGCGGTCAGTTATGTTGGGAAACAATATGGAACAACCCCTTTACACGAAAAACTCGACCGCGCCGCCGGGAAAATCTGTGCTGCAAAAAAGAACCTGGTGGTCGATTTCCCGGACCCACTGGATGAAATCTTGCTGCCCCTGTTTGGCACGTCTGACGCCGAATATTGTGATCAGTTCTATGATGCCCTGGCGCGCTTATTCCCAGAAGCGCGCGAATTACGCCTCGAAAAACTGGGCAAAGACCACGAATCATCCAACTTCGTCACCGTCCCGCGCCCTAAATCAGTCATCCTGGTCGTGTACGAAAAAGCAGAGGGGACCGAACTACAGCCTGTCGTTGTAAAACTGGCCCGCCGCGAGAAAATCGAAAAAGAGATCGAGCGCTACAAAGCCCACATTCGACGCAGGCTGGTGGGCCGCTACAACGCCACCATGGAAGAGAATATCCTGCTATGGGATATCGGCGCAGCCATTTACACCTATGTGGGTGACGCAACGGTGCGCCCCTTTGCGCTTTTCTTCCAAATGGAAGAGCTCGACAAAATCCAACGCTGTCTCGAATCCTTTTTCAAAGAGTCGTGGAAATCTCATTACGAAAACAAAGTTCCACGCCAGAAAATCCCACTCTTTGACTGGTATGACAAGGTTTGGGACAAATGGTATGAGCGGAAGCTGAAGGAATTCTCGTACCCGGCCCCGCAGCAGTTGATGGCTGGAAACCTTATCGAGCGCCTACAACCAATCGACCCGGTGGCGTGGTTCAAGCAAAACATTTTCGACCGCACCCGGCCAATCGGAATCTTCGACACCCATACCGCCATCACCCACGGCGACCTGCACGGTGACAACCTGCTGGTCGATGAACAAAACAATGCCTGGGTCATCGACTTCGAGCGCACCGAAGAAGGTCACATCTTACAAGATTTCATCGAACTCGAATCGGATATCATCAACCGCCTGACCTGCTCCAGCGATAATTTTGCCTCTTTCCACCAATTATGCCTGCTGATTACCGGACAGGATGCGATTGGCGCTTTGCCTGTTTCAGGAGCCTTTTTGCAAGATGCCCAGGCCAGCAAAGCGCTCGCCACCATATCAATTGTGCGCTCGCTGGTTAAAGATTGCACCGGGATCGACGACATCAAAGAGTATTTACTCGGCCTGTATTTCAACAGTCTCTTCCGTGCTACAATCGTTCCAGATGACAAATGCCGTGAACGCGCGCTCATGCTCGCCAGCGTCATTTGCCATCGCCTGGAACACTGGGGAGAAGCATGGCCGCCAGCCGAATGGACATCGATGGATTGATTGGAGGGTCTCATGTCAACGGACACAAAGGAACAATTCAACTACCGTCACGAAGTACTTTCGCCTTTATTTGACCTGATTAAAAGCACCGAATCGTGCTTTGTTATCGGCGCCGGGAGCATGGGCAAAACACGCCTGCTCGACTACCTGATGCGTGAAGACGTGCAGGCGCACTACCTGCGCGACCAAAAAGAAAAATACCTGCTCATTCGCATGGATATGAACCGCCTGAGCGAAATGACCGAATGGGGGTTCTACGAACTGGCCTTTACCACCCTGCTCTACACAGCCGGGCAGGATGACGAACTCACAAAACTGGCCGAAAAATTCATTAAAGAATTGCAGATGCCGATGCTCGACCAGCCCAACCCGCTCAAAGCGCTGCGCTGCCTCGAGCTGGCCATTACCACAATCTGTAACTACCAGCAGCGGAAAATTTGTTACATCTTCGACGAGTTTGACGAAACCTATGCCGCCCTGCCGGTTAAAGTGTTCGCCCACCTGCGCGGTATCCGTGACCTGAACAAAACCCGCCTGTGCTACGCCCTGTTTGTGCGCAACCTGCCCGACACCCTGCGGCCCGAAATAGACAACGAAAGTTTCTATGAATTAATCTCGCGCAACCAGGTCAGTCTTGGACCTTATACCCGCGAAGATACCTTCGAAATGCTGGGCACGCTCGAACAACGGATGCGCCATCCGATCCTGATGCCGCGCACCCGCGAAAAATTCTATGAACTAAGCGGCGGGCACCCCGGCACAATCGTTGCGCTCTTCTCGCTGATGCGTGAACTGGGCGAAGATAATTCTGCGCTGGTCAACCCGGTTGAACTGATCAGGCGCTTCACCATTTCAGAAGAATATCGCAAGCTTCTCGAAAGCCTGCAACCCGAAGAACGCCAGCACCTGATCCATTTTGCGCACGGCCGCAGCCCAAGCATTGAGGAACCCTACCGGCGCGGGCTTTTGGCCAAAGGCATCCTTAAAGAGACCCCCGACCAGCGTCTGTATGTCTTTAACCCGCTGCTGCACCAATACTTACAAATGCAAGCTTAAATCTGCTTCACGAGATAATAAAACGCCATGCCTTCAACGGCATGGCGTTTTATTATCCAATGAGACGATGAGCAGGTAAAAGAAAAGACCCTTTCGGGTCTTTGTGTGGCGAGGGTGGGATTTGAACCCACGACCGAGCGATTATGAGCCGCTTGCTCTGCCACTGAGCTACCTCGCCAGAGCGGGCTGTATATTACTATGTGTCCTTTATTTTGTCAACGCCGTGGTGTGATATTCTCCACAAACGGAATCGATAGCGAATGGGGAGCGCCAGCATTACCACCGAAGTAATGAGCAGGGTATAGAAAAGCTCGGGCAGGGCGCTATACGCTATCAGCACGTAGGGCATCCAGGATGGGTCGCTAGTATTGGCCCGATTGACCCAGGATGGGGCCAAAAGCGAAGCCAGGGCCAGGAAGGAAAAAACCAGGGTCAGGTAATACAGGCTGATGCAGCCAAACCATTTAACGAACAAGTCAAAAGTTGCATGAGTGGGACGCACGCGCATAAAAGTCCAGCCCAGCACCATCCCCGCCAGGCTGTGGGCAATCATTGTACTGGCATGCAAAACCGGCGCCGGGGCCGGGGAATAGATGGTCGAGACCAACCCTGCAATGGCTCCGCCAACCGGCCCGGTTAACGCTGCGCCCAAAACCACAAAAATCTCGCGCACATCGGCTGCTACATCGCTGCCCCACATGCTCGGGATGCGCATATTGGCCCACAGCGTCAGGGTTCCAATCAGCCCAAAAACAAGCGCAATTAAAAGCGTTGCAGGCGAGAAAAGCGCGGCCCGGTCGAAAGACTTTTCCATACAACATAAGCATAGCATATAAATAGCAGAAAAAATACGTTACAAGATTTCTAAAAGAAAGTAAAATCATCGCATTGACTGGCTATCCACCAATTTATATAGCCAGATAAGGAGAAAAAAAATGAGCGATGTGAAAGTTCAGGATGGCCAGGTTGTTTCTATGGAATACACCCTGCACGTAGACGGTGAGTTGGTAGATTCGTCTGAAGGGCAAGAACCTTTGGAATTTTTACAGGGTGAGGGAAACATCATTCCTGGACTGGAAGACGAGCTCTATGGAATGGGAATTGGCGAGAGCAAGGAAGTCGTTGTCGCCGCCGAGGATGGTTACGGTCTGCTTGACCCGGATGCCTTTATCGATGTTCCTAAATCCCAGTTCCCGGCTGAAATTCCGCTCGAGGCCGGGGTTGAATTGCAAGTGCAGGATGAGAATGGCAACCCGATGATGGCCCGCATCGACCGCGTTGACAACGAAAATGTCAAACTCGACTTCAATCATCCTTTGGCTGGCAAAGAACTGCATTTCAAGGTAAAAGTTGTGGGCCTGCGTGATGCCACCGAAGAAGAATTGGAACACGGTCACGTCCACGGCGACGACCACCACCACTAAGAACCAACGGTTATAAAAACAGCTCCGGGCTTCCGGAGCTGTTTTTCATTTGATTTTTGGCCGAGAAGCAAGGCATTTCACACAAACAGCAAGATGAACAACACCCCAAACACGCCACAACTAAGATTGACCCAGTCGTTGTCGAGCCAGGGCCAGCCACGCTTGAGCGTGGTAAGACTTCCACAGGTATGAAGCGGATGCCGCTCAGTCTCTTTATTACAACTTGGGCAATGATAAATCGCCTGCACAGTGGCCCCCAGCAGCGAATCGAACAATGAGCCAAGCAAACCAGCCAGGGTGATAAACAAGCCCAGAGTCCAGGGCAGCGGATACGGGGGGAAGAGAACCGCAAGCAAACCAATCAGCCCGGACCCGGCCAGGGAGGCGAAAGTCCCCACCAGGGAGATGCCGCCAGAGGTGCCTTTTTCCACAACTTTGAAGCTGGTAATCATTCGCGGCGGGTGCGGGTTGAGCACGCCCAGTTCGGTGGCCCAGGTGTCGGCATTAACAGCCGCCAGCGAAGCTGCAAAAGCCGCCCAAACCCAGGGCTGGCCCGGGAAGAAGTACGACAACCCGGCAAAAAGCATCGCCAGGCCACCATTCCCAAAAACCTGGCCTGCATCCCGCTGGCCGCCTTTTGAAAATTTCTCACTCAAGCCAGTTTTGCGTTTCTTGAAAGCGCGTGTTAACCCGCTGGAAGTGACAAAAAACGTCAGCAGCAGGATGGCCCACTGCCAGCCCCCCACGCCAAAGATGACAGTGCCGACCGCAATCGCCGCCCAGGCGCCAGATTTGCTAAGGCTGTGGGCACGATACGCTGCAAAGGCAATAACGATTGCCAGTAAAAAGCCAAGAAAAAGTTGCATATTAAAAGGGTGTAGTTGCGATGAAAAAGACGGCCAGCAAGAAGAAAAGCGAGGTCAGCGCCCCCGAGACCCACACCGCCACAGCCAGCAAGCGCTGGTCTACGCGGCGATAGAAGAACAGCCCCACCAGCCAGCCAACGACCAGCAAGACAGCATTGAGAAACGGCAACAGCACCAACTGGACGGATGGCACCGGCTCGGTCGGCAGCCCGGCCGGGGAAAAACCCAGGGGAACCTGGTTAACAGACGGGATCAGGATACTCACCCAAACCAGCGTGCCAATATTCAGGAAAGCGCTCGCCAGCCACAAATAACGCACCACCAGGCTATCCCAGGCTTGCGCCACCACAAAGGATGGGTATTGTGAGTGCGCCTGGCCGGTCGCCAGGCTGCCCATCTCTATTACCTTTTGGAAAGCCACTGAAAAACCAGACGGGTCGGCAGGCGAAATGGCGTAAACACGCCGGGCCGTCGCCACCAATAGCATGGTATCCGTTTCGGAAGCCATAAACTCGACCAGGCCAATATCGGGCTGACGGGTAACCCCCAAAATACCGCCCGGCAGCCGCAGCCAGGGCAGGTTAAGCGGAGCAATCAGCCCCTGTACTGGCCGCACCCACTCGACATTTGAAACCGGGATATCTTCAGAACGCAGTCCCCAGTTCAACCGCAGGATATTTCGGTCGAGCATGTACGAGGCGCGGGTCAGCGCATAAGCCCGGTAAGACAAAATCGGCACCGGGATGATGCAAACCAGGAACAACAACAAGTACAGCGCAAAACTTAAGCCCACTTGCGTATCAAACGCCAGCCAAAAAGCAAAGACCGCGACTGCCGCCAGGACAATCGCCAGGATGATGTGAAGCACCAACCCGCGCTGGCGGGACGGCAAAAAAACCTGCATTAAGCTACCCGAATCTCGTCGCGCAACGCCGCGCAAACGTATTCAACCTGTTCCTCGCTCATCACCCCGCTAAACGGGACCGCCAGCCCACGCCGGCCCAGGTCTTCGGTGACCGGGAAATCTCCCTCACGATAGCCAAAGCGTTCCACCATATACGGCTGCAAGTGAATGGGTAAGAAGTATGGCCGTACCGGCACACCGCGCGCTTCGAGACGTTTAGCCAACTCACCGCGATCAATTGAGCGGTCAATGCGGATGACGTAAACAAACCACGACATGCGCGTTGTTTCAGGGCGGAGGTGGGGAATCTCGATGCCCGGAACTTCGCTCAGGCGCTCGCTGTACCACCCGGCCACTTGCTCCCGTTTCGTGAGCATTTCATCCAAGCGAGCCACCTGGGTGATGCCCAACGCCGCCGACATCTCATCCAGCCGGTAGTTGTAGCCGAGGTAGGTATGCGAGAGCCAGGTATCGCCCGGGGCGCGGCCCTGGTTGCGCAAGGCACGCATAAAGCTGGCAGCTTCTTCATCATCCGTAACGATGATCCCGCCCTCGCCAGTGGTCATCTGCTTGTTGGGATAAAAGGCAAAAATGCCGTAATCGCCAAAAGTCCCGGCCTGCTGACCCTGCCAGGTCGCACCGAGCGCCTCGCAGGAATCTTCAATCACTTTCAGGTCATGTTGCCGCGCAATGGCATTAATCTTGTCCATTTCGGCCGGTTGGCCAAAAACATCCACCGGCAAAAGGGCCTTCAAGGCACGCGGAGCCGTGTGTGTCGTGCGCGGCAGGTATTTTTCGATATTTTTGGCTGCTTCCGCCACCTGTTCGACATCGATATTCCCGGTTTTGGGGTCGACATCAACAAAGACCGGGATGGCATTCTCAAACAACAAGGCGTTGGTAGAAGCGACAAACGAGAATGGCGTGGTGAGCACCAGGTCACCGGCGCCAATCCCGGCGGCGCGTACGCACAGGTGCAAACCGGCTGTGCCAGAATTAACGGCAATGGCCTGTTTCGCGCCGGTGTAACGTGCAATCGCCTGTTCAAACTCAATCACCTTGGGGCCAAGGCTCAAGATAGGTGTATTTAACACCTCCATCACCGCCTGCCGGTCGGCATCGGTGAGGTCAGGGGAAGACATGGGGATTTTCATAAAAGGGGATGGGGGCATTTGAACTCGATAGTGGTGTGATGAAAGGAGAAAAACAACCTTCTTTCCTCTCTCACGCTGTTATTGGGGCGCAAGGCATCTTTGGACAACAACATCCAGCAAGACGTTCTCAACTTCGGCGGAGCGCCGTGGTTTCAATTCTACCATTCCGTTTTGCAGGCCGCGCTCGCCGACTGTGACGCGCACAGGACAACCGATCAGGTCGGCATCGTTGAATTTGACCCCGGCGCGGTCGTTGCGATCATCAAATAACACCGAAAGACCCGCTTCGGTCAGGGTACGGTAAATCCCTTCTGCGGCGGGGAGGGTGTCGAGGGTTTTACCCGGAACTTGCATCAGGTAGACATCAAAAGGCGCGACAGAAGCTGGCAAGGTCAGGCCCTTTTCATCGTGATGGGTTTCCGCCACGGCCACGAGAATGTTTTCGTATTCGAAATCCGCGCCCGAAGCCAACACCAATCCCTTGCAGGCCTCGAGGGGTGAACCGCATTCGACACAGGCATCGCCCGGCTGCGCGATTACCAGGTCGGCAATAAGCCCGGCCTGGTAATCGCGGCCATAGTTGACGTTTTTAACATGATAACCCGCCTGGTTGGCCCCGGCCACAAGATTGGGTGACTGCGGGATCAGGTCATCGACCACGATCAGCGCATCCCGCACCCCCAACGGCGAAGCATACCCCGGCACAGCGCCCACGGCGCGAATTTCAGCTTCGGTGGCAAGACGAAACTTACCCACCGCAGCAGCCAGCTTGGCCTCGCTCAAGGTCATATCACCACGCACCACGACAAATATAAATCGGTTATCCGCTTGACGGACAAACATCAAGGCTTTGGCGGTCTTCTGCTGGGGGACAGACAGGAAAGTCGCCAGCGCTTCGATGGTGGGGCAATCCGGAGTCAGGATTCTTTCCATCGCAGCGGGCGGCTCGGAGGAGAAAACCGTCTTTTTAACGGCAGCCAGCTCCAGCCGCGCGGCAAAACCACACTTCGGGCAGGTCAAAATATCTACAGAGCCGGTGGAAAGCGGAAAGTAGGTCTCATCCTTTCCAGAAAAGAGAGCGAGACCGAGTTGAAAGAGGAAAGACGGGTCGGCTACGGCCAGTTTTTGCAGGCGCCGGATGGCGTGCTGCCCCAACGGGAGCAGTTCGCCGCCATGAGAGACGTACCCGGCGCGAACAAGCAGCGCAGCACCCACGCTGCGGGCGTTGGCCGGGTTTTCGCGATGCGTCTGAACCGGGATTTGGGTGTAGCGCATGGATCAAGCCGCCGGGGCTTCAAAAGGCGGCGTGGAATCGGGTTCGGGACCCAGGTCAAGGTCAACATGCTCTTCCATGCGAATCTGTCCGCGCAAGAAAGCGCCATCTTCGGTCACGAAAGAAGTGGTCACCACGTCGCCCCAAACCCGGCCCGTGGCGCGAATCTCAAGCTTTTGGGTGGTTATGTTGCCCTTGACTGCGCCCGCCACAATCACTGTGCTGGCGCGGATATTTTCACAGGTGACGCGGCCGCTTTCGCCAACGACGAGCATCCCTTTTAGCGCAATCTGGCCTTCAAAAGTGCCTTCAATACGTACACCGCCCGAGCCGCTAACTTTGCCTTCCCAGATGACGCCGGGACCCAGCACGGAGGTGATACGTTCTACCGCCTGAACCACAGGCGGGGTCATGGGTTGAGTGGAGGAGGGAGTATTGCGTTTAAACATAGATCACCATCACGTGGAATAAAAAGAGCACGGTTGCCCGTGCCCTATTTTATCATCTTGCAGGGTTACTCGCCCTTTTGCTCTTTCGCGCCTTGCGGTTCGGGCGCAGCCATAATGTTATAACCGCTATCCACATAATGGATTTCGCCGGTCACATGCGCGGCCCAATCGGAGCACAGGTAGGTGGCGGCATTGCCCACATCGTCGATGCTGATATTTTCATGCATCGGGTTCATCTCCGCAAAGTTCTTGTGCATCTCGCGGAAACCGCTCACGCCCATGGCCGCCAGTGTGCGCAGCGGACCAGCCGAAATGGCATTAACGCGAATACCCTGCGGGCCAAAATCACGCGCCAGGTAACGGGTCGACGACTCGAGTGCCGCCTTGGCCACACCCATCATGTTGTAATTGGGCGCCACCTTCACCGAGCCATAATAGGTCAGGGTCAACAGCGCGCCGCCCCGGCGCAAAATTGGCTGGAAGGCTTTGGCCAGCGCCACAAACGAAAAGACACTGATATCCATCGCCAGGTGGAACCCGGCGCGGCTGGTGTTGTAAAAATGGCCTTGCAGCTCGTCTTTATTGGCAAAGCCAATCGAATGCACAATAATATCGACCTCACCAAAATGCGCTTTGGCCTTCTCAGCCACAGCCGCAATTTCATCGTCTGAAGCCACGTCGCACTGCTCCACAAAATCAACGCCCAACTGCGCAGCCAGCGGCCGGACGCGCTTTTCGAGCATCTCGCCCGCATACGAAAAACCCAGCTTGGCACCTTCGCGCGCAAAAGCCTGCGCAATGCCCCAGGCAATCGACTTGTCGTTGGCGAGACCAAAAATTAATGCATTTTTACCTGATAAAAGGCCCATAGTTCCTCCGTTGGTTAGCGTTTCGCCAGAAAGCGCCACGGAATCGACTTCCACGGCTCTGGCACACTATATAAACCCACACGCGCGCCAATCGTCACGCTTGAGTCAGGAATCACAATCCCCGGCTCAATCCACAGGCCAGACCCGGTCGAAGTCAGGTCAATTCCATTTTGTTGGGCATCGATGCCGAACGCCAGGGTGAGTTTGGCCGGGCCATTGGTCCAATCGGCCCTTTGGGCTTTTGCCCGGCGCGACTCTACCACCCGCAGCCCTTCTTCCGTTTCAATTGCCCGAATCAACACTGCCGCAGGGAACCCTTCGGCCTCCGTAACCACATTCAGGCACCAGTGCATGCCGTACGTAAAATAAACATACGCCCGCCCCGCCGGGCCATACATCACCTGTGTGCGTTTCGTCCGCCCCGCCCGGGCATGACAGCCCAAATCCGTCTCACCGATGTAAGCTTCGGTTTCGGTAATCATGCCCGAAAGACGCACTTCAACCACATCATCTTGCTGTTCCTGGCGGAAGATGCGCACCAGGCGGCAACCCAGCAACTCACGGGCCACCGTTAAGGTTGGACGATTGTAAAAAGCTGCAGGAATAGGGTCCATTCTTTAAGCAAAAGAAAAGTGGAAAGTCCTACTTCCCACTTTCCACTTTCAAGTGATTCATATCCCCAATCACATCCACCCGCCAGCGATGTGAAAGCGGATAATAGAAAAAGGTTGAAAACGAGGTATTCCCAAGCCGAAAACGCGCGCCCTGAAAATTGGGCTGCGGGGCAATGCCCAGGATGGAGTAAAACACCAGGTTTAAGATTGCGCCATGCGAGGCGATCAGATAACGCCCGGGTGGGCGCTGCAAAACCCGGTGTAGCGCCTGCCCGCCGCGCAGGTACAAAGCCCAATCGCCTTCGCCGGTTTCTGCCACCGAATCATAAGGGTTAGAAAAGCTCGGGTCTGGGTAGTGTTTCTGCACCTCGTCCCAGGTCATCCCCGAACGTTTGCCGTTATCGCGCTCCATCCACAACGGATCCGTTTCAATGTTAGCCAGCCCCAACGCATTGCCGATGATTTGTGCCGTCTCCAATGCGCGGCTCAGCGGGCTGGCAATTACGTGGTCAAAAGTAACACCCTCTGCCTGCCAGCGCGCCGCCAAAGCCCGCGCCTGGGCACGCCCTGCTTCAGAAAGCGGATAATCGGCCTGCCCCTGAAAACGGTTCTCGGCATTCCCCACCGACTCGCCATGCCGGACAAGGGTAATCTGGTAAAAAGGCTGTTCAATCATGGTTATTCCCTGGAAGATATATAGAAAATGATTCCGTCGTCGGCTTCATAGACCGGGTAAATATCCGCAATCAGGTATAAATCTTTTGGAGGGTAAAAGATTTCATACGGATCGTCGTTAAACCAGAGCAAATATCCCGGCTTGTCGTAAGGCCATCCGGCCATTTTTTCTTTGAACTGGTCTTTTGTCCAACCTTTATCCTTAGCAATCAGCGCGTTAAGGGGTTTCCGTGTAAAAAACCAGATTGGAGCCGGATGATTGCCGTACAAATTGGCATTCGGTTCAGCCGCCAGGATTTTTTCGACTTGCGCAAGCATCTCTGACTCATAATAAACTCGTCGATTATGTAAATTGTAGCCTGCCTCCCCGTTCTCAAGACTTAACCGCAGGTACTCGGTAAACCGTGAAACGGGTAACAGCGACCAGAGCAGAAAAATTCCAATCAAACCAACTTGTAGTTGTTTTTCGGAAAATCGCAAATGTGGCCGAACCAGGTGGTCAAAGGTCAAGAAGATAACCATGACCAACGGCACCAGGGTTAGCGCATAATATCGATCCGATTGGAGCGCCCGGTGATCGTAGGTTTGGATCATCAGGGTGGTCGCCGAAAAATTGACCAGCGTAAAAAGCATGGCAGAGGCCTGGTCTGGGCGAAGATAAGCACGCAGCCACGCCAGCCAGTTTTCTTTACGGTTAAGAATCAGCAAAAGCAACGTCACCAGGGCCAGGAAAACCAGCGGCTCCACTTTCCCCTCAGGCGAAATCGGCCTGTAAGGGACAAACCAGTAGAACACTTTACGCGCAGCCTGTAGCAGGTTTTCAATCACAAAGACATTGCCCTCACTGGAGGAACCCCACAAAGTGCCGTAAGGCAAATAATTGTGAAAATAGATCCAGGCGGAAATTGGGGCAAAAGAGAGCGCTCCAAAAACAGCCCCCAGGGGCAAGCTCACCCATATTTTCTTTTGCCAGGCAGCCAAAATGATCAACCCGCCCGCAACAATATGGCTAAAACCGGCATAGCGCAACGTGGACGCGCCCACAGAGAGTAACACCATCCAGCCCAGCATGACAAGGCTGCGTTTTTCAAGATACTCGCTCCCGGCAAAGAAGAATAACAGGGTGAAAGTCAGGAAAAGCGGCTCTGTCAGCACCGAAGTATGCATGTAGATTGAAGAAGGCGAGAGGAATACCAGGGCCGACCCCAAATAAAAATAGATAGAATTTCGGCCAAAGACCCTGCGAAGGAACCAGCCGCTGAGGAAGAGATTCAGGCCCCAAAGCAGGGCATTTAATACCCATCCACTGATAAACACATCTGCCCGACTGACAAACGACAATCCGGCAATGACCAGCGGGAACAACGGAGGAAACCAGATCAGGGGCATCTGGTCATAATCAAAAAAGCCATCCCCCCTAAGCAGGCTTGCCGCCACAGAAATGTAACGCATCCCGTCTGTTGGCAATCCCGCGCCATAAGTGGATGTGGCATAGAAAACCAAAGCAACGCCTATCAGCGCTAAGGTGATCAGGAAGTATAAGTCAAAGTTTTTTCGAATATGATTCATTGAGGTTGGTTCTTAAGCAGGTAGACCGGGCGGCCTTTGACCTGCTGGAAGATATACCCGACATAGACGCCGATGAAACCCAGCAAAATCATAATAATCCCGCTGGCAATTAACAAAATCGCCATCAGCGAGCTCCAGCCAGGGGCAATATAAACGTTGGCCGGTTTGGTGACAAAGATGAATAAAACATATGCGATCTGCGCCGCCGCCAAAACCAGGAATAACCCGCCTACGCTCAAACCAATATACAACGGCATCAACGAAAACGAGAAAATCGCATCCGAGGCCAGCCGCAGCATCTTGCCCAATGAATATTTCGACGTCCCGGCTTTGCGCTTTTCTTCATGGTAAGGCAGGATAACAGATTTATATCCCATCCAGGCAATCATGCCCCGCAAAAAGCGATGGTACTCAGGCATCGACTTTAAACCTTCCAGCGCCTGGCGCGACATGGCGCGGAAATCGGCTGCCCCCGGCTGGATGCGGGTCCCGCTGATTTTGTTGATAAGCGTATAAAACGCCCCCGAGGTGACCGATTTGAACGAAAAAGCCTGTTCTTCCTCGATGCGTTGGGCCTGAACGATGTCATACCCCTGTCGAACCAGGTCGATCATCTGCCCAAGCATTTCAGGCGGATGCTGGCCATCGGCATCCATCGAAATCACAATGTCTCCCTCGGCGTGATCCAACCCGGCGGAGAGCGCTGCCTGGTGTCCGAAGTTACGGCTCAGGCTGAGAATTCGCACCCGGCTATCTTGCGCGGCGATGGCTGCCAGCGAGGCATCCGTTCCATCGGCAGAGCCATCATCCACATAATAAATGGTGAAAGAATAAGGCAATGCCGAGAGAGTGGCCGACAGATTTTGGTGAGTGCCTTCGATCACCCCGGCTTCATTGAACACGGGAATGACGAGGGATACGGTAGGGGTTATTAGAGACAAGTTTAGACTCCGTGACGCTGATTCTACCATGCGGCTCAGGCCGGGTGTTCTTCGGTCAACTGGTGCAGGTAATCACCATAGCGGCTGTGGCGCAGGGGATGGGCCAGGTCACGCAGCTGCTCACGAGTGATAAAACCCATGCGATAGGCCACTTCTTCGGGGCAACCAATCATCAATCCCTGGCGCTCTTCTACCGCCTGGACAAAATTGGCCGCCTGCAGCAGGTTCTCATGCGTCCCGGCATCCAACCAAGCTACGCCGCGACCCAGTTGTTGAACAAAGAGCTGGCCCATTTCAAGATAAACACGGTTGACATCGGTGATCTCGATCTCGCCGCGCGAGGAGGGTTTTACGCGCGCCGCAATATCGGCGACCTGGCCGTCGTAAAAATACAGGCCCGGAACGGCAAATCGTGAGCGCGGGTGCTTGGGTTTTTCTTCAAGCGTCAGCGCGCGCCCGCTGGCATCAAACTCCACCACCCCATAGGCTTGTGGGTCTCGCACCGAATAGGCAAAAATACGCGCTCCCTGGTTTAACTTGGCAGCATTCTTGAGCGAATCCCAGAGGCCGGTTCCAAAAAAGATGTTGTCGCCCAGAATCAGGCTGGAAGGCTGGCCGCCAACAAAATCGCGGCCAATGATAAAGGCATCGGCCAGGCCACGCGGGTGAACCTGTTCTTCAAAGGAGAACTGCATACCCCACTGTTCCCCGTTACCGAGTAAACGCCGAAATTGCGGCAAATCTTCGGGTGTGGTGATCACCAATATTTCACGGATTCCCGCCAGCATCAGCATCGAGAGCGGATAATACGCCATTGGTTTATCGTAAACGGGCAGCAATTGCTTACTAACGCCCAATGTCAATGGGTAAAGGCGGGTCCCCTTGCCACCCGCCAGCAGAATCCCTTTCATGATCCACCTCGTTGGGAATAATTTTTCTCAAGCCAGGCCGCGTAACCGTCTTGCCCGAGCACTGATTTGACCCAATCCGTATGGTCAAGATACCACTGGACCGTAGCGCGCATGCCGCTTTCGATGTCGTGGCGTGGCATCCAACCCAACTCCTGCCGGATTTTAGAAATATCCATCGCATAGCGCCTGTCGTGACCGGGACGGTCGGGCACATGGGAGATCAGCGCAGAATATGGCGTTTCAGTTGGACGCAGTTCGTCCAAAATTGAACAAATCTCGCGCACCAGGTCAATATTGTAAGGCTGGTTCCCGCCGCCAATATTATAAGTTTCGCCAATTCGACCCTTTTTGACAACCAGGTGAATTGCCTCGCAGTGATCTTCAACATACAACCAGTCCCGAATCTGTTTGCCATCTCCATAAACCGGAAGGGGTTTCCCCTGCAAGGCATTCATTACCATCAACGGAATTAACTTCTCCGGGAACTGATACGGCCCGTAATTATTGGAACAATTGGTTAGCGTGACTGGCAAGCCGTAAGTATGGAAATAAGCCCGTACCAGGTGATCGGAGGCCGCTTTACTGGCCGAGTACGGCGAACGCGGATCGTAGGGGGTTGTTTCACTAAATGCGGGATCCTCCGGTCCCAACGACCCGAAGACTTCATCGGTGGAAACGTGATGAAAACGCCGCCCGGTCATGCCCCCGTTCTCCGCCCAGGCCGTTTTGGCCGCTTCGAGCAGGGTGAACGTCCCCATCACATTGGTCTGAACAAACTCCGCCGGGCCATAAATAGACCGATCGACATGTGACTCAGCGGCAAAATGGATAACCGTATCAATGGAGTGCTCGCGCATCAGTCGATCCACCAACACGCGATCACAAATATCGCCCTGAACAAAAGTATGTCGTGCTTCGTCCGGCAAGCCCTTCAGATTTTCGAGCGAACCGGCATACGTCAGCGCATCCAGGTTATAGATGTGAATATCCGTTTCGGCTTGCAAGAAATAGCGCACAAAATTTGCGCCAATAAAACCCGCGCCGCCTGTAATCAGGATGTTCTTCATCTTTTTCTCCACAAAGTGTAGGGAATCTCAGACCCTTTAGGCCTTGAATGCCAGGATCGCTTCAAGCGCCTGCTCTTGTTCGGTGCCAGATAAAGCATTATGGAAGGGTAAGCGCACCAAGCGGTCGCTAATCGATTCAGTGACCGGACAGTCCCCCGGTTTCCCGCCAAACTCCCGCCCCATATCTGAGAGATGCAACGGCAGGTAATGGAAAACCGTGTAAATGCCCTGCTCACGCAGGGTCATAATAAACCGCTGGCGAGTCTCCAGGTCGGGTAGGAGCAGGTAAAACATATGGTAAGCCTGTTCAGTATGCGCCGGGATTGTTGGCAGGGTCACACCGTTTTGGGCAGCCCAATCCTTCAGTGCCAATTCGTAAGTATGCCATAGCCCCTTGCGATGCGCCTGAATCTTTTCGCGCTGTTCCAATTGGGCAAACAGGTAGGCCGCCAGGATGTCGGATGGCAGGTAAGATGAACCAATATCCACCCAGGTATATTTGTCAACCTGTCCACGGAAAAAACGGGAGCGATTGGTGCCTTTCTCGCGGATAATCTCAGCCCGCTCAACATAGGCGGGATGATTGATCAGCAGCGCCCCGCCCTCCCCGCTGGTAAAGTTCTTGGTTTCATGGAAACTTTGCGAGGCCATAGCTCCCAGGGTCCCCAGGAATTTGCCCTTATATTTGCCAAACAACCCGTGAGCGTTATCTTCCACCACTGCTACCCCATGCCGGTTGGCAATTTCCAGAATAGAGTCCATCTCACAACCTACCCCGGCATAATGCACCGGGACAATGGCCTTGGTTCTGGGTGTAATGGCTGCTTCGAGCTGGGTCTCATCCAGGTTGAGCGTATCCGGGCGAATATCCACAAATACGGGTTTGGCCCCGCGCAAAACAAAAGCATTGACCGTAGAAACAAACGTAAAGTCGGGGATGATTACCTCGTCACCCGCCTGGATATCAAGCAAGATTGCCATCATTTCCAGGGCATGGGTGCAATTGGTGGTTAAAAGGGCTTTTTTTACACCCAATTCTTGCTCAAACAGGGCATGACATTTCTTGGTAAAAGGGCCATCGCCCGAAATATGCCCGTTCTGGATGGCTTCAGCAATATATTCAAGTTCTTTCCCAACGATGGTTGGGCGGTTAAAGTCGACACGCAAAGAGGGAGACATATTCATTAATCTTTACGGACCAAAATTGTAAAATCGTACAATTTGTAGTCATGAAGAAGCGCTACATTTTTAGAAAAGTTCCGCTTGCAATAATCGAAAAAGAAGAGTGGATCGCCATAATATAAATCGGGGCGCATTCGGTCGGCATCAGAGTATTTGGTTAGCATATTAAAAGCCATGCCCTTTGCAGCTCGTTCATTCATCTGATGCAAAGCGTTCACCACAATTTCGGTCCAGGCGTCATACTCGGCATCCAATTTCATGTTGAAGGTGCCGCTCACTACCGCATAATCCAAAACAGGAACTTCTTTAATATCCGACGTAAAGTGGCAGTCAGGGTTGGCGGGGTGAAGTTCGCGCCCTTTCTGTATCATCTGTTCAGCAATATCATATCCAAAATAATGAAGATGATGCCCCAAACGCAACAAATAATCATACATTCCGCCATATCCAGAGCCAAAATCGAGTAAGGAGTATTTTTGGCTGGCATCTATGACTTTAATAAGCTGAAAGAAACGCAGTTCCTGGGATTCTGTTGAGTTGTAATCCACGCCTTTGTGGGTGGCCCCATGAATCTCCAATTTTCCAGCGAAATAACTTTTTACTTTTTCGAGTTCCTGTGGGTCGCTCATTTCAGTTTTCCTCGGGTCTGGTGATATAAGACAATGTATCTTCCCCGGCCATAAATAACAGGTCGAGGATTGTGACGTAAGGGTCGTAAGGGGGGTAGAGCTGGGGATATTCAGGGTAAGCGTAATGCATGTATTCGAGCGTGATGCCAGCCCCGGAAAATTTTTCAGCCTCGATGTATTCCCTGGCTGATGGGCCGCTGATGTAATGTGTCGCGCCAACTTGCTGCAAGATCTGAATCAGACGGTCGGTCTTTTCGCCATTGATGCCGGGGAGGTCTGAGGAGCGCATGAAACGGGTTTGCGAGATGCCGATTTCGCGGGCCAGGGCAATTGTCAGGTCGATGGTGAAATCGGCCAAATGCGAGGCCGAACGTTGATAAAACGGTTCCAATAGCGAGGCGTAACGGCGAAAGTGGGGCGCTTTGGCGTAGGAAAAGGTCAGGGCTTTCCAGTGGTTCTTGGCCCAGGGCTTGGAGCCATCTATTTTTACATCTCGAATCAACAAGCCGCCCGTGGCCCCGCCGCTATGGACAGGGATGGTCAGCCATTGTTTTCCCTGTGCGGTTTTGATCTGGTTGCGGTTGCGCCAGCCGTGCTTGTCGTATTGCACATCATCGTAGAAGATGAACAGGTCGGCGCGGCGAATCTGGTCGAACACCCCCCGCCAGGGAATGTAGGAAGGTTGGAGAATGACTACATTCATGGCTGGCCTGTGCGCCTGGAGATGACATAAGGCGGGCGGTCCATGGAACGGTCGAACATGCGCGCCAGGTATTCACCAAAGATGCCCAACACCAGCATTTGCGCGCCGCTGAACAGGGCAATAATGGAGGCCAGGAAGGGGAAACCGGGCAAACTGCCCAGCGCAAAATAGATGAAAAGCACGTAGATGAATACGCCGACCCCAAACAGGGTCATGATAAACCCCAACCAGCTGGCAAGCCGCAGGGGTGTGGTGCTATAACCGGTAAGGATAAGCATGGCGGCTTTAACCAGGGAGAAAAAATTGTAGTTGGAGCGCTCAGCCGGGGCAATATTGACCTGCACCGAGGCGAAGCGCGTTGTGCCCCATGAAAGCAGCACATCCAGGGTCATGGCCGGGCTCTGAAAGTTCGAGAAGGCTTCACGCAGTTCGGTGCGAAAAACCCGAAAGGCCGAGATGTTGCGCACAGATGGCACGCCCATGACGTTGGCCAGCAAGGTCTTGATGGTTTTGGTGAGCCAGTTACGTACCACCCCCTGCGGCAAAACGCGCGGCGAGCCATAGACCACATCAAATCCACGGTCGAGCTCGGCCAACAAAACCGGCAGTTCCTCGGGCGGGTGTTGCAAGTCCTGGTCCATGGTGGCGCAGGTCTCGTAACGCGCCATGCGCACACCCGCCAGGGTGGCGTTGTGCTGCCCATAATTGCGCATCAGCCGCAGACCGGTCACCCACGGGTAACGCGCCGCCAGCGTTTCAATCACCGGCCAGCTATTATCGGGGCTGCCGTCGTGAACCAGAATCACTTCATATTGTCCGGCAACGCCCGGCAAGACCGCTGCCAGGCGCTCGACAAGTGGGGTGATGGTTTCTTGACCGCGATAGACAGGAACAATGACTGATAAATTCATAAAACCGCCAGTTTTGGATTGCGGTTTGGATTTTACCACCGATAAAACGCCGGGGCAGGTCGATGACCTGCCCCGGCGGGGATGTTACATCTCGACCCCGTGCCTGTCTTTCAGGAGTGAGAGCGTTCTCTCTACTTCGGCGTTGACCTGCGCAGAATCCCAGCCCAAAGCGCGCCCCATAATTTCAGACAATTCTTCAACCAGCGGGCGGGTGACGTTCCCCAGCCAGGCCAGCGTAGAGCGGCGCAAAAGCAGGTCGTCGACATGGACGGCTTTTTCACACTCAATCAGGAATTCCACTTCGCGGCGGGTCCAGCCGGGGAGTGTTTTAAGCGCTTCATCGGAACCAGCCACCAGGTAACGGGCTACTTCCAAGGCGCGGGTGCCATAACGCTCAAAGAGCGCCTTCGGCTTCAGGTCGCCCAACCCGGTTTCATCGGCCACCTTTTTGATGAACTCTACCTGGGCATAGCCCACCAGCGGATAATCTTTCCCACCCCCAATGGCAATTTTCCTGGTATCGGCTTTACGGCGCACCCCAAACAGGGTCAGCACTTTATCAGTGACCTGTTCTGAGAAGGCGCGATAGCTGGTCCATTTGCCGCCGACCAGTGAATAAACCGGGATATCGCCAAAGCGGTCTTCCTTAATGCTGTGATCGCGCGTGATCTGGCCGGTGGTTTTGGCTTTCATATATTCCAACGGACGCACGCCCGAAAAACGGAAAACGATGTTCTCGCGTGAAACCTTGATAGTTGGGAAAACGCGTGCCACCAGGTCGATAAAATATTGTTCTTCCTCCGGCGTGCAACGCACCGCATCGGGGTCCTCAATCGGAATGTCGGAGGTGCCAATGATGACCTTGTCGTAGAAGGGGAAAATCAGCACGATGCGGCCGTCTTTGTTTTCAAAGAAAAACTCATTGCGGCCAATCGCTTCGCGCAGCTCGGGGTGGTCGAGAACCAGGTGCGAGCCTTTGGTGCCGCCAATATAACGGTTAGAAAAGCCCAGGGCGCGATTGACCGGGTCGATCCACGGGCCAGCGGCGTTAATAATCAGTTTGGGATGCAAGTCAAAGGTCGCGCCAGTCAATTCATCCCGCAGGGTGACATTGGGGCCGTTGAAACCCGCCAGGGAGACATAATTAAGCGCTTTTCCGCCGTCGGCTTCAGCATCCGTCACCAGGTCAACGGTATAGCGTTCAGGGCTGAGAATCTGGCCGTCATAATAAGTGGCCGTAAATTTGATGTCTGGCGAAAGCTTGGGGTACTTCTGCAACGATTTGGCGCGCCCTTCGAACTTGTGTGGCGGAACCGTACCCTGCGCTTTGGTGAAGGTATCGTAAAAAATCAGGCCAATTTTGATGACCAGTGCGCCACGTTCGGCAGGTTTGTCGAGCAGATTCAGGAATTTGAAAGGCGCGTTAAGCAGACCTGAAAACAGCTTAAACATGGGTACAACGGTCGGCAGCGGGCGGACAATATGCGGCGCGTTCTCAATCATGCGGTTGCGCTCTTGCACCGCCTCGCGCACCAGTCGGAACTCGCCGTTTTCGAGATAGCGGATGCCGCCATGCGCCATATGCGAGGAAGCAGCCGACGCGCCGGAGCAAAAGTCGCCCCGGTCAATCAACAAGACATCGACGCCGTTAAGCGCCATGTCGCGGAAGGTGCCAACGCCGTTGATACCAGCGCCAACAATCAGCACATCGGGAGATTTGGTTTGGATGGAAGAGAGAATATCAGAGCGTTTCATGGGTCACCATTGGGGTGGAAAAGGTTTGTGAATTTCAATACTATTTTACGCCCGAAGTGGCGAAATGAGAGGAAACAAATGTGACCGGTAACAATTTAGTTTTGTGCCCGCTTTAGCCCATCCCCATCCCCGCTCAATGCTTGACAACATTTTATATATAAATTATTATATATAAAATGTTTTATACCTTGTTGTGCTCTTCCAAAGGAGAAGGGATGAATCTACCCCACCGCAATCGCACAATTCGCAACCTGAGCATTTTTACCCTCAGCATCCTCGCCTTGCCCTGGCTGGGCGTTTTTCTCGACCTGCAAAGCGGGGGCGACCCGCATAACCAGCAACAAAGCCTGGGCTGGCTGCTTTTCCTGGTCACACCGCTCTTCACGGCCCTGCTGCTGCGCACTTTCGCCGGGGATGGCTGGCAAGATTTTGGGCTTAAACCGGCCTTCAGGGGGAACGGCAAATGGTATTTGTTCGCGCTGTTCTTCCACCCAATAACGTATGCCATTTCCATCGGGATTGGCGTCCTGGCCGGGGGCATCACCGTCCCCGACCTTTCGGCAACCCGGCTGTCGCTGGTGGGGCAAGCCATTTTGCTGGGTCTTGGCCCGAGTGTGATCAAAAACATCTTTGAAGAATTTGCCTGGCGCGGCTACCTGGCTCCCAAAATGTATGCCGTGGTGAAGAACACCCTGTTGGGTCACCTGCTGGTCGGCCTGATCTGGTTTAGCTGGCACCTGCCCTATTACCTGTTCCTGCTCAACCCGGCAGATTTGCAGAAATTCACATCCCTAAGCGCGCCGCTGCTGATTGGCATGGGCTACATCGCCACCTTCCCGCTCTCGATAATTTACGGCGAGTTACGCCTGCGCACTCAATCGGTCTGGCCTGCGCTGTTAATCCACGTCAGCGCCAATGTCGTCTTCGATGCGCTTATGCTGCAAAAATTCTTTGTGATCTCGAATTTACGCAACGAGTTACTCTTTGCGCCAGGGTTATCAAGCCTGGTGGGCATCATACTCTTGTTCGTTGCCGGGTTCTGGCTCTACTTCCAGCGTGAAAAAGACGCTGCAGGAGGCCGCCATGCTTAAATACGTTTTGCTGGGTGCGCTCCACTACCAGCCCATGAGCGGGTACGACCTTAAACAGTTCACCGACCGCTCCACCGCCAATTTTTGGCACGCCGAACTCAGCCAAATTTACGTCACGCTTAAAAGCCTGGAAAAAGAAGGCCTGATTACCTCCGCATCGACGCCACAGGAAGGCCGCCCTGACCGGCGCGTTTACACCATTACCCCCAGCGGGCAGCAAGCCCTCACCAGCTGGCTGCGCCTACCCTTTACCGAAATTGACCCTTATAAAGACACACTGTTGCTCAAGCTCTTTTTCTCGGCCCAAATTGGCAAAGAAGCCATCCTGGCCCAACTGCGATTGCAACGCGAACTGCACCAGCAGCTTATCGATCGGTACCAGACAGAAACCGCAGATGGCATTGCCCAAACTGTCGAGCGCGCCCCGCACCTGCGCAAAGACGCCCTGCTCTGGGAGGCCACACGCCGTTTTGGAGAACTGGGTGAGTTAACCTACCTGCGCTGGCTGGATGAAACAATTGCGATGGTGGAGAAAGAGTTCTAAATCTCAAAACAAGAACCGGATGGCAGCCGCCATCCGGTTCTTGTTTAAGCCTTCGCCAGGTTGATGAAAACATCTTCTAGTGTAGGTTCACCTACTTGGATGGATGCGACTGTGACCCTGGCCGTTTCCAGCGTCCTGCGCAGCTCTTGCTCCCCGAGGCTTTTTTCCACAATCACCCGCAAGTGGTCCCCCGCCAAAACAGCGCGGACCACGCCAGAGGTTTGCTCGAGCGCCTCCAGCCCGGGCAACAGTGGCTCAGAATAGATTTCATAAACATCGCCAGGGACATAATGTTCCTTGAGCGCCAGCGGGGTATCCATCGCCAGCAACTTTCCATCGCGCATCATGCCTACCCGGTTGCAATATTCGGCTTCGTCCATATAGTGAGTGGTGACAAGGATAGTCACCCCCTCGGCCGCCAGGTCATAGATCAGGTCCCAGAAAGCGCGGCGCGCATTGGGGTCAACCCCCGAGGTCGGTTCGTCGAGAAAAAGCAACTGCGGCTTGTGAACCAGGGCAATGCCCAAGGCCAGGCGCTGCCTCCAACCGGCCGACAAGTCACGGGTTAGCGCATTCTCGTGCCCCGTCAGGCCAACATGCGCCAACGTCTCTCGAATCCGCGCCGGGTCGTTAATCCCGTACACCCCGGCATAGAACTGCAGGTTTTCCCAAACCGTTAAGTCGTCGTAAATGGCAAATTTCTGCGACATGTACCCGGCCCGCATGCGGATTTCTTCGGTCTGGCGAAAGGCGTCAAATCCGAGCACGGTGGCGCTACCGGCAGTTGGGGCCAGCAGCCCCAGCAACATGCGGATGGTGGTGGTTTTCCCGCATCCGTTAGGGCCCAGGTACCCCACAATTTCACCGGCGTTGACCTCGAAAGAAACATGGTCCACGGCGGTAAAGTCGCCAAATTTGCGTGTCAGTTCATCGACATAAATGACAGGTAAAGGCATAGAAACTCCTGAAAAACGGAAGAACAAAAGCAAACTACAAAATGGATGACGCGACCCTCATCACTTGGAATTTTCCAAAACGGACTTCAGGCGCGCCAGGTTCGCTTCCATCTGACTGCGCACTTGCCCGGCTAACACGCCTTCAGCAATTTTGAAAACGCCGCCAGGGTTGCCATCAGCATGCAGCGCAATTTTTGCGCCAGTTCCAACCGGCTTAAGGGAGATTGTCACCGTCACCTGCATGGGCCCGGCCTGGTTGGTAAATCCAAAGCGCCCGCCAGCAGGGTCAAACGTGGTCACTTCCATCTGCCCATCAATTTTTCGACCCATCATTTCAGCCGAAACCCGGTACTTCGAGCCCAACGCCACCTCGCCGGAAGTTAACGGCTCAATGCTGGCAATCATGTGCTGCCATTTGGGTAGGTTAAGCGGGTTGGACACAAAAGCAAATACCTGCGGCAAGGGGCAATCTACCAGGGCAGAAAGGTCAATTGTGATCATCACTCCTCCAATTGTGGCCCAGGAAAACCATCCTAGGCGTCTTCGTTTGACAGGGCAATAAAGACATCTTCCAGGGTGGGCGGCAGGGGGCGCAGCGACTCAATCGTTACACCGGCTGGTTCAAGCTGGGCCGGGAGACGCAGCTGGACGCTCTCTGCCTGGCCGCGCGCCACCCGCAAGTGCAGCCGGTCACCAAAAGCCTGGACATTCTCCACACCGGCAACTTCCTGGGCGTGATGACGGATTTCTGCCAGGGGCGAGCCGCGCAATTCCAAAATTTGGCCTTCGAGCATGGCGCGCAACTGACCGGGAGTGCCTTCTGTGATGAGCTGGCCTTTTTTCATAAAACCGATGCGGTGGCAGCGGGCGGCTTCATCCATGTAGGGGGTGCTAATCAAAACAGATACAGCCTCGCCATTTTGCGGGGTGGTCACCAGCTTGATAATCAATTGCCAGAAATCCTGGCGCGTGACCGGGTCAACACCGGTGGTAGGTTCGTCGAGCAGCAGGATGTTGGGACGGGTGACCAGGGCCGAAGCCAGGCCCAGTTTTTGCTTCATCCCGCCCGAGAGCATCCCGGCAAAACGGTCTTTGAAAGCCGCTAGGCCAACAAACTCGAGGATTTCCATCGAACGCGGATACCACTCGTTGGCCTTCAGGCCGCGCACTTCGGCAAAAAAGCGAATATTTTCCAACACAGTCAGGTCTTCGTACATCGAAAACCGCTGCGACAGGTAGCCAATATGGGCGCGAGCCTGTTCGGTCTGTTTCTTAACATCGTACCCGGCAACCGAAATCTCACCCGCATCTGGGCGCAACGCGCCACACACCAGCCGCATGGTGGTGGTCTTCCCGGCCCCATCGGCGCCCACCAGGCCATAGATTTCACCGGGCGCAATCGACAAACTCAAAGCATCGACCGCCACCAGGGAACCAAACGTTTTTCGCAATTGAACAGCTTTAATATAGGACATACCTGCTCACATTTCCTGCGGGTGAATAATCACCAGCGCTTCGTTTGCCGATAAGGATTCTAACTGTGACCGATTAGGGTGCTTAGGCAGGCCGTGGGCCTTTTGCATAATCAATCCAATCATCAACGGGTGACGCTGGAGGCGCACTTCGAGAAAATCAGCCACTCGAACCGTATCTGTGACAATTTCAGCCCGGCCAGGCACCCTTTTCGCACCCACACGCAACTCTACCTGCGGATTGGCGGCAATATTACGCACCCAATCGGCCTTCAGGCCACGCGCCGCACCCAGATAATACTCACCGTTAATCTCTTCGTATTGAAGCGGGGTGACGCGCCGTTGGCCGCTTTTGCGCCCGGTGGTGGTCAGCAACAAGATCACCTTCCCAATCAGGGGGCCCAACCCAAGCGCATACAAGAGACGATGGATTTTTTGGACATTCTTAATTTTGGTCCAATCGAAGGATGCGATTCCCATGCCAACCATCCCTTTCGGCCAACAGATCGGAATTCTTTATCCGATGTAACTATTTAAAGGTCACATCTGCCGGCATACCCGGTTTGAGCTTGCCCTCGGGATCATCGAGACGCAGTTTGATGGCAAAAACAGTGGTTTTACGGCCTTCCACGGTTTGGACATTGCGCGGGGTAAACTCGGCCTGGTCGGCAATGTGGACAACCACGGCGGTAAAACTTTCACCGGGGAAAGAGTCGACGCTCACGGTAACTTCCTGCCCCAGTGAGACCTCGCCATAACGATCCTCGGGCACATACACCGTCAGGGTCAGGTCAGACAATTTACCAATGCTGAGGAGCACCGAACCGGGATTGACCACTTCGCCCGCTTCGACATTGCGCGCGAGAATCACCCCATCGGCCGGGGCGGTAACAACCAGCTTCGACAATTGGGCCTCAATCACCGTTACATTGGCTTCGGCCTGGCTGACAGCGCTTTTGGCCTGCTCCACGGCGGCCCTGGCCTGTTCGACCACTTTTTGGGCAGCGACGACTTTGGGAGAGGTCAGCCCGGTTTGCAGGGTGCGCAGTTCGTCGCTGGCGACATCGAAACGTTCCTGAGCCACGGCCAGTTCGGCGCGGGCCTGCATCACGTCCAATGCGCCTTCAGTGGTGATGACATCATCATAGGCAGCCTGGGCATCATCCAGCTCAGATTTGGCGTCGTCGTACGAGGTCTGGGCGGCATCGCGCAGGTCCTGGTCGGCGCTGGAGGTGCGGTCGAGCACATCGGTAGCTACCTGGAAGGCGGCACGCGCTTGCGCAAGACGTTGTTCGGCATTTAAGAAACCCGCGCTGGTGGCTTTTTCTTCGACAAATTTCAGGCTGTCGATGGCTTTGGTCAGGGCATCCTGCGCAGCCCCGGCTTCAGCCTCGAGGGCGGCGATCTGTTCCGCCTGGTTGAAATACCAGGCGGGCTGGTTGAAATCCGTCGGGTTGCTGGCAGTCCAATCGGCAATACGGGTGGCTTTTTGCTCGTTGAGGGCAGCAATCAGCGCCAGGTCATACTGCGCCTGCGCGCTGGCGGCCGCTGATTCAGCGCTGGTCACGGCTGCTTTGGCGGTAGACAGGCTGGCAGCGGCGAGGCTGCGCTGTGCTTCGAGCAGGGTCGCATCGAGGCGGAAAAGCACATCCCCGGCGCTGACGGCATCGCCTTCTTCCACCTGGACTTCGATCACTTTCCCGGCCAGTTCAGGCGCAATGGAGATTTGCGCCGCTTCAACAGTGCCGGAGGCCGTTAACAGGTTGGCCTGGGCCTGCTGGTTGAGATTGATGAGGTAGTATGCGCCAACGCCAATGATGGTCAGCAGCACGATGATGATGACGGGAACGGGAGGGCGGTTTTGTGACATGGAAAACTCCTGGATGGGTTAATGGGTAAGCGTGTGATGGCGTATCCGCCAGGTCACGAAGTGTTTAGTCGAGGCGTTTGCGGAAGCGCAAGGCAGCCGCGCCCATAATGACAATACCAAACAGCGTCAGGGCGATCATATCTGGCAGGATGCTGGCTATGCCAACACCCTTGAGCAAGAGAACGCGGATTATTGACAGGTAGTAACGCAACGGCATAGCATAAGAGATGTAGTACAGCACACTGGGCATCGCTTCGAGCGGGAAAAAGAACCCGGAAAGAAAGATGCTCGGCAGCAGGGTCATCCAGACCGTCAGCATAGCTTCTTGCTGGGTGTTGGCTACCGTTGAGGCCAGCAAACCCACGCCCAGGCCAGAAAGCAGGAAGATGAGCGAGATCAGGATAATAAGCAGCATGGAACCCCGAATGGGCACGCCAAACCACCAGTGACCGACCAGCAACACTTCGAGCGTATCGAACAGGCCCAAAATAGTGTAGGGCAAAATCTTGCCCACTACCAGTTCCCACGAACGAATGGGCGTCACGATTAACTGCTCAATGGTGCCCCGTTCGCGCTCACGGACAACAGCCGAGGCCGTAAGGATGGCCGTGATGGCATACAGGATCATGCCAATCACACCGGGGATCATGAAGTAAGCCGAAATCAAATCCGGGTTGTACCAGACGGTCGTGCGCACATCCACCGGCGGCTGGAGCTTGAGATTCTGCCCGGCGCGGGCCACTTTCTCAGACAGGATGCCTGTGGCGTGGTTTTGCCCGATCAGCTTGGCGGCCGAAAGAGCCGTAGAGGCCACGGTGGGGTCAGAGCCATCGAGGATAAAAACCACCTGGGCATTGCCTTCTTGCAGCCGGACAGCATAGTCAGGCGGGATAATCAGCCCGGCCTGGGCCTGACCATTTTCGATCAGGGTTTGCAGCTCCGCATCCGATGCCACCGCGTAGGCCACTTCGAAATAATCGGAGGCGCGGTAGGCGTCGAGCAGCGCGCGTGCTTTGGGGCTATAGCTCTGGTCAAAGACTGCCAGCGGCACATTGCGAACATCGTTGGTGGCGGCGTACCCGAGCAGGAACAACTGCATAATCGGGATGACCAGGATCAGGGCAAGAGTGCGTTTGTCACGAAAAATCTGGACAAACTCCTTGCGAATGATGGAAATCAGGCGAGAGTTCATAAGACTCCTTCAAAAATGAACGCAGAGGGATGAATTCCGAGTGTTGGAGCGTTAAGACGGTTCATCGCCCTGGCTTTTCGCTTCCAAAATACCGTGCAGGTAAATCTCCATAAAATCTTCCAGGCGAGCTTCACGCATTGTGCCGGGCAAAACCGGGTCGCTCATCAGGAACCCGGTCAGGTAAAAAGAAACCACCGTACCCATCAGGGTACGCAAGATCAGCGGCAACGGGATGGGGCGCAGCCCGCTGCCAGGATGAGTAAAACGCTCCAGCAATGGCGCAATTTGCGGGAAAACAGTCTCAAACAGGCGTGGGAAATGCTTTCCGCCAAACTCAACTACCTCGATCAGCATCAGCTTAATAAAATCGGGGCGATTGCCCAACTCAGCCTGGATGATGCGGGCCGCATTGATAATAAATTCGTCCACTTGCTCACCCGGCGCATCGCGCAACACCGGCAAAATTTGAACATAAGGATGTTTCGCGAGCACCAGCGCCTGGAAAATCTCATCCTTGCTAGCAAAATGGTTATAAATCCCACCCAGCGCAATCCCGGCGCGTTCCGCAATCTGGCGCATAGAGGTGGCGCTATAGCCTTGTTCCAGGAACAGGGCATAAGCCGCATCTTCGATCGACTGGCGAGTGCGCTCGCCTTTGGAGAGGGTGGTTTCATCAGTCATAGTATATGAACGAACGTTCGTTTTTATTCTACATCAACCGGCTTCTTTGTCAAGAGGAAAACAGAGCCCCCCTTCCTGGGCTGGAAGGGGGGCTCTGTTGACGCCGTATCTACCGGTAGATAGATTAATCTTAACATTTATACGCAAACCGGCCCGTGCAAAAGCATTGCAACCCGCCGGGAGCGCGTCTGGTAAAATCACCGTATGTCTTCCATGCAGCAATACCTACAAAAAAACCTGCGCTACAACGTCGGCATCGGCATGCTCGATGCCGCCTTTTTCGGCATTGGCTGGGGGTTTGGCTCTTTTGGAACCATCATCCCGCTCTTTTTTGCTCAAATGACCGACTCAGCCATCCTGATTGGCCTCATCCCAGCCATTCACGCCGTCGGCTGGCAAATTCCGCAATTGTTTACCGCCGGTTGGATCGCCCGCCTGCGGCGCTACAAACCAGCCGTTTTGATGATGACCATTCACGAGCGCGTCCCGTACCTGGGGCTGGCCCTGGCCGCCTGGCTTTTACCCGTTTACGGGGCCAAGATTATGCTCCCCCTGGCCTTTTTCCTGCTCATCTGGCAGGGAGTTGGCTCGGGCTTTACGGCCAACCCCTGGCAAAGCATGATCGCCAAAATCATCCCGCCCGATTCTCGCGGAACCTTCTTTGGCATGCAGGCCGCCGTCGCCAATATCCTGATCAGCTTCTCGGCCGTTGGCGCAGGCTACCTGCTCGACATTCTTGAAACACCGCTCGATTTTGCATTGTGCTTCTTAATCACCAGCGCCAGCATGGGACTTTCGTACCTGTTCTTATCCTTTACGCGCGAGCCTGAAGACACCGAAAAAGAAATCCACAGCCAGCAGCCCAGTTTCTGGAAAGAAGCCAAAACCATCCTGAAAAAAGATGCCAACTTCCGCTGGTTCCTGGCCTTCAGGCTCATTTACCAGTTTGCCACCATGGGGTTTGCCTTTTACATCGTCTACGGATTGCGCGCCTTTGCCATGGACGAGGTCACAGCCGGGTTTCTCACCGCCGCCCTAACCGTCTCACAAACGGTGGCCAATGCCGGCATGGGCTGGCTGGGTGACCGCCTCGGGCACCGCTCCATGCTGATTGCCGGGGCAGTGGCAGTGGCGCTCAGCTCGCTGGTGGCCTGGTTCGCCCCCTCCATTGCGTGGTTTTACCTGGTCTTTATCCTGGCGGGCCTTGCCAACGTCTCCTACTGGACCATCGGCATGGCTATGACGGTTCAGTTCGGCACTGAAGCCGAACGCCCGGTATACATTGGCCTGTCGAACACCTTAATTGCCCCGGCCACCATCTTTGCCCCCATCCTGGGCGGCTGGATCGCCGACCTGGCCGGGTATACCACCACCTTTGCCTTTTCTACCGTAGGCGGGCTGCTGACAGCCGCTTTGCTGGTCTTCCTCGTCCGTGACCCTGAAAGAATCAACCCCGGAGCAACCCATGAAAACCTATCTTGATGTGGCCCGCGAGGGTAAAAACGACTGGTGGCGCTACGCCCTTTCATTGCCTTTCATCTTGTTCATGTGGTTTGGCCTGGGTTCCATTCCCATCATCGTGCTCGCAACCTGGGTCACGCTCGATGGAGACCCGGCCACCAAGCTAAACCTCACTGGCTTCGAAGGTGTGGCGCAATGGCTCAATTTCAGCGCCACGGTCTCCTCCTTCCTGCCCTTTTTTGTCGCCGTGCCGGTCGCCATCCGAATCTTTCACGGGCGACCCATGCGCACGTTGGTCACAGCCGCCCCAAAAATCAACTGGGGCCGCCTGATGGCCGGATTTGGAGCCTGGTTCGTCATCTCGGGCCTGATTTCGTTAACCGAGTCCCTGCTCTACCCCGGCCGTTACCAATTCACCTTCAACCTGGCAACGCTCATCCCCATCGTCATTGCCGCCCTGCTGCTGATTCCCTTCCAAACATCGGCCGAAGAATTTTTCTTCCGTGGCTACCTGGTGCAATGGGTGGGGCTAAAAACCAGCAACATATTCCTGCTAAGCCTGTTAAGCGGCCTGTTTTTTGCCCTGCCGCACATCCTGAACCCGGAAGTATCGGTCAACTTCTGGCTGGTGATGACTTCATACTTTAGCATTGGCGTTTTCGCCGCCTACATTACCCTGCGTGACAACGGCATGGAACTGGCGCTAGGCTTACATGCCGCCAACAACATCTTTGCCAGTGTGGTAGCCAACTATGCCACCAGCGCCCTGCCCACCCAGGCCATCTTCACCATCCAGGAACTGGATGCAGCCTACGGGTTGGTGGCGCTGTTGGCCGGGCTGGTGGTTTTCTACTTCCTGTTCTTCCGCAAAACCGAATCACCCGCGGCACAAACCGCCTCGGTTGAATAAGTCTTTTATACCCATCCCCAAGGAGTTTCCCATGACCCTGATCCAGGAAAAAACCGCCCAGGCGCTCGACATTCTCAAAGAAAAAGAGATTGACCTGTGGCTGACCTTTGTGCGCGAAACTTCGGGAGTGCGCGACCCGGTGCTCGATTTCCTGATTGGCCCCGCCGACCTGACCTGGGAAAGTGCCCTGATGCTCACCCGCAGCGGAAAACGGATTGCCATCATTGGCCGCCTGGAAAAAGAAGCCATCGAACGGCTGGATGTGTACGATGAAATCATCACTTACGATACCGCCGTCAGCGGTATTTTGCGTGAAACCCTGGTGCGTCTCAACCCGGCGCAAGTGGCTGTCAATTTTAGTCACAACAATGTTCATGCCGATGGGCTGACGCATGCCATGTTTTTGAAATTGCAAAAATACCTGGCCGGGACCCCTTACGCCGACCGGCTGGTCAGCGCCGAAGGGGTGATTTCGTCGCTACGGGGCCGCAAAACCGCCGCGGAGGTGGAGAAAATTCGCCGGGCGGCGCAAATTACCGGGGAGATTTTCGAGCAGACGTTTGCGTTTATGCGGGTAGGGATGACGGAGCAAGAGATTGGGGCCGAAATGCACCGTTTAATGGGCGAAAAAGGCGTCGGCTTTGCCTGGCCGCGCGAATCAAACCCGGCGGTAAACAGCGGCCCAGATTCACCGGTCGGTCACAGCGGGCCAACCGAGCTCCAAATCCAGCCCGGCCACCTGGTGCATTTTGACTTTGGCGTGAAGGTGGAAGGTTACTGTTCTGATATCCAGCGCATGGTTTACATGCTGCGCCCCGGTGAAACGGATGCCCCCGCAGAAGTACGCCGCGGGTTTGAAACCGTGCGCCGTGCGGTTGAAAACTGCCGCGCAACGCTCAAACCGGGTGTAGCCGGGAAGGTAGCCGATGCAGCCGCCCGTAAAACCATTATGGACGCCGGATACCCGGAATATATGTACGGGACAGGCCACCAATTGGGACGGGTGGCCCACGATGGCGGCGCGTTATTAGGCCCCTTATGGGAAAAATACGGCGACCAACCCAACCAAAGGGTAGAGGCCGGGAATGTTTACACCATCGAACCGGGGCTGGCCGTGCCAGGATACGGTTATGTGGGCCTGGAGGAGGATGTGCTGGTGACCGAAAACGGCGCAGAATACCTGCTGGAACCCCAGCACGAACTGGTTTTATTGAAAAGTTTGTGACAAAATTACAATGAATGGGTGCGGAATCTCAATTCCTCGCACCCATTTTTTGTGCTACTATATTTTTTACACGGGAAATTGCCCAAACGGGTAACTTGTGGAAAAAAGCACAACATGCTAGAATGTCCAACTTGTCCAGACAACGCCGTGTAAAGTTCTGGAACACCCCATTTCTCTTGGAGGAGAAACTATGCGTCACATCACCAAATTGTTGTCTCTGCTGGCTGTGTTGATGTTCGTTCTCGCCGCCTGCGGCCCCGCCGCCACCGAAGCCCCGGCCGAACCGGCTGCCCCCGCCGCCACCGAAGCCCCGGCCGAACCGGCTGAACCTGCCGCCACCGAAGCCCCGGCTGAACCCGCCCCTGCTGAAGAGAAGTTCATCTTCGGTATGCTGCTGGTTGGCCCCTACAATGATCGCGGCTACAGCCAGGCCCACTACGAAGGCGGCATGTATGTTCAGGAAATGCTGCCCGGTTCTGAAATGATCTACGTCGACAAAGTCAACCCTGCTGACCGCCCCGGCACCACCCCGGCCCAGCTGGCTGAAGACTTGCTGGCCAAGGGCGCCAAACTCATCATCTTCAACTCGGATGATATGAAAGACAGCGCTGTGGAATTTGCCGCCGCCCACCCCGAAGTTCCCGTCATCCATGCCTCTGGCGATGGCGCCTGGACCGATGGCAAGGACTTCAAAAACCTGCCCAACCTCGGCAACATCTTTGGCCGCATGGAATATGGCAAGATGATGGCGGGCTGCGCCGCGGCCCTGACCACCCAGACCGGCCAGATTGGCTACCTGGGACCGTTAATCAACGATGAAACCCGCCGCCTGGCCTCCTCGGCCTACCTGGGCGCCAAATACTGCTGGACCACCTACCTCGGCAAAGATGCCGCCGACCTGAAATTCAAGGTCACCTGGATTGGTTTCTGGTTCAACATCCCCGGCGTCACTTCTGACCCGACCCAGGTTGCCGATGAATTCTTCAACAGCGGCTACGATGTCGTCATCTCTGGCATCGACACCACCGAAGCTGTGACCGAAGCCAAGAAATTCGCCGCCGATGGCAAGCAGGTGTGGGCCGTTCCGTACGACTACATCGGTTCTTGCGAAGAAGGCCAGGAAATCTGCCTGGGCGTGCCGTACTTCAACTGGGGTCCCTCCTACCTGAGCGCTGCCAAGGCGGTTCAGGAAGGCACCTGGGCTCCATCCTGGGACTGGAACGCTCCCGATTGGGCTGACATCAACAACAAAGACACCTCCCCGGTCGGCTTTGTGAAGGGCGCTGCCCTTTCCGCTGATGCTGGCGCCAACCTCGACAAGTTCATTGCTGAACTTGCCGGTGGCAAGAGCCTGTGGACCGGCCCGATCAAGCTGCAAGACGGTTCTGAATACCTCGCCGACGGCGCTGCTGCCACCGACCTGCAGATCTGGTACCTGCCGCAGTTGCTCGAAGGCATGGAAGGCGCTTCCGAGTAAGCCCCAAGTTTGCCCGAATTTTACATAGGGGCGCAGCGCAGGCTGCGCCCCTATGGTTTTTATTGTCTGATATACTTTAATCAACATCCATTTCCCACATCAAGGAGCGGCCATGCAGGTTGAACTCCGCCACATTCATAAAACGTTCGGCGCAGTCCACGCCAACGACGATATTAACCTGAACATCCCGGCCGGGACGATTCAGGGCATTTTGGGCGAGAATGGAGCCGGGAAAAGCACGTTGATGAAGATCCTTTCGGGCTTCATCCATGCCGATCGCGGCGAAGTGGTGCTAGACGGCAAACCCGTCCGCATCCAATCCCCGGCCAGCGCCATCAAGCACGGGGTAGGCATGCTTCACCAGGACCCGCTCGACTTCCCGCCCATGCGCGTGCTTGATAATTTCATCCTCGGGCGCGAAGGCGGCCTGTTCCCCGACCTGCGCGGGGCGGCCAGGGATTTCAAGGCACTGGCCCAGCAGTTCGACTTTTCGATTGACCCCGATGCTTATGTGGATATGCTCACGGTTGGCGAGCGCCAGCAATTGGAGATTTTGCGTCTCTTATGGCTGGGGGCTCGCGTTTTGATTCTGGACGAACCCACCACCGGCATCAGCCTGCCCCAAAAAGAAAAGCTCTTTGCTACCCTGAAAAAGCTGGCCGCGCAGGGTATGACCATCATCTTCGTCTCTCACAAACTCGAAGATGTGGAATTCCTGTGCAGCCGGGCGGCCGTCTTGCGCCAGGGAAAACTCGTGGGTGAAACCGCCCCGCCCTACAACACTGACAACCTGGTTGAAATGATGTTCGGCAAGGTGGTTTCTTTCGGCGGGCGCACCCCGGCCCACCCCGGAGAATCGCTGCTGCGTCTCAACAACATCTCGCTCGAAGACATTCGCCTGCAAATCCGCAACGTCAACCTGGACGTGCGCGCAGGTGAAGTGATTGGCCTGGCCGGGATGGAAGGCTCGGGGCAGGCCACCTTCTTGCAAGCCTGCTCGGGGCTCATGCGCCCCGTGGCCGGGCGGGTTCACATTGGGCAAAATGACCTGACCGGGCAATCGCACCACGTCTTCAAACACCAGGGCGTGGCCTACCTGCCCGCCGCGCGCCTCGAAGAAGGCCTGGTGCCTGGCCTGACCCTGACCGAACACTTTGTGTTGGCAGAAGAAATCCACGATATTTTCATCAATCGCACCCAGGCGGTAAGGCTAGCGCAGGACCGCATTAAGACCTTCAACATCAAGGGAACCCCGGTCAGCACAGTCGAATCACTTTCGGGCGGCAACCAGCAGCGCGCCTTGCTGGCCCTGCTGCGCACCCCGCTCAAGCTTATCTTGTTGGAACATCCTTCACGCGGGCTGGATATCGAATCGACCATGTACATCTGGAGCAAGCTAAAAGAACGCTGCGCCCAGGGCACGTCCATCCTGTTCATCTCGGCCGACCTCGACGAAATCCTGCAATACTCCGACCGGGTGCTGGTATTTTTCGCCGGGAAAGTCTCGCCGCCGCTGGATGCCGAAAAAGTCAGCGTGGAACAATTGGGGCAGTTAATCGGCGGGAAAGGGTGGGAGGATCTCCATGCGTAGCAGATGGTTCAATCTCGGATTACAGCTTACGGCCATCATCCTGGCCCTGCTGTTCACAACTTTGATTTTGCTGGCGGCCAAAGCCCCGCCTCTGGAAGCGTTCAAGAACATTGTGATTGGCTCAGTCGGTTCTTGGGCCAAATTCTCAGACGTGCTGATTTCGTGGGTTCCGCTGCTGCTGGTCACCTCGGGCCTGCTGGTCACTTTTTCGGCTGGCCTGTGGAATATCGGCATCGAGGGCCAGATCACCCTGGGAGCCATCTTCACCACCTGGATGCTGCGCAGCCTGCAAGACAGCAGCCTGCCCCCGGCCCTGATCATTACCCTGGCGGTGCTCTCGGGCATGTTCGGCGGTGCGCTGTGGGCGGCGCTGGCCGGGGCGCTCAAAACCTTTGGCGGCGTCAATGAGATTTTTGGCGGCCTGGGGCTAAACTTTGTGGCGACGGCCCTCAACCTGTGGCTCATCTTTGGCCCGTGGAAACGCCCCGGTGTCGCCTCCATGTCTGGCACTGAGCCCTTCGACAATGCCCTGTGGCTGCCCGCGCTAACCGGCTCACGCCTGAGCCCGTATGCGCTGGTGATTGCCATCATCGGCATTATTGTCATCTACTTCCTGCTGCAAGGCACCTATTTTGGCCTGCGCCTGAAGGCGGTCGGCAAAAACACCCATGCCGCCTACCTGCTGGGCATTCCCACCTGGCAATACATGATGGTTTCGTTTGCCCTGTGCGGTGTCTTTGCCGGGCTGGCCGGGGCCATGCAGGTCACGGCAGTTTATCATCGCCTGATCCCGTCCATTTCCAGCGGCTACGGCTACCTGGGACTCATGGTTTCCATGCTGGTCAACTACCAGGCCGCCTGGGCTGCGCCGGTGGCCCTGTTCTTTGCCGCACTCAACATCGGCTCGATTCAATTGCCGGTTGTGCTCAAACTCGACTCGTCGCTGGCGGGTGTGCTACAAGGCACACTGGTGTTGTTCGTCCTGCTCGCCGAAGGCGCGCGCCAAAAACTGGTCAAAAAGGCTTAAGGGAGAACCCAACATGACGACTGAATCCATTCTCTTTGGCCTGGCGGGTGTCCTTGCGGCCGCCACCCCGGTGCTGTTTGCCGTAATCGGCGAAACCTTCTCAGAGCGCGCCGGGGTAATCAACCTGTCGATGAACGGGACCATCCTGCTCTCGGCGATGGGCAGTTTTGCCGTCGCCGTTACCACCAACAGCCTGTTGCTCGGCTTCCTGGCAGGGGCCGTCATCGGCGGGCTGGTGGCGCTGGTGGTAGCCTTCTCCAGCATCACCGTCAAACAATCGCAGGTAGCGGTTGGCTTCATCCTGGCCCTGTTGTGCCGCGACCTGTCTTACTTCCTGGGCAACCCCTTCATGGGGCTTGTCGGCCCGCGCCTGCAAGCCGTCCCCATCCCTGGCTTAAGCGACCTGCCCATCCTGGGGCGTCTGTTTTTCCAGCAAGATGTCATGACTTACCTGTCCTTTGTGCTCATCGCCGTCGCCTGGGTCTTCATCTTCCGCACCCGCCCCGGCCTGATGCTGCAAGGCATTGGCGAACGCCCGGCCGCGGCCTTTGTGCGCGGCGCCAGTGTCAACCGCATGCGCTACTTCTACACGGTACTGGGCGGCGCCCTCATTGGCCTGGCGGGCCCAATTTACTCGCTCTCCGTCAAAGCCGGTTGGAAAGGTACCATCTCCGGGCTGGACGGCATTGGCTGGATTGCCCTCTCCATCACCATCTTTGGCGGCTGGAACCCGCTGCGCGCCGCCTTTGGCGCTTACCTGTTCGCCACCCTGCAATGGCTCGGGCTGGTGCTGCAGCCCATCCTGCCTGGCATCCCCTCGCAGGTCTTGCAGGTAGCCCCCTTCCCGCTGATGATCCTGACCCTGCTGCTGGTCAACATCGGCAACGCTGAGTGGGTCGAACGCACCCTGGCCGGGATGCCCGAAAACACCCGCCGCCTGCTGGCCAAGATCCTGCGCGCCATGCACACCACTCCCCCGGCTTCTCTGGGCGTTCCGTTCGACACGGATTAACGCCCCACACCTATGAACAAATTCATCGGCTATACCTGTTCGCTGTGTAATCACGAATACGCCCCCACCCAGGTCACCTACACCTGCCCGGCCTGTGGCGGCAACCTTGAAGTTGCACTCGATTTCGACGCCATCCGAAAAAATATTCATGCGGAAGATATCTTCTCCCGCACCGATTCCTCGCTGTGGCGTTACCTGCCGCTCCTGCCAGTTTCCTTGCCCCCTGGCGCCGAGCGGACGCCCCTTAGCCTGGCAGGCGGAACCCCAATCATGTCCCTGCCCCGCCTGGCCGAAAAACGCGGCATCCGGCAGTTATGGCTCAAAGATGAAAGCCGCAACCCCACCGCCTCCTTCAAAGACCGCGCCAGTGCCATTGTGGTGGCGCGCGCCATCGAAATCGCCGCCGACGTGGTGGTAACAGCCTCCACCGGCAACGCCGGGGCCGCCCTGGCCGGAATGGCCGCCGCTGTGGGGCAAAAAGCGCTTATCTTCGCTCCAAAATCGGCCCCTCCCGCCAAAGTGGCGCAGTTGCTGGTGTACGGCGCAAAAGTAATCCTGGTGGACGGCAGCTACGACGAAGCCTTCGACCTGTCGATTAAGGCCGCCACCGAGTTTGGCTGGTATTGCCGCAATACCGGCTACAACCCCTTCACCCTCGAGGGCAAAAAGACCGCCGCCTTCGAAATTTGGGAAGGCCTGCGTGACGATACCCGCCTGGGGTTCCGCGCCGCGCCAGCCAGTCCCACCATCCCTATGAACCGCCCGCGCCTGACCATTTTTGTTTCGGTGGGCGACGGCAATATTATCGCTGGAATTCACAAGGGCTTTAAAGACCTGCACGCCCTGGGCTGGATCTCGAATGTCCCGCGCATTGTGGGTGTCCAGGCCGAAGGCTCGGCGGCGGTTGCCAATGCCTTCCATGCCGACAGCGAACATATCCAGCCGGTACAGGCCCAAACCATCGCCGATTCGATTTCAGTGGACCTGCCCCGCGACGGTGTGCGCGCCGTCCGCGCCGCAAAAGAGACTGGCGGCACGTACATCACCGTTTCAGACGAGGAAATTCTCAAAGCCATCGCCGAGCTCGGTTCCGTGGGGGTTTTTGCAGAACCCGCCGGGGCAACAGCCTACGCCGGTTTGGTGGCAGCCAAGGCCAGCGGGTGGCTGGATCCGGAAGCGCCTGTTTTGGTGATGAATACCGGCAGCGGGCTAAAAGATGTTCGCGCGGCGATGCAGTCGGTTTCTTCCGCCCCAATTATTGAACCTACCCTAGAGGCTGTTAAAAAGTTGTTATGAGACCCCCCTGGAGCTTATCCTTTCGCTACCTGGTTGGCGCTTTACTGTTGGTCGGGTTGGTGGGATTTTTATATTACGCGCGTGAAGCGCTCGAGCCGGTGGTGGTTGCAGCTTTTATCGCTTACCTGGTAAACCCGGCCGTGGTGGTGCTGGCGCGAAATACGAAGATTAAGCGCCGCACAGCCGTTAACTTGGTGTACTTTACTGTCATTGCGTTGCTGATTGCCATCCCGGCCACGGTCACGCCCTTTTTCTTTGACGAATTGACCGGCGTGGCACAAGACCTGCTGGTGCTGTTCGACCAAACCCAGGCAGCGCTCTCCAAACCGCTGGAGCTGGCCGGTGGCCTGAATATTGACCTGACGCAACTGGGCACAAGCCTGGCACATGCGCGCGAAACCTTTGCCGCCCCGGTGCCCGAAGAAGCCTTTTTGCTGCTGGAAACCACTTCGCGCGGCGCAATCTGGTTCCTGGTCATCATTGTGACGGTGTACTTATTCCTGTCTGAATGGCCCAGGATGCGCAACTGGCTGATTGGCCTGACCCCCATCGCCTTCCGTGGCGAGGTGGAAGAGTTGTATGAACGGGTTTGCGCCGTTTGGATGGCCTATCTGCGCGGGCAAATTCTGTTGATGTTTATTGTGGGTGTGGTTTTCACCATCGCATGGAGTATCATTGGCATCCCCGGCGCGCTGGTGCTGGGCGTGATTGCCGGGCTTTTTACCCTGATCCCGGATGTAGGCCCATTTTTGGCGGTGACCCTGGCGATGGGCGTGGCCCTGCTGGAAGGCTCAAACTGGATCCCGTTTTCCAATTTTTGGGTCATGGTCATTGTGCTGGTGGTCTACCTGGTGCTGATTAATTTCAAAAACCTGTGGCTGCGGCCTTTTATCATGGGGCGCATGGTCAACATGAACGAGGGCGTGGTGTTTGTTTCCATCCTGACCGCCACCATGTTGAGCGGCATCCTGGGAGCCTTGCTGGTGGTGCCGGTGCTGGCTTCGGGTTCGCTGGTCGTCAATTACCTGACACGGCGCGTTTCGGGGCAGCCGCCTTTCGCAGAGGCTGAAGAAAACGCCCCGACGCCCCGCCCGGCGCGTTCAATCAAAAAAAGAAACAGGAATTAGTATGCCGATTACTTACTCGATCATCGCTCCAATTTTCAACGAATTCGACAACATTCCCGAACTATACCGCCGCGTGAGCGAGGTCATGGACTCTACCCATGAGCCCTGGGAGCTGGTACTGGTTGACGACGGCTCCTCTGATGGCTCTACCGAACGCATCCGCCAGCTGGCCGCCAACGATAACAAAGTGCGCCCGGTTATTTTTGCGCGCAACTTCGGACACCAGATTGCTGTAACAGCCGGGCTGGACTATGCGCGCGGCCAGGCGATGGTCATCATCGATGCCGACCTGCAAGACCCGCCAGAAGTGATTTTGGACCTGGCGAAAAAGTGGAAGGAAGGATACGAGGTCGTTTATGCGGTGCGCGCCGAGCGTGAAGGCGAAAGCTGGTTCAAGCTGCTGACCGCCTCGCTGTTCTACCGCCTGATCTACCGCATCACCGATGTCAAGATTCCGCTCGATACGGGTGATTTTCGCCTGTTGGACCGCAAAATTGTGGATGTAATGAATTCGATGCGTGAAAAACACCGCTTCCTGCGCGGGATGTCGTCATGGATCGGTTTCAAACAGATTGGGGTGGAATATAAACGGGCCGCGCGCCTTTCGGGGGTGACCAAATACCCGTTTAAGAAAATGATCAAATTTGCCCAGGATGGCATTACCGGGTTTTCATACTTTCCACTGCAAATTGCCACCTACATCGGGTTTGTCGCCGCGGTGCTGGGGGTGGTCGCCATCCCGGTTGTCATCATCGAGCGCCTGGCCGGGTCGCAGGCTTTTTATGGGCAAGCCTCCACGCTGATTGCGGTGCTGTTTTTTGGCGGGGTACAGCTCATCTCGCTGGGCATCCTGGGCGAGTATATTGGCCGCATTTACGACGAGGTCAAGGGTCGCCCGCTTTACATTGTCAGCGATGCGCCGCCCAGGGAATAAAATTAAACACCGAAGGCCGCCAGCGAGTTGACTGGCGGCCTTTTTGATTTAACCTACGCTTACGCTGGCTGGATTTTGATGGCCGTATATTCGGTTTTGCGCAGCTTCCCCATCAGCCCAAACAGGGAAAACATCAGGCCATATTTCTTGCCCATTAACTTTTTGAGCTGTTCCAGTGCGGCCGGGGAGGCGTCGACAAGGGCGCGAGCCGCGACCCAATCACCCAGCACGGCACCGTCACCCCGCGAGGGGGCAATCTTCACCGCGCCGTCACGGCGGATGCGTTTGGCCTTGCCCGAATCGGCCTGGGTCCAGACATACAAAGCGCCTGCCTCGGCCACAAACCAGACCGGGGTTTTCACGCCCTGCCCATTTTTGCGAAAGGTTTCGATGTTGAGATATTGATGGCCTTCAAATTGCGAAAATGTTGACATGTTGTTCCTCCATTGCGAAATTACTTTATGGCAGACCTTTGTAGCCGCGCCGTTTCCAGTCATCAAAACGCTGCCAGCCAAGGTCTGAAAGCATCAGGGTCATTCCAAAGCCGATTAACACATTGGTGATAAAGAAAAAGACCACTTCTTCCAGCGGCAGGATTCCGGCAAAGTTTATTCCAAGCGTCTGTGATTTGGAGATTTGCCAGGTGGTGGCGCGCAAGGCGACAATATCTGCCAGCGACAGATACAAACCGGGGGGGAAGATGGCCCAAAAGACCAGCTTGCGATAATGCCAGAGCAGGTCTGCGCCAAACAGGAACTGGGGGAAAATGGCCGGTAACGCCCAGAAAAAGATGATGCCGAGGTAGTTCCAGGCTTCAGCGCCAAAGAAAAACTGGTAGGTGAAAAAGACCCAGGCGGCAAAAAGGGAGAAAGTCGCAGCCAGGACCAGGGTCGGGTTCCGTTTAAAGGTCTGGGGGGCGGGCAGGCTCAAATTCCGAGCCAGGTACCACCACCATAGCCCGGAAAGAATCGTTTCAACGACGAAAAAGGTATATTCTTCAATGGGCACATACCAAATAGTTAAGCCTGTGACCAGCGCCGGGTTATAGGCCCAAACGCCGGTCGCCACCAGGTAGTTGTCCCACGGGGTGGTGTAGACCAGCGCCAGGGCAACATGCACAGCAATGATCCACGGAACTCGTTTGGCATCGAAGCCGGGCGTTGGGCGGCCCCGACGCAACTCCCACCAGGTGATGGCAAGCAAAACCAAAATGGGCAAGAAAACAAAGCGAAACAGGAAATCAAAATAGGTCATGGTTGTGGAACCGTTTCGGGAATGGGTTTGTTTGGGGTGGCGCGTTTATGGACCTTCATTCGCACGCCGGGGCGCGGCTCGAGGGTGGCGCCCATATGGGTATGGATATGCGGGTTGGTGAGCTGGAAATCGTAAGTTTGGAGCAGGTGCGCAATCACGATGCGCGCTTCGGCCTGACCAAAGGCGGCCCCAATGCAGGCACGCGGGCCGCCCCCAAAGGGGATGTAACTCATCGGCGGGGTTTTGCGGCCATGCTCGAAGCGCTCGGGGCAAAACTGGTCGGGCGCATCCCACACTTGCGGGTCGCGGTGGGTCAGGTAAATGGAATAGAACATGCGCTCCCCGGCGGCAATGGTCTGGCCCGCGCCAAAATCGAGGTCGGCGGCGACCATCCGGTTGCCAATGTGGATGGGCGGGTACAAACGCAGGGCTTCTTTGATGACCTCGTCTAACAAGTGCGGGTGCTGGCCGGGGGCAGACTCATCCAGCGCGGCGACCAGGCGCGTCATGGTTTGGGGGTTTTGCCCGAGCAAGGCAAAGACCCAGGCCAGCAATGCGGTAGACGTATCATGCCCGGCAATCAGCATGGTGAGCATCTGGTCACGGATGCGCTCGTCGGGCAGGCCCGCATCGATCAGGTGCTGGAGCAGGTCGGGTTGGGCCGGGGACTGGCGGCGGGTGGCGATTAGGGCGTACAGGTAGTCATCCAGGGCTTTTAGGTGACGCCGATAGCCCGGACGCGGCAGCTTTCTCCACAAAATCCAGGGCCCCGGCGAAATATACTCAATGGCCTTCAAAATCGGCGTCCACAGACGCGGCAGGTCGTCCCAAAAATCGACGCCGAAGAGCGCTTCCATGACGATTAACAGGGCAATTTTACGGCCTTCGACCAGCATATCGACCGTGCCGCCCTGCGGCCACAACGCGCTAACGCGCTCGACCTGGCGCTGCATCATGGCCGTGTAACGCGGCAGTTCGGCCGGATGCAGGGAAGGTTCCATGATCGAACGATAGTGGTCATGTTCTGCGCCGTCGGTGACCAGCACTCCCTGCCGCAGCAAGTCGGTGACCGGGTCTGGGTTGCGCCAGCGCAGCTTGTTGCGATCGGTCACCAGCACCTGGCGCGCAGCCTGCGGCCCAAAAACCACATATGGTTTAAAAAATGGCAACGGAATCTGGAAAAAACGCCCCACCATACCCGCCATCACACGCAACGGGCCAAGCGGGCTTTTTTCTGAAAGAAATGCTTTAAGAACTGCGCGCCCCACCTCGGGGCCAGGGTTTTGCACGGTTACCTCCACCCCACCCACGGGAGTTTTTTCTAAAATTCCTTGGCAAGATACAACACCAGGTCGTCATCGACCATCACGGGCTGGCCGTATTGCACCGGCTGGCTGCCCGAGAACAACCCGCGCCCATCGGGGATATAGCCGCGCCGGGCATAGAGGCGCTGGGCTGCGCCGTAATCGGCGGTCATGCCCACACCCAGGCCCACCAGCGAACTCACTTGCGCCACACGCCGCTCCGCTTCATCCATCAGGGCTGTGCCAACCCCGTGGCCGCGAAAATGCGGCAGCACATTGAAATCGACTATTTCTGGGATTTTCTGCTCACAAAACGGCGGATAATGCGACTGCCAGCAAATGGTTACATACCCGGCAAAGTCGCCATCCCAAAAAGCCAGTAAAACCACACGCTGCCCGGCCTCCTGCTCCGCCAGGTACTTTTCATACTGCGCGGCGGGCTTGTTCCAACCCAGTTCGGCAAATGCAGCAGCAATCACAGGGATGTCAATTGAACCCAGCAGGCAAATATTCAACATAATATTTAGAAAGCATGGGGAGCCTCACTCCATGCTTTCGACCCCTTCTCACAACAGCTTGGACTGATTGTAGGCTTTAAGTGTGCGATCCTTGACCTTTTCACGATCCACAATCGGCTTTTCAGGGTAGCCGGGCACACGCAGGCCCTGTAACCACGGAGCATGGATGCTTTCGGCTGGCAAGTGCGCCAACTCTGGCACCCACTTGCGAATGTAATCACCCTGCGGGTCAAATTTTTGGCTTTGCAGCAACGGGTTGAAGATGCGAAAGTACGGCGCTGCATCGGTGCCCGTCCCGGCCGTCCATTGCCAGCCGCCATTATTGGCAGCCGGATCGCCATCCAAAAGGTTCTCCATAAACCAGCGTTCGCCGCGCTGCCAGTTAATCAGCAAATCTTTCACCAGGAAGGAAGCGACGATCATCCGCGCCCGATTGTGCATCCAGCCTGTGGCGCTCAACTGCCGCATGGCCGCATCCACCACCGGAATCCCCGTACGCCCCGCTGTCCACGCCGTAAAATCGGCTTCAGCCTCCCGCCAGGGAATGTTGGCCAGCGCCGGGTTAAAAGCCGTGCGGCTGACGTACGGGAAATGATACAGGATGGAGATATAAAACTCACGCCAGATGAGTTCGTTCAGCCAGGTTTCTGCCGATTGTCGGGCCAACACGTTGCGGGTGGTGTGCATGGCCTCCAGCGCGGCAGCAGCAGCCTGGCGCAGCGAAAGCATCCCAAAGCGCAGGTACGGCGAAAGCGCCGACGTGCCGTCCAGGTCCAAACGGTTGCGCTCCTCGCCGTAGGCATATACCTTGCTGGCTACAAAAGCGCTCAGGCGTCGACAGGCTTCTTGCTCGCCTGCCGGGAACAACGGGTTGGAAGGGAAATCGGGTAATTTTTCAGAGCGCACCTGCGGAGCCGGGAGAAAGCTGGCCGGGGCGGGCAACGACTCGAGACGCGAGGGTAAAAGCGCCTTCCAGGCTTTGGAATAAGGCGTGAAAACCGTATAAGGCTTGCCATCTGCTTTGCGAACCTGCTCCGGGTGATGAACCGTTTGTCCGTGAACCAGGGTTAAGGGCAGGTTTTCGGCCACCCGGGCGTCGCGAGCGCGGGCATAGGGGGTGAAATCTTCCTCGGCAAAAATGGCATCCGCCCCAGTCTGGATCATCAGGTTGAACAGGCCAATATGGGCCGGGCCGCTGCGCACAATCAGCGCACTGCCACGCTGCTTAAGCCGCTCAGACAGTTCGCGCAAGCCTTCAAACATAAAGGCCTGGCGGCGCCGGGGTGTGACCTGCATCAAATGCTCATCGAGCACAAACACGGGGATGACCGCTCCGCCGCGCCGCAAAGCAGCCTGCAAGGCCGGGTTGTCGCTTAAGCGAATATCGCGTCGAATCCACCAGAGTGTTGTCATGCGCGGATAATTTTCTCTTTCCAGACCAGGCGCAACAAGGAATGTTGTTCATTCCGTTTTTCGTTGATTTTGAGGGTGAGATCGCCATTGCGTGAAAGCTCAACACGAGCCTTGTTGCCACGGCCATCTTCTGCATTAAGCGCCCCATAAGCACGGATTTGCACCGGGCCAAAGAACGACGGAGCCAGTTCGCTGGTAATGATCCCGGCAATGCGCACCCAATAGCCAAAGGCGCTGGAGACAAACTCGAAGCGCGAGGGAGCTGGCATGCCCAAACCGCGCAACCCGACGGTGGTGCCGGTAATTTCCTCGCTGCCAGAAAAATAAGCCCCATCGGGGGCATCCACGCGGTATGAGATCAGGTAATGCGGAGAACGAGCCTCCAGCCGCGCCCAAACCATCCAGCCGGTGGCCGGGTCCGCTTCGCGAACTTCGTCGCCCACATGATTAAACTCGGGCTGGTAATAGGCCCGGCCATAAGAGGTGGAGGCGGAAGCGGCATACAAGAGCACACGCGAGAGGGCCTGTTCGCTATCACCGGCCCTCAGCAAGTCTGACAACGGGACCAGCCACTCGGTTTTGTGCATACGGCGGACAATGTAGCCGAGCAAGGTGTTGCCGTCGGGAGGTAGTTCGTAACGGGTGAAATCAGTCAGGGGCATGGCTGGTTCCTTGAACAAGACACACAAAAGGGAAGTTAATCGGATGCAGGGACCGGCAAAGGCGCCGAGTTCGTCTGGTCACGGATCTCAAGGGCAATCGGGTGATTCAAAATCTGGTTGATGACATAGACGCTAACGCCCACCATCACAACTGCGCCAAAGATGCCTGGCGCCCAGGTTCCGGCCTGTTGGAGCAGCGCGCCGCCCAGGATAGGGGCGATGATACGCGTGGCACTTTCGACCGAGGCAGCCAGACCCAGGATACCACCGACCTCTTGCGAAGCAACCGCCTTGGTTAGCGTGGAGGAAAGCAGGGTGTTGAGGATGCCGCCCGAAATCGCAGTCGGGGTCAAGATAACCAACAGCCACAAGACCGAAGGCGCAAAGGCCCAACCCAGCAGGGATACCGCCATTAAGCCGACGGAAGCGGTAATCAGCACGTCCTCACGGAAACGGGTGGTCAGGCGTCCGATCAGGAAGGCCTGGACAAAGACCGAGAGCACGCCCACGTATGTGAGCACAAAACCAGTATCGCGGGCGGTCAGGTCGAAGCGCGCGAGCGCATATAGACCAAAGATGGTCTGGAAGATGGCAAAGGCCAGCCCGAAGAAAAAGCGAGTAATCAGCAGCGAACCGGTGAAAGGCCGCTTTAGTGCGGTAAACAAAGCCGCCAGCGTGAATGCCGGGCGTTTCTGCTCACCCATTGCGGCGCGTTTTTCCGCGGTGAGCGATTCGGGCAGCCAGGCGTAAATCAGCACCAGGTTGATGAACGAAAGCGCTGCCGCCACAAACGCGGGGACGTTGTAACCCCACTGACTGAGCACGCCACCGGCGGCCGGGCCAATGATGAAGCCCAGCCCAAAGGCAGCGCCAATCATCCCGAGGCCTTTGGAACGATTTTGAGCATCGGTGACATCCGAGATGTAGGCCTGAGCCACCGAGAGGTTGCCACCAGTGATACCGTCGATAATCCGGCTGACGAACAACATCCACAACGCATTGGCAAACCCGAGCAACAGGAACCCGATGAAAGTGCCAAAAACGGAGGCGAGCAAAATCGGGCGGCGACCGAAGCGGTCAGAAAGACGGCCCAAAATTGGCGCACCAATCAGCTGCATAAGCGCATACGAAGCAATCAACAGGCCCGTGACAAATTCATTCGCCTGGAAAGTTTGGGCATAATAAGGCAGCAGCGGCAAGATCAGGCTGAAGCCGAGCAGGTCGATAAACACGACCAACAAAATGGAGAACATGAGTTTTTTGTTCATGCTATGAAACCTTTAATGGGGGTGGATGGGGATAAGATTTTCCCGGCAGGCCTCCCGCCCGCCGGGAAAGAAAAGTTCGTATTAGTCGCCGTTGCCATCCTGGCGCACCCGAATGGGGGCCGGGACGGGGTTGGGATTGAGCGGCTGGCGGTTGATTCGCGCCGAAATCCACAGGCCAAGAGCAACCAGGCCCGCCATGATAAAGGCCACCAGGTATTCAATGAGCGGGATGCGGATGATTTCGTTCATGTCAACCCAGCGGCCGTTGTAGGTCAGCAGCGCCGCCGCTACAAAAACACCTACCGCGATCCAACGCGTCAGGCGTGACCAGCCCAGGCCGTGCATTTGGGTGACAATAAACATGGCTGCAAAACCAAAGGCAAACATCGACCAGATTGTGCCGCCCTGCAAGATGGCGACCATGGTGCCGTGAAAGAGCACCATGACTTCCTGGGTCAGCATCCACCATTTATTGACATGAATACGGGTCAGGAACAGGCTGCCTTGCAACAAGAGCAGGAACATGTACAAGAAACCGACCAGGTGACCGGGTGTATTGACCATCGGGTGAAACCAGAAGGTGTACACCGTAGCCCACGAGAACAGGTAACCGTGATACCTGCGGGCAAAATCGACCACTTGCTTGGAAATGGGGGCCGGTTTGCCAAAGAACATCCCGCGGCGGCGATTTTCCATCACCAGGATGGCGCACAACATCAGGATGACCGAAAACTGTGAACTCCACACCGGTACATCCTGGGCGATGCCGTCATACCACAGGTGGCTCTGGACAAAATGCAACAGGATGAAAAAGGCATTCATCCCAAGCGCCCACAGGTTCACATCGTGAATACCGGTGCTGTATTTTTGCACACGGGTCTGGGCATAATAAATCAGGCCCCAAAACGTGACCTGGTGCAGCAGGTAAAAGCCCCACGAGGTCAGGCGCGACCAGATGGTAGGTTCGGGAAGTTTCCAGTAATACCACAGCGCGCCCTGGTCAGGCAGCAGCGGTACGCTGTTCAAGCGTTCACCGGCCCACCAGATGAGCAGGGTAAAAGCGAAAGAAAACGCAATCCCACCCCACAGGGCGGTTCGGGCAGATTTAGTGGATGAGTTAGGAGTGGTCATATTTATTGTTTTTGGTAAGTGTTCAACTGATAATCGAGCCACTGGGCAATCGGCTGACCCTGGTCTTTTAGGTGGGCACGAACCGCGCGCACATACGAAGACAGGTAATCAGAGACGATCTTAAGCGGCAAGTTTTGGCTTTTGAGCATCATATTCAGCCAATCAATTTCGCTGTTAAGATAATTCATGTTGCCCAGGTGCAAGGCAGCGATAATGTTGTTCCCCATAAACTGGTTGGCAATCTGGAAATAGTCCATGTCACCGGCGCTCTGGCGAAGGGTGTCGTTGATGGCGGCTTCGATCAACGGGCGCTTGGTGATAAATACTTTAAGCGTCTCGTTGTATTCTGCCGAGGCGGCAACAATCTGCGGGGCATCGGGGTGCACCGATAAAAGCGACTCGATGCGTTCGACAGCAGTTTCAAAACGATCGCCAAGGAAATGTCCCGGGATCGTGCGTACAATCTCCGGTTGCATGGAAAAGATGCGTCCACCAAAGGCAACCATGGAACCGCGCGCAGAAAGCATCAGGGCGGTCTGCTGTAGCGTAGACGCTGTGGAAAGCTGTTGTGAAGCCAGGATTACCAAAGACGGCTGGACAGCGCTAATGGTCTCTTCGAAGCGGTTCGCAGGAACATTCGCGCCCAGGTAAATGACACCCAGCCCACGCCGACGCAGGAACAGACTAATCAGCAGGGGCGTAAAGGTGTGCCACTCTTCCGAAGGACAACCTACCAGGATGCTCTGGCTACGCGTAGGCGGCGGGGCCGACGACAAGAGCGAGTCGAGGCGACGCATGGCAAGGCCCGAAGCAAAGTGTTCTTGCTGAACCGAGGCGCGATTTTCGTACCACAGGGTGCCAATCTCAGCCATACCGCGCTGCAGCACATCGATACAGACGGTTTCTACCGGATACATGCCGAAAGCCTGATTGAGGGTCTGTTCGGCGGCGGTTTCATTGAAGTTAAGACAGGCAGCCAGCCAGTGCGCACGCAATGAATCGATATTGGTTTCGGGGGGCAGGTAAATGGCCTGCTGCAGCGGCTGCAAGTTGATGACTTGCGAGCGCGCCGCAGAAGAAGAATCAACAAATGGATCGCGCCCCTGCGAAACCAATTCTTTCCACATATCCACGGCGCGTGAAATGCTCAAGCCATTGTTCTGACGCGAAATCAGCCACTTAATGGTTTGAACATCATATTCTGAATACAGGCGATGGCCTCCAGCCGTGCGCTGAGGGAGCGGCAAACCGTAACGCCGCTCCCAGGCGCGCAAAACATCAGGCTTGATACCCGTTTCTCTCAAGACGGCCTTGAGATTGTAGACTGGTGATTTACTGAACGCCATACGTTCCTTCCAAAATTACTTTAGGCTGTGGGCTGCAAAGCCGAATTGCCAACTTTCACTTGCGAAACATCCAGGCCTTTGAACTCTTTCAAAATTCGTTCGGTTGTCAGGCGGGCAGAGAGCAGGACAATGGGCAGGCCGGTTCCAGGGTGGGTGGATGCACCGGCAAAGTACAGGTTTTTATACTGGCTGTGGCGGTTCTGCGGGCGCAAGAAACCCACCTGCCAGAAGTTGTGGCTCAGGCCAAAAGCGGCTCCCTTTTCAAGATTGAAGCGATTCTTCCACTCTTTGGGGGTGTAAACAATCTCAAACTTGATGTGTTCCTTCAGGTCGCCCATCCCCATTTCACTGGCCAGCCGCTCGAGAACCGTCTCGCGGGCGCGATTAACCATCGCATCCCAATCCTGCTTGAGCGATTCGTCCAGGTGGCCCACTGGCACCAGCACATAGAAGGTATCTTGCCCTTCGGGAGCCGCCGCGGGGTCGGTACGGGCAGGCGCATGGACATAGAAGGACGGTTCAGCCGGCAGATTGTGGTCTTCAAAGATTTGGTCAAAGGAGGCCTTGTAATCGCCGCCCAGGAAAACGTTGTGGTGCGCCACCTGGCTATAGCGTTTGTCTACGCCCCAGTAAAACATGATGGTGGAGCAGGTGTACAGCTTTTTGTCGAGTGCTTCAGCCTCGGCGTTCTTGGGGAGCAGTTCTTTGTAGATGTACGGCAGATCGGCATTGCCCACAAACAGGTCGGCGCGATACTCCTTGCCATCTTCGGTAACCACGCTCTCAACCTTTTGCTTGCCAACGTTGATCTGCTTAACCGGCGAGTTGTAGATGAACTTGACGCCCAATTTCTCGGCCACTTCGGTCAGGGCTTCAATCCCGGCGTACATGCCTCCCATCGGATACCACACGCCTTCGGCCAGTTCGGTATATTGCAGCAGGGAATAAGTGGCCGGGGCATCGTACGGGCTCAAGCCCAGGTACATATTTTGGAACGTGAAAGCCGCCTTGAGGCGCTCATCTTTGAAGTAACGGCCTGTGTTGGTGTAGTGCTTTTGAAGCGCTTTCAATTGGAAAATAAGGGGCAGATTAGTGAGACTGAAATACTCAAAAATGTTGTAAAAATTGCGCCCGACAAACTTCTCAAGCGAAATTTTGTAATGCTTTGCGCCTTCGGCGATGTAGCCCAGGAAACCGGTAAACGCCGATTTATCGACCCGCTCCAACTGCGTCTGCATCGAACCGATATCCGAGGTCAACTGCAACTGCAGCCCGTCGGCAAAATGAACCTTGTAGGTAGGGTCGATGCGGCGCAGGTCGAGATGATCGCTCATCTTCTCCCCCAGTGCGGCAAAAGTCTCTTCCCACACTTCGGGCATCAGGAACAGGGTCGGACCAATATCGAAACGATGCCCATCGCGGACAATCTGGTTACAGCGCCCACCGGGCATATCATTCTTTTCCAAAACAGTAACTTCAAAGCCGTTCTTCGCAAGGCGCGCAGCAGTAGCAATCCCACCAATCCCGGCGCCAATCACGATTGCAGCAGACTTTTTAGACATGAGCTATTTCTCCGTAATTTTGAACTTGTATTGATTGAAAACACTTCCTAAGCATCAGTATAACATTTGTCCAAATTTTGTCAAGCATTCCTTGATTATATATAGACAAATACTTGACAAATGGTATTAAACCTGTACAATAGTGTTTAGACTAATTCGGAGGTTGGTAATTATGCAAGCTCACTGGGAACACAATTTATTGGCCCTCGCCGGGAAACTGACCCACCCTTCCACACGCCCCGTGTACTCCTACTGGGCCGGAGACGCCTCCCTCGAAAAGGCCTACGATCTCTGCGGACGCGTAGCCGCTCATCACAGCAAATCCTTCTATATGGCCAGCGGCCTGCTGCCAGAAGAAAAACGCTCTGCCACGCGCGCCCTGTACGCCTTCTGCCGCACCGTCGATGACATTGTCGACGAAGGCTCACTGGTTGGGCGCGATGCCGAACTGGACTACTGGCGCAACATCACCCAGGGCATCTTGCACCCGCGCAGCGACGATTTGATCGGCCAGGCCTGGATCGACACCCGCAACCGTTACCACATCCCATCCCGCTATGCCCTGCAGCTCATCGATGGCGTAGCGCGCGACCTGAAACAGACCCGCTACAAAACTTTCGATGACCTGACCACCTACTGTTACGGCGTCGCTTCCACCGTTGGCCTGATGAGCATGTACATCGTCGGCTTCAACTCTGTCGACGCCCTGCCGCACGCCATCAAACTTGGCGTAGCCCTGCAACTCACCAACATCCTGCGCGATGTCGGCGAAGACTTCCGCAATGGCCGCATCTACCTGCCCCAGGGCGAGCTAAAAGCCTTCGGCATCACCGAAACCGACCTGGCGCGTGGCACCCTTGACGAGAAGTGGCGCGCCTTCATGCGCTTCCAGATCCAGCGTACCCGCAACCTGTACGCCGAAGCCGAAAAGGGCCTGCAATACCTCGACCGCGATGGCCGCCTGGCCATTGGCGCTTCCTCCGTCTTCTACAAAGGCATCCTCGACTCGATCGAAAGCAACGACTACGATGTCTTTTCCAAACGTGCCAGCTTGAGTTCCTGGGGCAAGATCAGCCGCATACCGGGCTTGTGGCTAAAACTCTTCAGCCTCTAGGACAATGCCACCCGTAAGGGACATGACGTATCTCCTCTAGGAAGCAGAGCGGACCTGCTGGGCACAGGTCCGCTCTCGCTTTTAACATCACGGTTAAAATCAAACGCATGGACAAATTACCTTCTCCCCTCCCCTTGCTGACCCTCACCCTCGGCCTGCTGGCCCTTTCGGCCTGTGCCGCAACCGAACCGGCCTCGCCGCAGCCTGACACCCGTCAAACCGTCCGCTACCTGGCCCTGGGCGACTCTTACACCATCGGCGAAAGCGTGGAAGAATCCCAACGCTGGCCGATCCAGCTCGCGCAACAGCTCCAACAGCGAGGCGTTCGGGTTGAAACCTCCATTATTGCCCGCACCGGCTGGACCACCGCCGAACTCTGGGAGGGCATCCAACAAAATGGGGTCAACCCGCCCTACGACCTGGTCTCGCTGTTAATTGGGGTCAACAACCAGTACCGTGGCTACTCCAGCGAAGAATACCGCACCCAATTCCGCTTCCTGTTAGAAAAAGCTGTCGAATACGCCGGGGGCGACGCCAAAAAGGTCTTTGTAGTCTCCATCCCCGATTGGGGCGTCACCCGCTTTGCCCTGGGGCGCGACAGCACCCAGATTGCCGCCGAAATTGACGCCTTCAACGCCATCAATCGCGCCGAAGCCGAAGCAGCCGGGGTGGCCTACATCGATATTACCCCCTACTCACGCACCGCTAGCGTCGACTCAGACCTGATTGCCCCCGATGGCTTACACCCCTCCGGCCAAATGTATGCCGGGTGGGTCGAGCGTATCTTGCCGGTGGCGCTAGACGCGCTCAACCTGGAGCCGTAACGCACGCCGGGCGTATAATGGCCCTGTTTGCTGCGCCTTTTATCTGTAAATGAACAGGAGACAATATGCGTGACCCCTTCGACCACTATTTAATCCAGGATTACCTGACCAGCCTCGTCCCGCCCCGGCCCGAGGAAATGGTCAAAATGGAGCTGCTCGCCGAGGAGAATGATTTCCCCATCATTGGCCCGGTTTCTGGCTACCTGTGTTACCAGGTGGCGCGCATGACCAACGCCCGCCAAGTTTTTGAGCTGGGGTCAGGCTATGGCTACTCCACCGCCTGGTTTGCGCAAGCCGTACGCGAGAACGGCGGCGGGGTCATCCATCATACTGTTTGGGATGACAGTCTCTCGCGCCAGGCCCAGGAGCATCTTGAGCGCCTGGGGTACAGCAACCTGGTGCGTTATCACAATGCCGAGGCGATTGCCACCCTGCGCGCCACCCCCGGCCCGTTTGACCTGATTTTCAACGATATCGACAAAGAAGCCTACCCCGAATCGCTGCCTGTCATCAAAGAAAAACTGCGCCCGGGCGGGGTGCTCATCATTGACAATATGCTCTGGCACGCCCGTATCTTTGACCCTCACAACCGGCAAGCCAGCACCGAAGCCGTGCGCCGCTTCACCCGTGACATCACCACCGACCCGGACTGGGTTGTCTCGCTGCTCCCACTGCGCGATGGCGTCATTGTTGCCTATAAAAAATAGCCCGCCGTGCAAAAGAAAAGGCCGCTCCGCTTTTGGCTGAAACTGACCAGTGTGACGATTGTCGCGACGCTGGCGATGTTGCTTTTCTTAAGCGCCGCCAGCCTGGCCCTGGCCGTGACCGTCCCGCTGAAGATGCCCCTGTGCTGCCAGACCCCCGCCAGCTTCGGCGCAGAATACCAGCCGGTAGCCTTTTCCACGGCCAATGGCCTGGTCCTGCGCGGATGGTACATCCCGCCCCGCAATGGCGCCGTCATCCTGCTGGTCCACAGCTACTACGGCAACCGCCTGCAAACCCTGCCAGTAGCCGAGATGCTTTATCGCCACGGTTATGGCATCCTGATGTACGACCAGCGCGCCAGCGGCGAAAGCGATGGGAACACCCGATCGTTGGGCTGGCTCGACATCCCCGACCTGGGCGCGGCAGCCGCTTTTGTGACATCCCAGGCACCCCGGGCCCAAATCGGCGCTTTTGGCTGCTCTAGCGGCGGCGCAATTGCCCTGGCCGGGGCCGCACAAACCTCGCTCGTCGCGGCCATCGCTATCGATGCCCCCAGCCCGTTACACTGGCGCGAGGCCATGCCGCCCTTCGACCCGCGCCAACCCTTCCAAACCGTCATCATGGGCCTGTATTACCCTTTGGTGATGTTGCGCGCCGGGACCCTGCCGCCCACCACCACAACCGCCGCCATTGGCGCTTACGGCCCGCGCCCCATCCTGTTTCTCTCTACCGGGCAGGAGGTTGAACAGGCGCGCGTCCAGGCCTACTTTGACCTGGCGACCGGCCCCAAAAAGCATGCCAACTTTGCCACTTCCAGCCACTGCGCCGCGCCGCTCACCCACCCCGCCGAATATGAGCGTCATCTGGTAGAATTTTTCAATGCCGCACTTTTGAATCCATAACCCAGGAGACCCGCCGTGCCTTTCAACTTTGACCAACCCATCGAACGCCGCCAGACCAACAGCATCAAATGGACCCTGTACCCTGCCGATGTCCTGCCCCTGTGGGTAGCCGATATGGATTTTCGCTCGCCCGAACCAATCATCGCTGCCCTGCGCGACGCCGTAGAACATGGCGTCTTTGGCTACGAAATCCCCGGCAAGCCGCTGCGCCAATCGGTTGCAGAGCGCATGAAAAAGCTGTATGACTGGGAAGTCGCCGAGGAGAGCGTTGTCGTCGTCACCGGACTGGTCAGCGGCTTCTATGCTGCAGCCCAGGCGCTGTGCCGCCCCGGTGACGGCTACCTGATCCAGCCGCCTGTCTATATGCCCTTTAACGATATCCAGAAACACCAGGGGGTCATCCGCCAGGAGGCAGAGCTAACGCTGGTGGAAAAAGATGGTCTTTTACGCTACGAAATTGACTGGGAACGCTTCGAAAAAGCCTTTAACGCCGGGGGCAGCCCCACCCGCATGTTCCTGCTGTGCAACCCGCACAATCCCACCGGCCAGGTTTACAGCCGCGAAGAACTGACCCGTATGGCAGAAGTGTGCGTCAAACACAATACCGTAGTCGTCTCAGACGAGATTCACAGCGAACTCCTGCTGGGAGACGCCAAACACACCCCCATTGCCTCGCTTTCGCCCGAAATTGCAGAGCGCTCCATTACGCTGGTAGCGCCGTCCAAAACCTTCAACATCGCCGGGCTGTTCTGCGGCTTCGCCATCATCCCCAACCCGGAACTGCGCGAACGCTTCAAGCTGGAAGTTGAACGCATGACCCTGCACGTCGGCAGCCTGGCGCAGGTGGCAGCCCTGGCAGCCTTTTCTGGCACCTGTGACGACTGGCTGGCCGCCTTGCGCGACTACCTGCTCGAAAATCGCAACCTGCTGGTGGAAACCGTTCAAAAAGAGCTGCCCGGCATACGCATCACCAGCCCCGATGCCACCTACCTGGCCTGGCTCGATTGCTCTGAACTGGTTCGCAGTGGGAAGATTGTGGGTTCACCGTATGAATTTTTCTTGAAGGAAGCCAAAGTGGCGCTCAACGATGGCGCAGCGTTTGGCAGCGGCGGACAGGATTTCGTGCGGCTCAACTTCGGCTGCCCGCGCGCCCAACTGGTGGAGGCCCTGGAACGGATGAAAGCCGCCCTGGCGCGCTAATCGCTCCGCTTCAGCAGTAGATAAAGCAAAACGAGCTGGTTTTTAAAGACCAGCTCGTTTTATTTAAAGACCAACCGGTCTATTTTTCCTTTTTGCGGCCCTTCACGCGCTGCCTGCGATACGGCGGCATGTCAATTGGATACCACTGGCACTTGTTAGGGTCCAGGATCTTGTTCCACAGGCTGGGATGGCTTTTAGCAAAGCTCTCCGGGTCCAGCGCAGAAGTGATCACCGTGGGCAGGTTGTCGTAATAGCGGTAATTCAAAATCTGGTGCAATTTGTCTTCAGCCCAGGCCGAATTCATGTTGCCCTCTTTGAAACCATCCAGGATCAACAGTGGCGTGGTGCGAATTTCATAGAAGCGCCGGTCAAAAGAAACGTCCGAGTTGGGCTTAAAAGTCTGTTTCAGGTAATCGAGCAGCACCGAAATATCCGTCATAATTGCCTGGCCGCCCATCCCCGTGCGATAATGCCCCACTGCCGCCGCCAGGTGGGTCTTTCCGCAATAGGACGGGCCCAACAGTACCAGCCAACCGCGCGGGTTTTCAGCAAAGTCGGCTGCGGCATCATGGGCCTTCTTTAGGCGCGTGATATGCTCCTGGGTCACCTTCTCACGCTCAATTTCTTTGTCCTTGACCGTGTACCCGCTCGCATTTTTGCGTTCGGTGGTCTTAACGGTGACCACCTCCTGGCCGATCTCGTTTTGGCGGTCCTGCCAGTTGCGAAAAGTCATCTCTTTAATGTCATGCAACGACAGCATCGACAACCCTGGGTTGCTGGTTTCCTCGGGATGGCGATAATCCAACGTCAGGATGCGCAGGTATTGCACCAACTCTTCATCTTGCAACCTCGACCGGATGCGGCTCTCGATTTCATCCAGGATCAGGTTGGTGGTAATAACCGTCGGCAGTTTGTTGATGTAGCGATAATTAATAATCTGGAACAGCTTTTCCTGCGCCCAGCCGGTGGCGTTTTGGGTGCCAAAATCATCCATGACCAACAAGCTGGCGCTGCGGATATCTTCAAAACGCGCTTCAAAGGTGGTATCGGGACTGTTGTAAGCAAAACGCAGGCTATCTAACAAGTCGGGGACCGTAATAAACAGGGTAGGCACGCCACGGTTAACCGCCGCATTGGCAATCGCGGCCGCCAGGTGGGTTTTGCCACAGCCATAAGAACCTTCCAGCAGCATCCAACCGCTCAGGCGGTCGGCAAAATCACGGCACTTATGGCGCGCTTCTTCCAGGCTGTCTTTTTCGATCTGGGTGATGGCGTGTTTGGCCTTGGGGTTGCCCGCCGGGTTAAAATTCTCAAAAGTCATATGGCTCAACCGGTCGAGGCTGCTCAGGGCATATAAGCGGTTACGAGCCTTCTCTGCCCGGTCTACGCTGCGGCACACGCACATCTCAATTTTCCCAAACTTCTCGTGCCCCAACGGAACATCATAACGCACGTAACCTACCCCCCGGCAATACGGGCATTGCGGGTCGCCAAACGGCTCCACTTTAGGCTCGAGAAGGGGCTTCTCAATCGTCGAGGTATTCTGAGAACTGGCTTGCGGAATATCGCTTTGAATCTTTGCCAGCGTCTTTTCGATTTTTTCCTTCATAGCCTTCGTCCTTCCAGCGTCTCAAAATCGCCTCAATATACTTCCAGTTGCGCTTGTTGCGCTCCACCGCAATCACAAAAGCCTCGGTCAGCCACTCCGCCGGGTAATCTTTTTCGGCATCCTTGAGCGTATCAGCCATCAGCGGCGTAAGCGGACCAATATTCTCTTCATAGAGTTTGAAGATATTGGCACGCGGCAGGGGCGCTGTCGATGGAACCCGGGCGGAGTCGCGCCATTGGCCGCTCTTCAACGCCTCGGCGGAGGCCCGCCCACGCGGCGAATTCAGGAAATAAAAGCCGCCTGAGTCAGACTCCACCGATAACAGCGTCCCGCGCCGGAGGGCCTTTTTCAGCCCAGAATCGACCTGCGCCGCCGACATCTGAGACATCAACCCGTTATCTTCGAGAATCTCGCTCCGACAGAGATACCGGAAACGCCCCTCGATGTGTTCGATGCGCCACAAAACATACAGCGTCACCTTCAACTCATCCAGCTCGGTAATTTCGTTCATCAGCCGGAAAAGCGAATCGGGCACCTGGGTAAACGTTTCAGAGGAAGTGAAACCCGAAAACGGATCACTCATCGCGCATCACTCGTTTCTAGACCTTATCCAAATCCACTGTGCGCGTGGCCGCATTCTCAAACTTGGTCAGGTTATTACGGAAAATCAGGTCCACATTGCCCACCGGGCCATTGCGGTGCTTGGCAATCTTCAGGTGGGTAACGTTCTGCATCGCCGGGTCTTTCTCGTCGCGATAGATGAACATGACGATATCGGCATCCTGTTCCAACGAACCCGATTCGCGCAAGTCGGAGAGCTGCGGTTCTTTATCGGCGCGCTGCTCAACGGCGCGTGAAAGCTGGGCCGCTGCCAGCAACGGAACGTTTAATTCGCGCGCAAGCTGTTTCAGGCTGCGCGAAATATACGAGACTTCCTGCACGCGGTTATCGGTGCGGGTTTCCGAACTCATCAGCTGGATATAGTCGAGGATAACGAGATCCAGGCCGAATTCCATGTGCAAACGCCGCAGCTTGGTGCGCAATTGCAGCGGCGAGAGGCTGGGGGTGTCATCCAGGTAAATGCGCGTATCGCCCAAAACTTCTATAGCATGATTGAACAGGTCCAGGTCATCGGGGCTGAGTTTGCCAGTGCGCAGTTTTTGCGAATCGATGCCGGTTTGTTGGGCAATCAGACGCTGGACAACCTGCTCATTCGACATTTCCAGCGAAAAAATGGCAACTCGCTTTTTATGGAGCAGCGCCGCGTTGTTGGCAACGGTTAACATCCAGGCGGTTTTACCACCACCAGGACGCCCGGCCACAATCAGCAAATCGGAAGGCTGGAGGCCGCCGGTCATCTTGTCGAGGTCGATAAAGCCGGTCGGCACCCCCACCACATCATCGGCGCGGCGCATCAGGCTTTCAACATGATCGTAGTAATCCGACAACACCTCGCGAATGGGGCGCACATCGTTGCGTGTGCGACGTTCACCCACATTAAAGATGGCCTTCTCGGCCTCCCCCATCACTGTTTCAATGACTTCGTTCTCATCATAGGCCAGTGTGGCAATGCTGTTGGCGGCTGTCAGCAGTTTGCGCCGCACCGAAGTGGCCTCAACAATCTTGCCATAAGCTTCGGCGTGCAGCGTAGTGGGAACCTGGTTGAGTAGCGCGGTCAAGAAAGCCGGGCCGCCAATCTCGTCCAGCCGTCCCATATCGTCCAACTCTTCGGCTACCGTCAGGTTATCAACCGGAACACGCCGCTCGTGCAGGCGCGTATAGGCTTCCCAAATAAAACGCAGGCGATGAATGTAAAAATCATCGGCCTGTAAGAACTGGGCGATGTCGTAATAGACTTCGGGGTTGATGAGCACCGCGCCAATGACGGCTTCTTCAGCCTCGCGGCTGTGCGGCAGGCCCCCCGAGTTGGAGGCGGGCTGTTTGTCCCCGTAGGGAGCTTCGGTGGAGAGATAATCGGACATGGAATTTCCCGGCAAACCCCACCCATCGCGTCTTTCCTTCCAAAACAGGCGGTTGGGCAGTGGCAGAGATAAATAAAGGACACGACCTGATTAATTGTACAACGGCGTGTCCTTTATATTTATGGTGAAAAGGTGCTAATTTTTGCTGGACTTGTTGTCCTCGTCTTCATCAGGACTTTCGTCACTGTCAAGTTTGCTCAAGAAATCTTCAAAAATTGACAAGCGAGCCGAATCTTCGCTGGCCGGTTTGGCCGGTTTGGAGGCCGCCGGGGCGCTGCTGCTGGAAGCGGCGGCGGCAGCCTGGGTCGAATCGGGCAGGGCCGGGGGCGCAGGCGGCATCTGTGAGCGAATATCCTGCTCCGGGGTAATCCCGGCCACCGTCATCACTGCCGGGTCCACCAGGATCGGGACATGCGCTCGCACCGCCAGCGCAATTGCATCCGATGGGCGCGAATCGATGTTGATGGTTTGCCCGCCCGCTTCGGCGACAATGTTGCCATAAAAGATATCTTCGCGCAGGCCAACGATCTCCACACGCGTAATGCGCGCATCAAAAGTGGTGAACAGGTTTTTGAGCAGATCGTGGGTCAGGGGGCGATGCATTTCGATCTCTTGCAGGGCAACGGTAATGGCCTCGGCTTCATAGGGCCCCACCCAAATGGGCAAGTAGCGGTCTGAATCGGTCTGGCGCAAGACCACCAGCCGTTGCGGCGACATGAGACTTACGCGTACACTGTCAATGACAACTTCCACCATCTCGGACATAGACACTCCTGTTAAGTGTTCCTATTTTAGCACAGGATAGAAGGGCGAATATTGAAGGAATGTTAGAAATTGCAACCCAGGCGTCATCGGTTAGCCCATATCACCATAGCCCCATTAACCCATAATCGGTGTACCAACCCATTATACGCCCCAGCCCATGAGAATTACAGCTATTTTCGGGGCCAGGCCGCTCCTTTGCCCGGTTTCTGGCGCAAAATTGCCTGGTTGGCTATCACCAACCAAAATCACTCGTCACTTTTCGCACTTCACATCACTCTCATCCCTTATAATTCGCTCATGTTCCCACGCCGTCTACTCGCCCTCGCCCGCTCCTCCAACCTGGCCCTGACTCTCACCATCGTCTTTGGCTTTTTTGGCGGCCTGCTTACCATTCTCCAGGCCTGGCTCTTCGCAATCATCATCAACGCTGTTTTCTTTAACGGCCTTACCCGTGATTCCGTCCTGATGCCGCTCGCCGCATTGATCGGCGTGGTCGTGGTCAAAGCCGCCACCATCTGGGGCTCCGAAGTGGCTGCCAATGTCGTCGCCCAGCGCGTCAAAAGCGACTTGCGCGAACGCCTGGTCAGCCACCTGACCGCGCTCGGCCCGGCCTACACCCAATCTGAGCGGACCGGCGAACTGGCACTGGCGGCCATCGAAGGCGTCGAAAACCTCGAGGCCTACTTCAGCCAATACCTGCCACAGCTTGTCCTGGCCGCTTCCATCCCGCTCTCGGTGCTGCTGTTGGTCTTTCCCCTCGACCCACTCTCCGGGGCAGTTTTCCTGCTGACCGCCCCGCTGGTACCTTTCTTTATGATCCTGATCGGGCGCTCTGGCGAAGCCCTTACCAGCCGCCAGTTTGAAACCCTGCGCCGCCTGTCGGCCCACTTCTACGACGTGCTGCAAGGCCTGACGACCCTCAAGGCCCTCAACCAGTCGCGCAGCCAGGCCCAGGTCATCGAAAATGTCTCAGAACGTTACCGCGATGTGACCATGCAGGTCCTGCGCGTTACCTTCCTCTCCGCGCTGGCCCTCGAACTGCTCACCACCCTTTCCACCGCCATCATCGCCGTCGAAATCGGCTTCCGGCTGCTCTACCGGCGCATGGATTTCTTACCGGCTTTCTTTATCCTCGTCCTCGCGCCCGATTTTTACCTGCCGCTGCGCCTGTTGGGGCTGCGTTTTCATGCCGGGATGAATGGTGTCAGCGCCGCAAAGCGCATCTTTGAGATTTTGGATGTTCCGCTACCCGAGAATACCCAACATAAAGCGGAATCCACCCACCCGCCCTTCACACTCCAAGACTCACGCATCACGTTTCACCAGGTTACTTTCTCTTATCCCGAACGAACCAACCCCGCAGTGAACACCGTCTCTTTTGAGATTCTCCCCGGCAAACTGACCGCCCTGGTCGGCGCCTCCGGCGCGGGCAAAACAACCATCGCCAACCTGCTGATGCGTTTCATCGAACCGGGCAGCGGATCGATCACGGTCGGGAATGTCCCGCTCAACCAACTCTCCCCCGACGAATGGCGTGCCCACATTGGATGGGTGCCCCAGACCCCTTATCTCTTCTCCGATACCCTGGCCGCCAACCTGCGATTGGCCCAGCCCAACGCCGCCGAAAGCGACCTGCTGCGTGCCTGTGAACGCGCCGGGCTGACAGATTTTATCCGCGCCCTGCCCGATGGGCTCGAAACCCGCATCGGCGAACGTGGCGCACGCCTTAGCGGCGGCCAGGCCCAGCGGCTGGCCCTGGCGCGCGCCTTCCTGAAAGACGCACCCTTCCTGCTGCTCGATGAACCCACCTCCAGCCTCGACCCGGCCCTTGAAGCCGAACTCCAGGCCTCAGTGCGTGAATTGATGCAGGGCCGCACCACCCTGGTCATCGCCCACCGCCTCTCCACCGTATACCAGGCCGACCAGATTGTGGTACTCGAAAACGGCCGCGTGGTGGAAACCGGCCGACATACTGAACTCATCGCCCAAAACGGCGCTTACGCCCGGTTGATAGAAAGCGGCAAGTAGACTTCGCCAGTCACAGGCACCCGCCAAACCAGATTTCAACTCATTCTTAAGACGAACATGGAATTTAATTCTCTTTATTTTGCGGTATTCCTGTTATGCGTTGTCTGTGCCTATTACATAACTCCAGACCGATTGCGTTGGGTTGTTCTGTTAATTGCCAGTTATTTTTTCTATCTTAATTGGAGCCCCAAATATTTCCCTTTATTGTTGGCATCCACGCTCATCAACTATTGGCTGGGGCTCCAAATTGGGAATGAATCAAAACCACCGCAACACAAACTATTCCTGGCTTTAGCAATAATCCTAAACTTGGGTCTGCTCATCATCTTCAAGTATTTAAACTTTATTTCAGACGGCATTGAAGCTATTCTTACAACATTGAACATCTCTTATAGCACAACCAAATTCGACTGGCTGGCCCCCATCGGAATTTCGTTTTACACACTCCAACTCATCGGGTATTTCATCGATATTTATAAGGGAACCCAAAAACCCGAGAAACACCTGGGGAAATTTGCATTGTTTGTTTCGTTTTTTCCCTTGCTTGTTTCAGGCCCCATCGAGAGAGCAAAAAAGCTGTTACCGCAATTTGCCAACCGCGGTAACTTCAATTATGACAATGCAAAAGTGGGGTTGCAAAGAATTACATGGGGTATTTTTAAAAAAGTTGTTATCGCCGATCGGCTGGCCGTTTATGTAAATCAGGTTTTTAACCCTGCGCAAGAGATTCAAGGGCTTCCCGCTATCCTCGGGGTCATACTTTTTGCCTTCCAGCTTTATTGTGATTTTTCAGGCTATTCTGACATTGTGATTGGGACTGCGAAAATCCTCGGGATAGAACTGACAGAAAATTTCCGTTCGCCATTATTTGCAAACTCGATCCAAAACTTTTGGAACTCCTGGCATATTTCATTATCAACCTGGCTGCGCGACTATGTATTCTTTGCCCTGCGCCGGAATCTTCTCAAACAAAAGAAAATGCCCGGCTGGTTGATCCAGTCCATTCCGCCCATGATCACCATGCTTATTAGCGGCATCTGGCATGGCGCAAACTGGACTTTTGTTTTATGGGGCGGCTTGCATGGCCTTTATCTGATTGTCGAAACAACCTTTAAACCCACGGTAGACCGCCTCGTGGAAAACTTGCAAACAGGGACCATTTTAAAGAATCTCTACTCCTCATTCCAAACGATGCTTACCTTTGGCCTAACCTGCTTTGGCTGGATTTTTTTCCGCAGCGACAGCGTAGCCCAGGCTCTACAGTTGATTGACAACCTGACAGTCCTCAACCTTTCTCACTACACATCTGCAATCGCAACACAAAACTGGTCAAAGCTTATCGAACCATTTGTTTTTAGCGACGGTCTGAGCCTGTTTAATCTGGCCCTGGCAATGGGCGCCATCGTTTTCCTGCTTTTGGTTGAAAACCTGCACAATAAAAAAGACTTGCTTAAGCAACTCAATCTCAGCCCTTTGCCAGTTCGCTGGGGCGTGTACCTGTTAGCGGTTTTTATTGTGGTTTTCCTTTCGGCAGATGCCAGCACGAAAAATTTTATTTACTTCAAGTTCTAACCATCCCGGGATTGTATGATCCAATTTGCAAAAAAGCTGTTTATTTTTCTCATCCTGGTGAAGTTGATCGATGCTTCGCTATATTTTTTCTTTACTAGGGCCCACCAAACCCTAATAAGCCTCGACGATGATTATGGCAGCCTGAATAGAATGTACCAAGGACTCATCAACGCAGATATTGTTTTTGCAGGCAGTTCAAGGATTTACCTGCACATCAATCCTGAAATTATTCAAGACTATACCGGGTACACAACCTGGAACATGGGCATGGATGGGTCAAACTTTGAACAACACAAATTTACCATCGAAGAATACCTGCTGCACAATAAACAACCAAAAATGATCGTCCTGGAAGCCAGCCTGGAATCCCTCGACACTAGCGCCCTGGCATTTAAGACGTTCTTATTCCTCCCATTTCGAAATCGATCCTGGCATACGCTGGAATTATTCAATAAAGACTGGGAAGATACCGTAAGCTACTGGCTCTTATCCAGTTCAATTTACAAAAACCAGCTCACAAAAATAGTTCGTGCGGCCAAAAATATTTCCAATATATCCAGTGCCCCACAAACCAACACTGACATACCAACACTGCTCAAATTGGATGGGAACGATTGCCTGTTCATCAATGGCGCTTGCCTTAAGCAAGGACAGGCTCTCGCTGATTTACCAGACACGTTACCAGCCCGGTCAAATCAATACGATTTTTCTGGAATCGAGCAGCGCAAACAGGGATTTGAAGAGTTGGCAAAACTGGCAGAAGAAAAGGGATTTATCCTCGTGCTGCTCACGCCTCCTTACCTGAATGGGACAGTCAGCGAGGCTGAATGGAAAATCGCATCCGATTTTTACACCGGCTTAGCGCAGAAATACGAAAACACTCGCTATTTTGATTATTCATCCAACAAAGTCTTCTCAGACGATATCAGCTTATGGTGGAATTCTGGCCACCTTAACGTTGTCGGTGCAAATCTCTTGAGCGAAGATCTCGGGAATGTGCTTTATCAAGCCTTATTCATGGTGAAATGACGCATTATAATTTTGGAGCCTATGCGAACCCTTCTCCGTCTCTCATCTTTCCTCCGCCCCTTCTGGCCGCAAGTCCTGCTTTCGGTTTTGCTCGGCGCACTAACCATCGGCTCGAGTATCGCGCTGATGTCTACCTCCGCTTGGCTGATTTCGACCGCCGCCATCGCCGTCTCTGTAGCCGACCTGGGTGTCTCGGTGGTTGGAACGCGCTTTTTTGGTATCGCACGCGGCATTTTTCGCTACCTGGAGCGGCTGGCCTCGCATTCATTGACCTTCCGCATCCTGGCGCGATTGCGCGTCTGGTTTTACCAGGCCATTGAGCCGCTTGCCCCGGCACGCTTGATGTCAACCCGCAGTGGCGACCTGCTCTCGCGCGTCATCTCTGATGTAGAAACGCTCGACAACATTTTTGTGCGCGTGCTGGCCCCGCCGATGGTAGCGGCTGTCATTGTGCTGGCGATGGCCGTTTTTATGGGTTCCTTCGACCTGTCGCTGGGCTTTGTGATCACGATCTTTTTGCTATCGATTGGGGTGGGGCTAACCGCCTTTAGCCTGACCTTCAACCGGCGGCTGGGCCAACAACTGGTCGAATCACGCTCGCTGCTGCGCGCCGATCTGGTTGACGCCGTCCAGGGTCTCCCCGACTTGATCGCTTTCGGGCAGGAAAAAACCTACCTGGCGAGAATCCAGGCAACCGGCCGCGAGTATTCAACCATCCAGACCCGTATGGCCCGTTTAAACGGGCTCCAGGCCGGGTTAAACAGCCTGCTCACCGGTCTCGGCGTCTGGACAATGCTTTTCCTGGCCATCCCAATGGTCTCAAGCGGACAAATTGCGGGGGTCTACCTGGCGGTGATTGTGCTGGGGTCAATGGCCAGCTTCGAGGCCGTCCAGAACCTGCCGCAAGCCGCACAGTTATTGGAAGCCAACATCCAATCGGCCAAACGCTTGTTTGAAATTGCGGATGCAACCCCGGCTGTGAGCGACCCTGCCAACCCGCTGCCTCAGCCCGCTTCAGCGGATTTGCACGTAAAAGGGCTATCGTTCGCTTACCATAGCCAGCCGCAAAACTCTCAGGCGGCAAATAGCGCTTCGGCGCGGCCGTTGGCAAAAAATGTTTTAAAAGAAATCTCTTTCGACCTGCCTACCGGCAAAAAACTCGCCCTGGTTGGCCCGAGCGGCGCAGGAAAAAGCACCCTTGCCAACCTGCTCATGCGCTTCTGGGATGCCGAGGGCATTACCCTCGACGGGAACGACCTGCGCGCCTACAGCCAGGTTGACACCCGGCGCATGTTCAGCCTGGTGGGGCAAAGCACTTACCTTTTCAACGCCAGCCTGCGCGAAAACCTGTTGCTGGCCCGGCCGTGGGCCACCCAGGCCGAGATCGAATCGGCCTGCCAGACCGCGCAACTGCATGACTTTATCCTGACCCTGCCAAACGGCTACGAAACCCTGGTAGGCGAACGCGGCGTGCAACTAAGCGGCGGCGAACGCCAGCGCGTAGCGATTGCACGCGCCCTGCTCAAAGACACGCCCATCTTCATTTTCGACGAGCCCACCGCTAACCTGGACACGACCACTGAGCGCAAACTCGTTGAAACCCTGCAAACGGTAACCGGTAATCGCTCGGTGCTGTGGATTACGCACCGGTTGGTAGGGCTTGAAAGCATGGATGAGATTATCGTCCTCGATGCCGGGGAGATTGTCGAACGCGGCAGCCATGCAGGCCTGCTGGAAAAAGATGGCTTATACAAAAAGATGTGGGACCTGCAAAATCGGGCCCTGATCGGGTAAAGCAAAACCGGGCGAGGATTTCTCGCCCGGTTTTTTATTTGGAATAATGCGGCTTAATCGTAGACGTAACTGTAACAGTCGAATGTTTCGCCGGAGGGAGTTTCGACGGTCAGGTCACGGTCAGATTGGATGATGGGGTAATCTTTGAAAACCGCCTGCATGGAGCGCAAAGACTGGTCGGCCAGGTACTGACCAAGATGGAAAGCCTGCCAGGATGTGTCACGTTCGTCCGCCTGGTTCAGTTGCTGGTAACAGGCCAATGCCGCGGCGAGACGCTCACGGGTGGGTTGGTCCGCTGCCGGGGTGTTATACAACCTGGCGATAACGGGAACAGCATCCGAGGAAAGCGAGGCCAGGTAGCCGACATCCAGCCCTTCACCCTTGCGATAGCGCTCAACATTCTGACGGACGATAAAACCATCGACACTGAGCAAATTAAGCGACAGGACAAAACCGACGGCCGCCAGCAGGGCCGCAAAAGCAAAGATGCGCTGTTTTTGAAGCAGCTCAAGCGCCACAACAGCCGCTAACAGCAAACCAAGCCACAAGATAAAGATGTGTGTATAGGTACGCAAGCGGGTAAAACCATAGGCGGTTTCGTATAAAGCCAGGCGCTGGAACGCTGAAACGAGCATGACCCCCACCAGGGCCACCAGGGCCAACCCAAGCCCGGAAAACAGCTTTTGTTGGGAATTGGCCTCGCGCCGCACGATAGAACTCAACCCAAGGAATAGCAACAGGGCAAAAAACGCCACGGTTACGAGCTCGCCAAAGCCGCGCCGGGCATATTCGGCATAGGTGTAGCCGTCGATAGTGATATTGGCGTTCCCGCCGAAGAAGTATCCAAACTGGATGATGACGAAGGCAAGGAATAGCAAAACCACGCTGCCCAGCACCATTGCGCCTTCGGTAAAGCCCAAGAAACGGGGCACAATTGGTTTTTCGACGCCCAGCAGCTTCTCATCGCCGGAGCGGTCGGAAGCATGCAGGAAGACCCCAGCCAGAACATAAGCAATGACGCTGATATAAATCAGGCGAAAGATATACTCTGGCAGGTTTTCGAGCCTGAAAAGCTCGCTTAGACTACGCACACGCTCGGCAAAAACTACATCGGCGGAAGAAAGCAGGCTGGTGAAAAAGGCCAATACCGGCAGGGCAAATAACAGCCCGCGCAGCACCGGCCAAACGGGGTTGGGGCGCTTCTCCGCTTCGCCGGATTCTCGCCTCATGCGCTGGACCTCGGTTGTAAACAACAGCGGGCGCGCAATGGCACTCCCCAGCAGGTCGAAGGCGCGCGAGAAGTAATCGGCCAGGCTGTACTGTATCCACAACCCGCCGCGATAAGTGACAACCAGCCCGGCCATCAAGAACAGGGTCATGGCGTGCGCCAGGAAGATGGTCAGCGGTTCAGCGCGCAGGAAGGTCATGACCGCAAAGAACAGGATAAAGGGAACCAGGATCAGGCTGCGGCGGTCAGGCCGAATGCCATCGATCCAGAGCAGGAGAAAACCCATCGCCAGGCTAACCAGGGAGTAAACGGCAAAGGAGATGCCGGGGGTATGCTTCCAAAACAGGTAGTCAAACAACAAACCTAGCAGAAAGACAATGACCCAAAAGCGAGCAGGAAATTTTTTCATGGTGCCTCCGTTTTATTTTCGAACAAGCATAGCCCCGGCGGGCTGGCATGAACTCTCAGAGAGTTTTAGAGAGTCTCAGAACCTGCTTGCTTTTCTTACAATTGGATTAGAACCTAATTCGGCCTATTGACATCCGAATATGAATATGTCATACTACCACCATTGTAGCAAGAACAATTTATTCCTCCGCTATCCTTTAGAAAGGAGGAGGTGATGTCTAGCATGGACAGTAACAGTATCCAACGCGGCGCAGTGGCATCCCTCCTCGGTTAATTCCAAGGACGCCACTGCGCCAAACCGAAAGCCACCCGAAAGGGTGGCTTTCTACTTTTTACGGGATGCTGAATTTGAAACGCCACACGTCGGCATCGTTTTCGAAGCCGGATGTGGAGCCAACGATTTCAAACCAGGTGTTCCCCGGCTTGAGCGGGAAGGGTTTCCCATCGGGGCCGGTCAGGATAAAGAGCAGGTCGAGGGCGTTGCGGTACCAAGTCAGTTCGTGGACTTTGCCGTCGCGGAACAGGTAGACCTTGCCGGGGCCAGACATGACAATATCCACAATCTCGGGTTTTTGCGAGTAATAGGCATGGGTCACGAACAGGACCACCACATTATCGGCGCTGATGGGTTCGCCGGTCAGCCGGTCGGTGAGCTGCTCATAGACTTCGTTGGAACCGACAAAGTCGTTCTGGGTGTCAGAATAACGGTAGTATTTACCAGTGGCGGGGTCGTAATCCCAGCGGTTGTAGATTGCCGCCGAATAACGGACAAAAATCTGGCTGGCGTCCTTGCCTTCGGACGGGACATCGTAGTTAAACAGCAAACCGTCCAGGTTTTGGCGTCCGTTGCCATTGGGGACGCGTTTGGCATTGATGAAGGTGGTCAGGTCGGCAGTGTTCGCCATCAGGTAGTTGACACCGTTGGGTTCATAACGGCACATTGGCGGGCAAGAGCTTTCGATAATCAGGCGGTCGGAGTAGCTTTGGTTGAAAATCAGGTTGCGCACCCGATAATCGGCCGAGCCGAAAGCGAAGTTAGCCTTGTACATGTTCATCAGGTGATGGTCAAAGAAGCGCCCCGAGCGAATTGGCCCAACCATGGTGGCGTCGCGGCCCAGAAAGACCGCCGCAAAACGGGTGGTGCCTTCTTCGATGTAATATTCAAAGACATGGTCGGCCAGCGAAAGCCCCCACTGCGGACGGTATTCGCGCGGCAAGTTGGCAACCTTAATGAGCAATGGCCGCCGTTCGAGCAGCAGCGGGTCAGCGACCTTTAAGCCGGTCAGCGGGTTGACATTGGCCGGGAATTCCACCGGGCCGTAGCCAGCGGCCGGATAATCGCGCGTAGGCGATGGCGTGACCGTAATTGTCGGTGTCACGGTAGGAGTGCCGGTAAGCGTGGGAGTTGGCGTAGATGTGGCAGTGGGGGTGGCCGTTGGCTCAAGGACCAGGGGCGCTACCGTTGCGCAGGCTGTCAGCAATATGCCAAGGAGTGCAAAGATCCAAATTCGGTTCATAGATCCTCCAATTTCCCAATCATACCCCAAAATCATCCCTGCCCGGCTTGCTTTGGGGAGGGCATGTCACTATAATCGGCGCATGCTAAACCGCCTGATCGCTGCCGCACAAAAATTATCCAATTGGATGGTCCCGCTTGCAGCGGTTGCCATCCTGGTCGCCTTTATCAACATCACCCCGCCCGGGATTTTAAGCAAAGCGGACGCCATTGGTTATGCCGTCTGCCACCGGCTTGATGAACGCTCCTTCCACGTCGATGGGCGCGCGCTGCCGTTATGCGCACGCTGCTCGGGGATGTACCTGGGTGCGGTGCTGGGAATTGTTTACCTGGCCCTTGTCTCCCCGCGCAGCGCCGGCACGCCCCCCAAAGCTGTCATTGCCCTGCTGGTGGTTTTTGGCCTGGCCTTTGCCATTGACGGCAGCAACTCGTACCTGTACCTGATGAAATCCACCGCCGCCGGGAAGCTGGACTTTATCCCCAATTTGTACATTCCAAACAACACCCTGCGCCTGTTCACCGGAACCGGCACCGGGCTGGCAATTGCCGTAGCGGTCTTCCTGTCCTTCAACCAAACCATGTGGAAAGATTGGAACGACCGCCCGCTGCTGGGGACCTGGAAACAGGCGGCATTCCTCACCGGTATGGGCATCCTTATGGCCCTGTTGGTGCTGCCAGAATGGAATGTGGTGCTGTACCCGGCGGTCTTCCTCAGCTCCGGGGGCGTCCTGCTGCTGCTGACAATGGTCTACGCCATGCTTTGGACCATGCTCATGCGCCAGGAGAACACCTTTACCAGCTTAAACAGCGCCTGGCTGCCGCTGTTAGCCGGGCTGACCATTGCCCTGTTGCAAATCACCATCATCGACCTGTTTCGCCTGTGGCTCACCGGCACCTGGGCTGGCTTCCCACTCCCTTAATCGTTATGAAGTTTTCAGCAATTTTTTAGCCTAAATCGCGTATACTTAGGGACAGGGAGAAACAGATGGAACTTTTATTGGGCATTTTTTCAGCTTTTGGACTTTCAGCCAGCGCCGGGTTGAATGCCTATATCCCGCTTTTCATTGTTGGGATCATCGCCCACTACACCGACTGGTTCAAACTCAATGCGCCCTTCGACACCCTGGCCAACCCGTGGATTCTCATCCTGCTCGGGGTGCTCATCATAATCGAATTCCTGGCCGATAAAGTCCCCGCCATCAACCACATCAACGACTTCATCCAGACCTTCATCCGCCCCACAGCCGGGGCCATTGCTTTTGCCGCGGCAGCCAAAGTGCTGACCGATGTCAGCCCGGTCTTTTCGCTGGCCTGTGGGCTGCTCGTCGCGGGCGGCGTGCATGCCGCCAAAGCGGGTCTGTTGCGTCCGGCTGTCACCGCCACCACCGGCGGGGCAGGCAATATCCCGGTCAGCATCGCTGAAGACATCCTCTCCACCGTAACATCGCTCCTTGCAATTGTTCTACCGGTCATCGTCGCCTGTATTCTGTTGCTGGTCACGGCCCTGCTTGTGTGGTGGCTGTGGCGGCGTTCGAATGCGCGCGCATAAACCCCACACACGGAGGAAATAATCGCTATGGAAACACCTTCTTTTGACCCCACCCCTGCCGAACCCAAGAAAAGCAACAAAGGCCTGATCATCGGCGTTGTCGTCGCCCTGGTGCTGTGCTGCTGCTGTCTCGTCACGCTGGGCCTGGCCTGGCAGTTTGGTGACCAGGTCATTCAGGCGCTTGGCATGTAATCACCATCGCCAACATCAAAACAACCTCCGCTAAAACGGAGGTTGTTTTGATTCAAACAGGGCGTCCAGCTGGTAAAGCGCATCGCGCACTTGCCGCCGGGTGGACGCATCCAGCCGCAAAACGGCATACTCATCCCAATCCAGGAATTCCCGCTTGCCCGCCGACGAAACCCACAGGTCCAGCGCCAGGTCAATATACGAGATAGCGTTGGGCCCATCCCATACCGCCGGACGGCCGACATTGCAATACCAGCCTTTTATGTGGTCATCGTCACGGTCGTGGATTTCAAAGATGTTATACCAGCGATCGGTATAGAAAATCTCGACAAAACGATCACCCTTTTTGAGCATCACATCCTGGAAAGGCGTATCGTTACGATTAAAACGCGCCTCCAGGCGCACAAAACGCTCACCCCGCTCCAAAATGACGCCATCATAACGCCAGGTTTCCTCGCCTTGCAGGTTGCGTTTGAGCACGGTAATCGCTTCCATCACAAAATCTCCACTTTTGCATTAAGTTTTACAGTCTCGCCAATGGTTGGCGCAGTTGCAAGATAAAAATACAGCCCACCCTGCAACTCCACACGAAAACTGTCGCCCTGAAACACCACATCGCTCACCACGCCCGAAATCAACCCATCCGAGGCCAGCTCGGCGCGGGGGCGAAGAAGCAAAGAAACCGATTCGCCCTCGGCCCGGGTCGATTGTATCTGGAATCTGCCAAACGGGGAGTCAACCGCCCCATCCCGCACCTGCCCCACCAACAAGTTGCCCAATCCCAAAAAGGATGCCACCCACGCGTTAGCCGGTTTTGCAAAAACTTCAGGCGGTGTGCCAGCCTGAACCACACGCCCCGCCTGCAACAAAATGACTCGATCGGCAATCGTAAAGGCTTCTCCCTGGTCGTGGGTCACATAAATGGCCGGGATGCCGGTCTGGTGCAGGATGTGGCGCAATTCACCCAGCAGCGTTTCGCGTAAAGCGCGGTCCAGCGCGCCCAACGGCTCATCGAGCATCAACAGGCGCGGCTGCGGCGCCAGTGCGCGCGCCATTGCCACGCGCTGCTGCTCGCCGCCCGAAAGCTCGGTTACGCGGCGTTTTTCAAAGCCGGTCAGGTGAACCAGTTCCAGGCATTCCATCACACGCTGCCGCATCCCCCTACCCGGCCCAGGAGACTCGACCCCCGATCCTTTTTGCAGCCGCCCCAGCCAGCCCGCCCGCGATGCACGGTCTTTGCCCTGCATGCGGAGGCCAAAAGCGACATTCTCAAAAACCGAAAGATGCGGGAACAACGCATAATCCTGGAACATCAGGCCAAAGTTACGCCGGTGCGCAGGCTCACCCGCCAGCGATTGCCCATCCCACAGTATTTGCCCGGCTTCAGGCTGCTCCAACCCGGCAATCATCCGCAGGAGGGTCGATTTCCCCGAGCCTGAAGCGCCCAGCAGGCAAACCGTCTCACCCGCGGCTACCGAGAGAGAAACCCCCGCGAGCAGGGGCTTGTTTTCATAGGTTTTAGTGATTTCACGCAGTTCAAGCATATGACTCCTAAAATTCACCGGCCACGCGCTCACGCTCGATCAACCCAATACAAATACCGGTAAAGAGCATCAGCAGGGTTGCCAGCGCCATAGCCTGCCCATAGTTTAGGCCGCCGGGCTGTGAAAGGAAACGGTAAATAGCTGTCGGCAGGGTTGGCACATCGGGACGGGCCAACAGTGAAGCCGCGCCAAATTCGCCCAACGACACGGTAAATGCAAAGGCCCCGGCCGAAACCACCGCGCGGGACAGAATCGGCCAATCGACACGCCACCAGACCTGGAACGGGCTGGCCCCCAACACAGTGGCCGCTTCGCGATAACGCTGCGGAATGGTAGCCAGGGCGGCCTGCAAGTTGCGAATCACAAACGGCAGGGCGATTACCGTATGGGCAACAGGGATAATCAGGGGGGAGACGATAAACGGTTCGGGAAAAAGGACGGGGATGGCGCGATTAAACGTCAAGATATAACCCAGCCCCAGGGTCACCGCGGAAGCACCCAGTGGAAGCATCAGGAACGGATCGACCCATCTTTCCACACGGCCCGGACGTGAAAGGGCCAGGGCCGCCGGGAAACCCAGCGCCAGCGAGAACACTACCGTCAGCCCGGCAAACACCAGTGAGTTGCGCGCCGCTTCTACCGGCGGAACATAAAAAATGGAGCCGCGCCGGTTGATAAACAGTTCGGAATAATAGTCCCCGGTCAGGGCCGGGCCAAGACTGGTGCGCTGTCCCCGTTCCGCTTCAAGTCGGGCGACCGAACGCACCGGCAAGGCAAACAACGGCAAAAGGAAAAACAAAACCACGAACGTTGAAAGGGCCAGGATGAAAAAACGTTCGGGCAGGGAACCCGGGCGTTTTTGGCTGAGACCAACCGGTTTGACCGGGACGGCCAGGCGGGTAACATAGCGACTATACAAGGCCGAAAAAGCCAGGGTACAAAGCAATTGCACCAGTGAAAGCAACGCAGCGGCTGGCAGGTTGAGCATTTGCAGGGCCTGGATGTAGATTTCGACCTCGAGAGTGGCGAATTTTGGGCCTCCGAGCAACAGGATGACGCCATAACTGGTGAAATCGAAGAGAAAAACCAGCAAGCTGGCCGCAAAAATAGAGGGGCGCAACAAGGGCAGGGTCACGCTCCACAAGACCTGCGCTGGGCTGGCCCCCAGGGTACGGGCAGCCTGTTGCAGGCGCGGGTCGAGGCTGGCCCAGGCGGCACCAACCACGCGAATCACGATGATGGCGTTGTAAAAGACATGCGCCGCCAGGATGGCTCCCAGCGTGCCAACAAACTGGAAGGCGGGCAAGCCCAACGCATCCAGCCCCAGGTTAATCCACCCACGCGGCCCAAGCAAGGCGTTAAAACCGGCGGCTACAACCACGGTAGGCAGCATAAATGGGATGGCGGTCAAGGTGCGCAGGCTGTTTTTAAGCGGGAAGTCGTACCGGGCAAAGAGAAATGCGAGCGGCAGGCCAGCCGCCAAGGTCAGCAAGGTGGAAGCCAGGGCCTGGAAAAAGGTAAATCGAAGCACTTCTACCAGCCGCGGGTAGAAAGTTCCACCAAGGGGCAGCAGGGCAGGCAGGTCAAACCCCAGGCTCAAGATGCGCGCCAGGGGCAGGAAAAAGAAAATCCCTAAAAAAAAGAGAGCCGGGTAGATGCGAAGTTTCATAGAAAGTGGCGCGGGCCTCACAGCCCGCGCCGGGGGTAACTAGCGCAAGACCGTCGCAGTCCAGGCTTCGATCCATTTTTCTCGGTTGGCAGCAATCTCGGCCGGTGACAGGCTGGCCGGGTTGTCGGCGGTTTGGGCATATTGGGTAAATTCGGCCGGAAGCTGTGCGTTGGAATTGACCGGGTAGACAAACATCTGCATAGGAATATCCTGCTGGAAAGGCAAGTCGAGCATGTAATCGATAAATTTCTCGGCCAGGGCGCGCCTGGCTGTGCCCGTAAGGATGCCCGCAAATTCGACCTGGCGGTAGCAACCATCGAGAATGGATGCGGTGGGGGCATCGGTGAGGGGTTGGGTGGCAAAGATAAACTCGGCCGCCGGACTGGAAGCATAAGAAACGACCATCGGCTGGGGACCCTGGCCGGAGGAAGCGCTAAAGTTGGTGTAATAGGCCGTTTCCCAGCCATCCACCACCACCACGCCATTGTCTTTGAGCGCCTTCCAATAATCGAGGTAGCCGGGGTCGCCGTATTTGGCAATGGTGGCAAGCAGGAAAGCCAGTCCGGGCGAGGAAGTGGCCGGATTCTCGACCACGAGCAACGCCTGGTACTCAGGGCGAGTCAACTCATCGAGACTAGCCGGAACCGGCAGCTTTTTCTCGGCAAACCAGGCTTTGTCGTAGTTGATGCAAACATCGCCAAAATCGACCGGCACGAGGCGGTTTTCGGGGTCCAACTGGAATTCGGCCGGGACCTGGGCCAGGAGCGGCGACTGGTAAGGCTCAAAAATCCCCGCATCGACAGCGCGCGAGAGGAAAGTGTTATCGACGCCGAAAAAGACATCGGCAAGGGGGGCGTCTTTGGAGAGAATGGCCTTGTTGAGAGCCGCGCCCGTATCACCAGACTTGAGAAAGGTCAGTTTGGCGTTGTTTTCACTCTCGAAGCGCGCCACAACTTCTTCGCTTATCGAAAAGGAGTCGTGGGTCATCACGGTCAGGGTTTGCGGCTCGCCGGGAGGTGTCTCAGGGGCCACGGTCGGCGTAACAGGCGCGCAGGCAGAGACGATAAAAAGGAACAGGAGCAGGGTGACAGTAAGTTTTTTCATCGGGTTTCCTTTGAGTGGTTTGGACAAATCAGGCTTTTCTTTGGTGGATACACAGCAGCAGCCCACGCTTAAGGCTAACCCTGGCAACATCGGTCAGCATTTGGTTGCTGATGCCACGCGTCCGATATGGAAGCAGGGTTTCACGGTTTAGTGGGTATACCAACCCATCTGTGCTGACGCCTTCGGCGGAGACACCCCAGGGCAAAAGCGAGACCGTATCACCGGCCTGGCCCAACAGGGTGGCCTGTTCGGAGATAAAAAAGGCTTCGGTCAGGCCATCGTCGAGGCGCACATGGGCTGAAAGGGCCTCCGGGGCTGAAAGCAGGGCCAGGTTGCCGAGAGACTGGTCGAGCCGCCCGCCATAGCCGCCGAGGATGATAATGGGCTCGTACCCGGCACGGATGGCATGTAAAAGGGCCAATTCCAGGTCGGTTTCGTCTTTGGCAGGAGGGTATCTCAGCATATGCACACCCATATCGGCGTAAACACTCACCTCGGTCTCAGTCAACGAATCAAAGTCACCGATAATGACCGAGGGAATGATGCCCAGCGACAGGGCATGGCGTGCCCCGCCATCAGCAGCGATGATGACATCATTGGGCTGCAACAGGGCACGGGTTGGGCCAGGGTGGTCGAGCAGGCCGTTGGCGAAGATCAGAGCTCTGGGCACAAAAAAACCTCCCGCCGAGGGGAGGTGAATGCTTGCGCAAGAATCCCTCCGCCGGCATTATCCGGATCAGGTTTTGCGGGTCGAGGGCTGTAGCCCTCCTCTCAGCCTGTCATTTACAGGCTCCCCGTTAAATTTTCCAAATTGTACCGCAGGAATTGGCCAAAAGCCAAACACTTACGAAAAGCTAATCTTCCTAACGCACCCGACGACGCCACTCTTCCTTGAATTGGAGTTCGCGCGGCGAGATGCCCGATTCGAGCGCCAGGAAGTCGGTCATCAGGCGATTGAAACGCGCGCCATCGTCGAGCATGGGGAAGTGTGCAGATTGTTCCAGTGTCACCAGGTGAATGTTGTGCGGGGCGGTTTCCGGGTCAAAGGGCGGCTGGGTAATACCCGGGTCATTCGGGCCGTAAACCAACAGGCAGGGGCGGTTGATCGAGCCCACCTGGTTAGCCAGGTTAAAGTTGGGCGAGTTAAAAGACATCGAAAGCGCCATCAAGTCCGTTTTGATGGCATCGGCCCGGGCAGGTTCAGCAGCCGGGTCGCGCGGAACCAGCCATTCGACCAGGTCCGCCATTTGGGCGGTGCTGCGCAAGCGATTGTTGACCGCTCCCAATTCCATGGGGGTCTGGATCGCCATAATGCGATCCACCACTCCCTGGTTTTGCATGGTGTACGTGAGGCCCACCAGTCCACCCAATCCATGAGCCACCAGGGCAACCTTGCCAATACCCATCTCGTTGAGAAAAGCGTGCAACAAACCCACTTGCCGATTCAGGCTGTAACGTTCGGGCTCATGAGCAGAGTCGCCAAAACCCCACAGGTCTACAGCATAAGCGCGGAACTGCGTGGAAGCGGTTTGCATAGCAGACATCCAGTAACGCCAGGAGCCCACCCAGCCGTGCAGGAAGATGATTGGACGGCCGCGTCCAATCACTTCATAATGCACAATGCCGCTTTCCAGGAGTATCGCGCTCATAATCCTTGCATCATTTTCCGAATTTTGCCAGGACGGCTTTCACCCGCTCGGTAAGCTGATCGGGGGCAAATGGTTTCAACAGGTACTCTTCGGCACCTGCGGCCAACCCTTGCTCAATTTCACTTTCCTGCCCCTTGGCCGACAGGAAAATCACCGGGATATGGGCAATTTCTGGCTCCGACTTAATGCGTTTGCAGGCTTCGTAGCCAGTCATGCGCGGCATACGCACATCTAACATAACCAGGTCCGGTTGTTCCTTCTTGGCCAGTTCGTAACCTTCTTCACCATTCGCGCCCGTCACCACTTCATGCCCGGCAAAACGCAGGGTAAAAGCGATCAGTTCGCGGATATCCGGTTCATCTTCTGCAATAACGATTTTTGCCATTCCTACTCCTCAGCCTTGGACACCGGCACGGTGAAAGAGAACGTGCTGCCCTCTCCAGGGATACCCTTGCTGGTCATCCAAATTTTTCCACGATGCATTTCCACCAATTGCTTAACAATGGGCAGGCCCAAACCGGTTCCGGGTGTGGCTAAAACCATGGGGTCTTCCCCGCGGAAGAAACGCTCAAACACCCGGCTCTGATGTTCTGCCGGGACACCAATCCCCGAATCCTTTACATCCACTTGCACCATTCCATTGGCCTGGCGCAAACGAATCTCAATTTTGCCATTGGCCGGGGTGTAATTATAGGCATTATCGACCAGATTTCCCAACACCTGCCGAACACGTTCTACATCAGCCATTACGCGCGCGATGTGCTTGTCTGACTTGACGAAGATGTTCATCGGCTTGTTTTCTTCTTGCGAACGACGTGTCACCTCGGCGATGACTTCATCGGCAACTTCGCGCATATCCACCAATTGCATCGACAGGGTCACGCGCCCGGCCTCAATACGCGACACATCCAACAAATCATTCACCAGGATATTCAAACGCTCGGTGTTGCTTTTGACAATATCCAGGAAATGGATCTGGCTTTCGTTCATGGCCCCGGCGGCGCCCATCATCAGGATATCGACATAACCACGGATGGAGGTCATGGGGGTGCGCAGCTCGTGGCTCACTGTGGCAACAAACTCAGATTTAAGGCGATCTACTTCAACCTCGTGAGTAATATCACGGAAAATGGAGACAGTTCCCAGGAATTCGTTGCGCCAAGTCACCGGGGCGAGGTGAACCAGGACAACCTGTCCATTCTCAAGGTTGATCTGTTCGGCAAAAGTTTCCCCGCCAACCTGTGAACCCGGATTTTGCGACCAGTGCTGGATGGTCTGGGTCCAGGTGTGGGTAGATTTCCCAAATAAACCGGCAAAATTCTCCAGCGGGCGACCCTTAATATCCGCCTCGACCAGGTTCAGGATGCGTTCAGCCGAGGGGTTGATAAAGGTGATGTAATTGCTCGAATCGGTAACCACCACGCCATCGGCCACTGCTTCAAGGATAGCCGTCTGACGGCTGGCTTCCACCTGTTGCTGGCGCAGCATTGAGCCGAGGCGTTCTGCCTGGTCGCGGATCAGTTCGTACAGTTGGGCATTGTTGATGGCAATCGCAACCTGCGAGCCAATTGCTTTCACCATCTCAAGCGCATCATCCGAGAAGTGCCCAACCTGGCGGTGGAAGACCATAATCGCGCCAATAACATCCTCGCCAACGATCAGCGGGGCCACCAGCGCGCTGCGGTGGGTTTGTGAACTTTGCGATACCACCCAGCGCGGGTCTTTGAACAAGTCTTCAACCATCACAGGCTGGCGATATTTTACAACCCAACCAGCCAGGCCTTCGCCAATCTTGAGCTTAAAACCATTCTGGTGGCGCAAAATACCCTGCGACGAATCGGTCACATACCCGTAACCAGCGCGATAATGGAGCAGGTTGTCTTCAGGGTGCACCAACATAATGGTACCCTGTTCAGCGCCGATGGCATCATTCAGCAGGGCCAGGGTGCGGCTGAGAGCCCGATCAAGGTCAAGGCTGGCCGAAACTTCGGTCAAAATCCGCAACAGGGTTTCGGTGCTGCGTTGTTCGCGTTCCAGCTCGGCGGTGCGTTCAACCACACGCTGCTCGAGGGTAGCGGCCAGTTTTTGGGTCTCAGCAAACAGGCGCGAATTTTGGATGGCCACTGTCGCCTGGTTTGCCAGCGTGCTCAAGATCTGCTGGTCGTTTTCGGTATAAGCATTGAACTGGTAACTCTGGGCCGAAAGGGCGCCAATCACCTTGCCACCCGAAAGCATCGGAACCGCAATGATCGAATGGGGTGTGCCCTTTTCACCGATTGTGACCCCGCCGCGTTCCTCAACCTCGCTGGACTGGAGGGTCAGGATCGGCTGGCCGGTGGCAATCACCTGCCCGCTCAGGCCTTGGCCCACGGGCAAACGGACCCCGCTGATGCGTTGGCCCATATCAACAATGTAAACGCCATCCACTTCATCGGCTTCTTCATCGAGCAGGGCAATGATGAAGGCGTCGACAGGCATCAGTTTGGTGGCGGCTTCGTTAATGGCCTGGTAAATATCTTCGGCATCCAGGCTAGAACTAATTTCGTAAGACACCTGGTTAAGGATGACCAGGCGCTCGGCGGTGGTCAAAGTAGACTGGAACAGGTCGGCATTCTCCAGCGCAATGGTTGCCTGGTTGCCGATCGTACGGGCTAATTCGATCTCGGTCGGTGTAAAGTGACGCTGCTTCGAGTTTTGAACGGCAATCACATGCAAGCCCTGGCTGCTGCTGATTGGCAGGATCAGCATCGAGGCTGCGCCTTCGACAAAATCAACCAGCGAGTCCATGTCTGGGTCATGACCAATATCGTCACAGGCATAGACGGTCAGGGTCTCGCGCATACGATTCAGCACCACATTGTCAGGCAGGGAGCGATACATTGCCGGGCGGCCGCTTTCATCGGGGAGAACCGTCGTCAGGAAAGCGTGATTGTTTTTGTCGAGCAAGATCACCATTGCCCGGTCTGCCAGCATTGCCTTAAGCATTTGGTTGGCTGTCAGGCGCAAGACCTGATCCGCATTCAGCGAACCGCCCAATTCAGCCGAGAACTGGTTGAGCAAACCCAGGCGCTGTGAACGTTCATCCAGTTCCACAGCGCGCCGGACCGATTCTTCAAACAAATTGGCGTTGTCGATAGCGACAGCGGCCTGGCTGGCAAAGGTGGTCGCCAGTTGAGTCAGTTCGTTATTGTAGTAGTGCGGCTCGGTCTTTTCGACCGCAATGACACCAATGACCTGGCCCTTGGCAATCAACGGCACGCCCAGCCAGGATAAGTAGCGCGGCTCGACCAGGGAAGAGAAGCGCAAGTCGGAGCGGACATCGCCAACCGGAATCGCCTGACCGGTGCGAGTCATTTCGTTGAGCAGGATGCTATCTTCCACATCCACCGAAAGACCCTTGCGTTCTTCGCTGTCATCGAACCCGCGAGCTTCAGCGATGATCATCTTGTCTTCATTGCGCAACCACAGAATGGCGGTGTCAAACAAGATGACCCGGCCGAGGCGGTCGAGCAAAGAGCCCACCAGATCATCACGCTGGAGACTGGATGTCAGGGTGGCAGCCACCGCGTTGAGGGCCTGCAGTTGTCCGGCGCGTTCTTCGGTGGCCTGCATGAGGCGCACATTCTCAAGCGAAAGCGCCACTTGTTGGGTCAACGAAAGCAACAGGTTCTCATCATCGGCGCGGAAAGCAGCCGGGGTGTTGAAGTTATCCAAGACCAGCACACCCATGTTTCGGTCGGAGGTCTGGATTGGCACAATCAGGCTGGATACAGGCAAACGGCCGCCAGTCGCCTTGCGATACTTGAGCAGGTTATCTGCGGGCAGGTTATAGTCGCTGGCAAAGTTGACTTCGTCTACACGGCGTGGCTGCCGTTCGACAAAGACACGCCCGGGCAAGCCTTCTCCCGCATGGTAAACGATCTCTTTGACGCTCTCGTCATCAACATAGTTGGAGGCTGCCATCGGGATCAGGATTTCATCGCGGGCATCCCATAACAGCACCACCCCGGCGTGGGCCGGTCCAATTACCCGCAACGAACTATCGAGCAGCGAACGCAAGATATCACGCGGATTTAAACCACTCAGGTGGCGGCTGAAATCGAGCAGCAGGTTAACTTCCTGCAGGCGTTGGCGGGTTTCGTTGAGCAGGCTGATGTTCTGGAGAATGATGGAAATCTGGCGGCTGATCTGGAAGTAGACCTGGCGATCTTCCTGCGAAAGCGCAGGCATCGCCTCGGTATCGGTTGCCAGCACAGCCGCAATCGTCTTGCCATTGATAATCACCGGGATACAGATAAACGATTTCGCTTTAAGCGCCGTCAGGAAGGGGGTATCGTGCCAAACTTCGTCATCTTCCAGGTTCATCGAAAGGATGGTTTCACCGGTCTGCAAGCAAGTGCGCAGCGGATTGCGCTGCCCAAACAAAGCTTCAGGATTGGCGCCACGCGGCAGGTTGCCCATAATGTGGGCAATGCGCGGCCCATCGGCAGTTTCACGCGCCACCAGCGCCACCGACATGTCAAAGCTGGTCAGTACCTGCTGCCCCAGGGCCAATAACGCTGTAGTCGAGTCGATTTGGCGGCTGATGGCCTCGGTTAGCTGCAAACCAGCACGAATGTGACGCGCGCGCTGGTTCAGGTTGCTAATCGACATGGTTTGCTCAAGGTCTTTGTGCAGCAACATCGGCAGGCTGCGCTGACTAAAACTGACCAGGTTCTTCTGGCGTTCGACTTCCAGCGAAAGCAATTGGATGCGGTCACGCAATTCAATCATGTTACGGCCACTGGAAATTGCAAAACCCGCCTGGGTAATAAACGCATCCAGTGTGTCGAAGGTGTTCTGGTCTGGCCGCTGCCCATCCCGCGGGGCATCCAGGCTGATCAAGCCCAAGGGGGACCCATCTGGATGGTAAATGGGCGCCATCAGCATATCATCAGCGCGCCAGGCATTGGGCGACTCGCCGCTTTCAGCAACAACGGTCATCATCTGCACATCAGCCGGGATGATGGGGGCCTGGTCTTCAGGGATAAAATACACATTCCCAATTTCAAAGTCCGACTTTAGCAACTGCGAAACACTGCTCCAGGCCTGCTGATGCGACTGCATCTGGGCAAATACATCCGGCTCCAGCCCCACCCCAACCACACGGGTCATCATACCCGTTTCCGGGTTATGCAAACTAATGAGCACTACGTTAAAGGGTGTGGCTTGCTGAATGCCGCGCGCAATTGCTTCAAGCACATTCTCAAGGCTCTGGTCAGGCCGCAAGCTGCGCGAGGTATCCAACAGGTGCAGCAGAGTATCGGCCCGGCGGCGTAATACCTCGGTCCGCTTTTGCTGTTCACGATGTTTAAAAGCATTATGGATAGAAACTGCGGCCTGCGCCCCAACATACTTCACAATTTCGAGTGAAACATCATTCAGGCGACCGGCGGTAGCCGCGTGAAGCTCGATATACCCGACATTTTCATCCTGGTATCGAATGGGATAGACCAGCTGCGACAGCACCCCGGCATGCGGCGCATCCAAATCGGCGAGATCCATCATGAGCGATGGCGCCCCGGTTTTGAGCACCGTCTGCACCATGGGGGTTAACTCGCGGACCGGGGCATGCCCCAGGGAGAACAATACCCCCTGAGTTAAGGTTGAATCTTCTCGATCAAACAAAACCAATGAGCCGCAATCTGCTTCTGTCAGGCGCAAACACTCATCAAAGGTAATGCGTGCCAGTTCTTTCAAATCAGAAGTTGCGTTTAATTCGCGCGCAATGCGGCTCATGGCTGTCATATATCCAGCACGACGGCGCAGCACATCTTCCGTCTCCCCGCTGTGGCGGGCGCTTTCGATAGCTACTGCCAACTGGCTGGAAACCGTAGAAGCCACCTGTAAATCGTAGTTACTGAAAACATCCTGGCGATTGGCGCCAAGCATCATCTCACCAATGCCCTGGCCGCGCACCACCAACGGCACGACCACCGCCGATTCAATGTTAAGGCGGCGCACCAGGGCCCGGTACAAGGGCAGGATACGCCGGTCTTTTGAAAGGTTAGAAGAAACGAACGAGCGCTGGCTACCGGCAACCGTCATTCTGAAAGCTGAAGGTTTGACATTCAGGCGCGAAAGCGACTCGCGCAACTCCACCGGCACACCAAACACCGACGAAAGATGGGCGCGCATCACCCCTTCGCTTTCGTCCAGCAAAAAGATGGCAGCCATGTCGGCCTGCAAAATCTGGCCAACTTCCTGGAGCGAATAGTTCAAAATCTCATCCAGCGTGGCCGGGGAACTCACCAGGCTGGCAATGCGGCGCATGGCCTCGGCGCGCTGGTTGCGCTGGCGAGCCTGTTGAACCAACAAAGCATTATCGATAATGGCAGCGACCTGGTTGGCAACGATATTCAGCAGGCGTAATTCTTCTTGTGAAATGGGCTGGCTGCTCTGGCGATGATTGGAAAGCTGCAGGTAGCCCAAAAAGCGTCCGGCCGAAAGCAAAGGAATCAGCGCGGTGTCTTTCATCGACGCAGCCTGGGCAATGTCTTGCAGCCCCAAATCGCCCCAAACCGGGTCCTGGCTGGCATTCATCGAGGTGATAATATCCTGCCCGAGGATGCGTTTTTCGGCCACACTATTGGGACGAATGGCGGTCTTATAAATCTGCACCACGTTGTTCGGCAGGCCATGGAAAGGCTTTTGCCCTTCTAGCGCGCGCCGCTGCTCGTCATACAGCAAAAAGCCTAAAATTTCGACATTAAACAAGGGGGAAAGCCCATCGACAAGACGGGCAAATAAGTCTCGCAAATCACGCAGAGAACCAACCGTCTGCGAAAGGTTGGTCAAACCAAAAAGCTGAGCGTTCCAGCGTTTTTGCACTTCATACAGCCCGGCATTCCGCAGGGCCACAGCCGCCTGCCCGGTAACCAACTGCAAAACCGATAAGTCATCACTGGAAAAACCATTGACAACCACCACACCCACTTCCAGGGTGCCCACAAGCTGCCCGTAAGCCACCAGCGGAATCCCGATATACGACCCCATCGGCGGAACCCGATTAGCCACCGGGTCAAACCTGACCTCTGAAAAAGAGCGGGTGTCAGGGATAAATAATTCCCTACGTTCAGAGATCAAGAACCCGGCATATTCACCAAACTGACTAAGCTGTTCACGCTGCAACGGGCGCGCCGCACCATCAGCATCCCCCATGCGGTAAGGAATCATCACCTTGGCGGCTTCATCCCACACTTTGACTTCCAAAAAGTCTGAAGCCACCAATCGCTCGACATTGACCAGGAGCGCCTTAACTGTATCTTCGAGGCTCAGATTAGATGCAATCGACTGCCCAAACTCGGACACTGTCTTGAGTGCTGTTCCCGGCAGGATCTCCTGTCCCTGAGCAGCCAAACCAAGCGCCGGGTCTGTGCGGCGAATGGCAACCAACAAGGCAGGCACCTCGCCCGGAACCCGATACGAGATTGCATCAACTAGCCTTCCATTAACTGAAAAACGCGCCTGGCCCTCAGTCGCGCATAGTTCGAGAAAATTATCTCCTGGCCGAACCCTGCGGGCCAACCGTTCAATATTGGGCGTCTCCCCCTCCACCAGGTCAAACCAGTCCCGGGCAATTGCATTGATATATCTTACCCGTCCCCCGGTTTCGACGATCAGGATCGCATCTTCATGGGCTTTAATCTGGACAAAAGATTGCGAAGCTGGTTCCAGGTTAATGGGCCGCCAGCGCGGCACAACACGCAAAAGAGACCAGACCAGTAAAACGAAAACCAGTCCGAACAGTAAAATACCTACGCCCAGGAGGATCGGCCCTTCAAGCATAAATGCGCAGGCTCCAAATTAAACCCGGTTGGCTCCTCCCGCATCCTGACGGCGTGCTTCAGCAGCCAATTCTGTGATTTCACGAATATCAGCAAAAGATTGCTGCGAGGGTGAAACCATCCCAACGGCCATCGTCATGAGCGGGTATTGTTCGTTTTGGCCTTCGGGGCCAGGGGCAACGATAAAGCCCTGCTGTCGGTCGATAAAGTTATAGTGGGTCTGAACTTCCTCAGAAAACCGTTCTTTCAGCTTTGTCCGGATTCCTGGTGCCGCGCCTTCGGTGGTAATAATTACAAAATTATCGCCGCCTGCGTGACCGATAAAGTCGGCCGGTGTGCCCATCCCATCCAACACTTCGCCAATGAGCATACCTGCAAAGCGCAAGACATCATCCCCGGCCACAAAACCATACACGTCTTTAAAAGGCTCAAAATTATTGATGCGCAAATCAAGATAAGCCCAACCGGTCTCGCGGATAATCCGCCGAAGCTGTTCTTCGATCAGGCGGCCAGCCGGTAAACCAGAACGCGGGTCGGTCAGGCTTTCGCGCTCCGAGCGACGAATGGCGCCCTGGACACGTAGTTTCAGTTCTTCAATATCAAAGGGCTTGGTAATGTAATCGTCTGCGCCCAATTCGAGGCCCTGAAGCCGGTCGCTACGCTCATCCTTTTGCGTCAAAAAGATGACCGGGATGTGGCTGGTACGTGTGTTCGTACGCAGCGTGCGGCAGACTTCGTAGCCATCAATATCGGGGAGCATAATGTCCAAGACGATCAGATGCGGTAAAGCATGGCGAGTCTTTTCAAGCGCTTCCGAACCACGCATAGCCGTATCGACATCGAACCCGAGGCCGCTGAAATAAATCTTCAGCATATTCGAGATGTCAACATCATCTTCTGTGATCAAGAGACGGGCTTTTCCCATAACGTGCCTCCCATCATGATTGGCGCCGTGCCCGACGGGCGTTTAGGCGCACTGCTTCGATTTGTTCAGGTGTAATCGCGCGTTCGAAAGACCGAAAACCGCTCAGGCGAAACCCATGCCGGGTTGCGATTGCTGCAATCTCTTCTACTCGTTCACGCGTAATATCTTTACCGAGTGTGTAATCTTCAAAACGTCCTTCTAGCGCCAAGGCCATGGTTTCGGCCATACAGGCATATGATTTACCAGAAGGGAAACCGAAGTTAAAGTGGAAATCAACGGGGCCAGGTACATCAACCATACCGCCGTCAATCACTAATATATCATCTCGCGCAGCAGCCACCATTGCAGATACATCGCGAGGGCGCGCCACGTCACAAACCACTGCCCCGGGCTGTAAATGCTCCGGGGAAATCACATCCTGGATCGAACTGGTTACAGTCAAGATCAGTTGGGCATGCCTGAGCACGTCCATTGATGTGCTGGTGTGTAATTTTGCCTTGGCCGAGGGCTGCAAACGCTCTTTTAATGCATTTAAGGCCTCGGTACGGCGTCCTATTAAGTATAACTCACCTACATCATCTGCGAGCAATTCTGTGCAAACTTTGCCAATTGCACCCGTTGCACCAACCACCGCCGCGGTAGCCGAGTGAAGCGGGATTTCCATCACCTCGGCAGCCTTTTTTACCGCTTCAACTGCCAGCGATACGGTATAAGAATCACCCGTCGTTACCGGGATCTCCAGGGCGTTGGCAATCGTTACCCCGGCATCTCCCACCACCGAGGTAAACGCACCCAACCCCAAAATTTGAGCGCCGAGTTGTTCGGCCATGTGGCCCGTCTGGATGATTTTGTTATAGACCACCCGCTCCGGCAATTCCAACATTCGCTTGGGTGTATACGGACAGGCGACGAACCAGCCTTTAACTTGTTTCCCGGTTGCAGCGGAGGTAATCCCCTCAATCTCGGAGATATAGACCGGCGGGAAAAACGTGGAGAAAAAATTGATCTGGCCTTCTGTGAGAATTTTTCCTAAAATTGGATATTTTCGGCTAACATCACGCTTCGGGTCGATCGGATGAATAATAAAAGCAAAAGTGTCCATTCCTTACCAGGATTCCTGATCCTTTACCCCATGACGTGGGTAAAGTTGTGGATGTAGATTAGCATTCCGCATCTTATGATGATCGCTGTCTTCATATTTGACATCTTTATCAATCACACGCCGCTCTTTGGATGCCGCCAACACCACATCCGACTCGATCATGCGGGCCGGGTAAACGATCATCCCCGCGCCAATACGGCAGTTATGCCCCACCGCCCCACCCAACACGGGCCGGTTAGAAACTTTTAATTCGTCGCGCCCATCCAGTGCTTTAATCGGCGCAGGGATTAAATTATAATCTGTAAAGGTAGAACCGGCTCCGATAAAGGTATTTTTCCCCACCACACACATCTGTAAGCAGGTATTTTGCGCCACCATCGAGTTATCCATGATTGTGGTCATAAATAGCGAGGCGCGAAAAGGCAGGAAAGTTCCGTTCCCCACAACCGAAAGCATTAATTCTACCCCCTGCGAAACATTGACGTTGTCGCCAATGATGCAGTTTTCTATCACAGCCCCGGCGCCAATACTTACATTGTCGCCAATGGTTGTAGGGCCGTGAATGACCGCGTGGGGGTCGATCACGCAATTCTTGCCGATTTTTACCAGGTTGGAACACTCCAGGATTTGGCGGCCTTCGTAAACGGCCGCGCTGATAATCTTCAGTTTAAAAGCCAGGTCATTGTTCAACTGATATTCAAAACGATTGCCGCGTTTGAAAAGGCCAAAAACCACATCGGCAATAAAGATGTGCGCCCAACAGTCGATCGCCATCATGGCCCGTAACGGCACCTGAAAGACCAGGTCACCGCGAGTGCCAGCCATGTAAGAGGGGACATGGTAATATCCCACTTCACGAGCCTGCATATCCATAACCAGCGGGTCCACATCGGCTTCGGGGCCATTGGGGTAATACCACATATCAGCCAGGTAGAGGTTCCCGGCCGGGGTATACGAAGTCGAGAGCGGCAAGGCATGCTCACGAAAAGCAGGATCATCGAGAGAGAATGCTACACGCACAGGCCGCTTCTGCTTGAGGGCCTTCTTCATAAAGGCTTCGATAAAATGTTCATCGAAGAACAAATTGTCACGATACACCAGCATCGGTTCACGCAAAAGCGGTAAGCGCGCGTTCGCCGAAATTTCCAGTTCTTTGTCTACATAGGGAGCGAGCAAATTTCGCTGCCAGAGCCAGAGCGGCACGTTCTGGATGCGCAAATCACGAGCCGGTTCATTGAAGGGCGGGATGGGGCGGGGAGCCTGCAAAATAATTTTATACATAGGTCATCCCATCGGGGTTTTCTCAATCAAAATCGTACAGGAGGCATCCCCGCACGCGATGCATTGGGTTTCTTCTACATTAAAAAACTTGCCGCCGCTCATCCAATACAAGGATTCCTGTAGCAGGCCAACTGCCAGCTGACAAGATGGAGCCGCCGTATGCCGGCCCCAACATAACGGGCATTGGTCGATGTGCCATAAAATCACATCGCCCTTGTCTTCCAGGCGCACACGCTGGTCACTATATTTGTTAAAGATTTCTGCAAAAGAACTGGCGCCGACTTTGAAGCGCGTTTGCATGGGCAGCAAGCGGAAGGCCAGGTCTGTCAGGCCGAGCAACGGGCCAAAGTCACGCAGGCCCTGCTGGAAACAAGCCCGCCCAACACGCAGGGAAACCCCTCGGCCGCCATGCTGTCCATAGAATTCTTCGATGGCAGCCTGGATACGGCCGATCTTGTCAAATGAAAATTGCAGGTTCAGGTCTTCGGGGGGATAGTTTTCGATCAACTCGGGCAGGGAGGCCAAGTTTAGGATTGCATTGGCCCCATTCCGGCCAAGAATCTCATCCATTGCTGTTAAGATAATCCGTCCCATGCGGTTTGGATAATGGTAAACCGTTGCGGGATTATTCATCAGGCAGGTTTCTCTTCTTCATCAAGGAATGACTTGAGATTCTCCATGAAATCCTGAGCGGTGTCAAGCATTACAAAATGCTGGGCACGCTGCCAGCGAACTATTTTAGCATGAGGGACACTGGTTTGGAGCGGTTCCCACTGCCGCGGATCCACAATGTTGTCCCGGTCACCATACATCCCCATCACAGGGATTTTGACCTGAGAAAGCATGGGGCGCAGGTCGGTGCGGCGCAGGGAGGCAATACTGCGCAAGAACGACTCGACGGTGGTACTGCTCAGGTCCCGATCCATCATTTCCGGAAAGCGAGGATCGGCGCAAATAAAGGGAGAGGCCACCTTCATCGCCGGGCGGAAAGCCCACATCATGTTGAACAACATAAAAGCGATCGAACGATATCCAGCCAGTTTTAGCGGAATAGCCAGCGACGACCCAACGATTGGCGAACCAATCACGACGACCTTGCGCGCCCGATGCGGGTAATGAATGGCAACCGACAGGCTGACCGTTCCGCCCATGCTGTGTCCAACCAAAGGAGCCTGGGCAATGCCCAGGCGTTCCATAAACTGATCTACCAAACTGACAAAATCTTGAACCGCGTAAGTTTCGCGTTTTTTACCCGACTCGCCAAACCCCCAAAAATCCAGCGCGTAGGTACGATAATAACGGCCCAGGTAAGCCATGGTTTCCTGCCACAGGCCCCAAGAACCGAGCCAGCCATGCAACAGGATTACCGGTCGGCCACGCCCATAGACCTCGTAGTGAACGATGCCCTGATCAGTAGTAATCGACGACACAGCGTTTTTCGCAGCAAATTATTTTTCTCCGCCATCCATCTCCGCCAGAATGCTATAGAGCAATTCAAGCAAGACATTTTTGACGGTGGCTTTATCATTGGCAACACAAGGCAACAGTTTCACCTTGCCATCGAGACGCAAAGCATGGCGCATATCTTCAATATCCCAGGCATCGGCCACATCTTGCTTGTTGGCGGCCACGACATACGGGGTTGGAGCATAGGCCCTGAAGGTCTCTAAAATAGAGCGGGCTTCCCGAAAAGTCTCGGGGCGGGTGCTGTCGACCATCACAATGAACCCCAGCATCCCCTCGGAAAGGATTTCCCACATAAAGTCAAAACGCTTTTGACCAGGGGTGCCGAACAGGTACAGTACCAGATCTTCATCGACTGTGATGCGGCCAAAATCCATGGCTACGGTGGTCGCCTGCTTCACGACACGCTCACCATCAGCGGTGACTTTGCGTTCGGTAGAAACCACGTCAATTTCGCTGACTGAACGGATGAATTCCGTTTTTCCAGCACTGAACGGGCCAGTCACTACCATTTTGACGGTCTGCATAATGCCTCACCAAAAAAAGAAATTAGATCGAACGAATACGCGTGATCAAACGATTGACCAGCGACTTTTGCTCTTCACGGTTTTGGACGGTTACCTGCGGGCGGGCACGGTCTACCGGCTGCGGCGCACCATCCGGGCGGATAACTTCTACCAGGCCAGCCTGCAACAACCCGTATACAATTCGGCGAATCTCGAGGTCACCCATTTTGGTGGCCACGCCAATTTGATGAATGGTATTCCGCGGGTTGATGTAAGAAACCACCCGCCATTCTTCTACACTCAGGTTCATCTTTTGGATATTGGTGCCTGGCCGCTCGGTAAACTTCAACGCCATATCGAGGCTGGGAATCTCATCTTGTAGCTGCTCCCATTCACGAAGCTGGCGCGCGCCTTCAATAATCAGGTTTTCCAGGTCAAGACGAATGGTGATGCGGTCTTCGGGCGGGACCATATCGTTTTCAAAACGAAAAGTGCCTTCTACCCAGGTGAACAAACGACGGATTACATCTGTAAAGTAGACGTGCAGGGAATTTAAGATATCGTCCTGGGTCATATAACCGGCCTGAATCAACATCAGGCCCAATTCTTTATCCCCAATTTGGGCCGCGCGGGTTTGGATTACACGTAACTGACCCGTAGACAGTTTTTTGGCGTGATAAAGAACCGAAGCAAGCCGATTGTCTTCAGAACCTAACTGCGCGTGCGACAACTTGCCATCACGAAAATAAACCTTGGCTGCTTCGTTGGGCCCCTCAATAATCAGGGTACCCGTCTTATGAGCCAGGTTTATCAGGTTGAGCAATTGTGTAACTGTAAAATCGCGGAGGTTACCCCGTAGCGCCATGGAGAGCCTCAATCAGAACAGGTTTTTTAGCTACAAGACAATGGGACGATTATACATGCAAGGGGAATCTGTGTAAATACGAATACCTTGTTGAAAAGGGTTTGGAAGGTATCCCCAAAATACACTACGGGCGCGCCTCGGCCACAACTTCGACGCGCTCAATGGCTGCGCCAGTACTATACACCGCAAAAGCGAACCCCTGCAAAGCACCCGCTGGCAACGACCCGCTCCAATCCCAGCGGCGAAAGCCAACCACAGAGCCATCGGTAGCGTAGGCAACCCCTACCAGCGAAACCGAACTAACCGTAGCCGCCTGTTCTGGTGCGGCAACCAGCCCCTGGACGTGCGCTGTGCGGCCATCCCAGTCGATGCTCACAAAGATATTTTGCAGGGATACATCCACATAGCGGGGATCGCCGGGCAACAGGCGAATGGAAGAGATCAATTGCGCCTGGGCAATATAGGAAGGCGGCGCCGCCGCAAAAAAAGCTGCCGCCGGTAACGTTCTCCCCGCCGGAAGGATATCGAGCGGCAAAAGCGATTCCTGGCTGGTCACAGGCTGGCCAGCTGCGTCGAGCAGCGTGACCTGCACCCGAACATTTTCGAGCGTCTCGGGATAAGGGTTTTGGATGGGTACGAGGCAATACAACCCTGCGCCCGAACCCTGGCAGCGAACACTGGTCAGGTCAAGCGGGGCGGGGGTGGGCAAGGCCTCTCCCTGGGTGCTCCCGCCACCAGCCGGGATATTGATGCTCTGCCCCACAGTGAGGGCTTCAGCCACAATACCCGGATTTGCCGCCAGCAACGCATCCAGCGTCAACCCAAACCGGGCGGCGATGGTGCTAAGGGTATCGCCTGATTGGATGGCGTACGGAAATGGTGTGGGTGTGGGAAGCGGGATTTCGGTGGCGCGAAGTGTGGGGGTAGGGTTAACGGCGCGCGTAACAGTGGCGTAAGCGGTTAAATTTAACGGCGAAACAGGCGTCGGGACGGCTGTTCCGCTGGGAGTACAGGCCACGAGCAGGGTAAAAAGAAGGGTAACGGCGACCCGCCTGGGGGCAAAAATCCAATCCATTGTTTGCATTATATCAAGCTCAAAGTGCTTGCCCGTGCCCAAGGGCTGTGCTAAACTCTAGGCATGGTCCAAGATATGCTGCCCCCTGAACCGTCTCCGCAAGATACCATGCTCCAGCAGGCCGTTGAGGCCATTCGACAGGAGAAATTCGCGCAGGCGCGCGAACTTTTGACGCGCATGATTCGCACTGACCAAAATAACCCGGTTTACTGGGTGTGGATGAGCGCGGCCATGGAGACTCAAAAGGAGCGCCTGTACTGCCTGCAAACCGCGTATAAACTGGACCCAACTGACCCAACCACCCGGCGTGGGTTGATTTTGCTGGGGGCTCTGCCACCCGATGACGGGGCTCAACCCTTCCCAATGAACCACCCGCGCCCCTGGGAGGCCAAGCTAAAACTAGCCGATGAAAAGCCCAAGGTAACCGGCATTAAACGCTTTACCGGTAACCCCATGTTCAGGTTGGCATCCATTGTGGGAGTTGGCCTGGTGCTGATTGTTGGGGCTGTCATTTGGCTGGGGTCTATGTTGCGCAACCGACCCGTTGCGGTGGTGGAAGAGATTGGAACGCCTCGCCCCACTGTCACCCAATTCGTCAATCCCAATGCGGCGGCCGGAAAACCCACCCTGCTGCCCCTGGCCCAGACGTTGGTGGCAACCTACACTCCCACGCCAATTTATGCCGCCACGCCACACGCCGATATGGCGCTGGATAGTTATAAGGGCGCCATGCGCGCCTATAACAATAGTCAATGGGATAACGTGGCGATTATGATGGAACAAGTTGCCACCGCCCACCCGGGGTCGGCGGATGCATTGTATTTTATTGGCGAGGCGCGCCGCTTAAGCGGGAAATATGCCGACGCTATCGAAGCTTATAACCAGGCTATTAACACCAATCCAAATTATGCCCCCAGTTATCTGGGGCGCGCTCGCGCCAACTTTGGGTTGAACCCGCGCAAGAATGTGATTGCTGACCTGAACCTGGCGATCGATAAAGACCCCTTCTATGCCGAAGCCTATATGGAACGCGCCGATTACTTCCTGCGCCAGGGCGACCTGAAGGCCGCCAAAGCTGACCTGGAGCAGGCTGAGTCGCTTAACCCTGGGTCCCCGCTCATCCAGGTCAAACTGGCGCGCCTGCTGCTGGAAAGCGGCGAAACCGAAGCGGCGCTGGAAGCAGCCAAAAAGGCCAATGAATTGGATGTGGTCATGCTGGATGGTTACCTGGTGCTGGGTATGGCTTACCGCGCCAACGGCCAGGTGGACCAGGCGGTGGAATTGCTCGAGATCTATGTGCAATACCAGCCCGACAGCTCGGAAGCGTTCATGGTATTAGGCGCAGCCTACTTCAATCGCGGCGATTATGAAACAGCCCGCCAACACCTGACCCAGGCCATCCGGCTAGATAAAACCAGTTCTGAAGCCTATTATTGGCTCGGTGAGTTAGACCTGTTGGAAGGGGATAACGAATCGGCGGTGGACAATTTTGAGAAATCGGTGCAGTTCAACGCCAATTCCTTCCGCAATGTTGAAGGCCAGGCGCGCAGCTACCTGGCAGTGAAAAAGTTTGGTGAAGCCTATATCGCCATCAGCCAGGTGGAAAAAATGGCCGACACCGACCAAAAACGGGCGCAATTCCTGTATATTCGCGCTATAGCCAACGAGGCACTCAGCCAACCCAATGCGGCCATTAAAGACTGGAACGAACTCCTGGCGCTGCCAGCCGAGGCCATGAGCGCAGAAATACGCGCCGAAGCCGAGGCCAAACTGGCCAAACTGCGCTCGCCCACCCCCGAAGCAAAGGAAAGCAGCACCCCAACCGAAACCCCCGCGCCCCAGGCGACCCGCCAGCCCACGAAGACACCCGTCCCAACCAATACCCGCGCGCCGTCTGCAACGCCAACCCCCTAGAAAACCCACACCTACAAAAAGAAGAGGCAAGATGTCAACACATCTTGCCTCTTCTTTTTGTATAAAAGCCCGGCCTTTACTTGTTCTTTACCTGCCTGCGACAAATGGGGCAAGGGCACAAAGCTCGCAAGAAATGCCAGTTGTATATCCCGTAATCGTGGCCGTCATCCCAAACGATGGTGATAGCGTAGGCCCCGGTCGGCTTAACGGTCACCAGGCGCGTGGCCGGGGTGTCCACTAGCGCCACAGAGAACACTTCCGGGTCGGGTTCAGATTTCATGTTTTCGTGTCCGCCCCGGCACTGGGCGCACGGACAGGCCGCCCGCAGCAGGGAAAACGGATATCGGCTTTCATGACCGTCACCCCATTGGATGGTCATTTCAAGCGCTTCGCGATTGGCTGTAATATTGACAGGACGTTCAGTGAGCATAGTTTTTCGCTTTACGGATTGGGAGAAGGGATAAACTCGAGGAAATTGGAGGCCGCCCACCCGGCGCGGCCATCGTCGTAATTGGAGACCAAATACCACCAGGTATAGCCATCCACTTCACGCGGGCCATCCTGGATAAGGAAGACTTCCGCATCGAAACCCAGGAATTGCTGCGCACCGTTTAACCCCGGCTGGGAACGGATGCGCAACCCCTGCCCCTCGGTGCCAACAATTTGGACATAGACCCCCAACGCCAACTGCCCGGGAGCGGGCGTAAAGGTTGGCGTGGGCGCATAGGGGTCCTGCGGCAAGGCCTCGGGCGGGATGGGCGTTCCGCTCGGTGCAGGAATGACCGTTACATCGGCCATTAAAGCCGCCGGGTCAATCGCCGCCGGGGCCGAAAGCGACATCCAGATGAAGGTGATCACCAACAACAGGAGGGTAACGCCAACGGCTCCCGCCAGGGCACGAGGGGTCAGGATATTCCGGAAGTCAAAATTCATAGCAGACCAGCAAAAGGTTTAGGGGAGCAAGAAGAAGGCCAGGCCCAGGATGATGTAAATGCCCAAGAGCGCAGCGCCTTCCAGCCAGTTCGATTCGCCGTCGAAAGAAACCAACGCCGAAATAACCACCCCGGCCAGCAACGCCAGCAACTCAAAGTTGTTGAAAATCAACTGCAACGGATGGCCGAGCAGCAGGCTCAGGAAAACCAACAACGGGGCCACCAGCAAGGCAATTTGCAGGCTGGATGAAACGGCGATTTCGACGGAAATATCCATCTTGTTCTTGCCCGCCAATTCCACCGCCACGAGGTGCTCGGCTACGTTACCGATCAACGGAACCAGGATGATACCCAGGAAAAATTCGGAGATGCCCAGGCTCTTGACCACTGGCTCAACCACACCCACCAGCACTTCACTCATCCAAACGATCCCGGCGGTGACAATCGTCAGGATAATAATGGAGGTTCGGACAGACCATTGCGGAACCACCCCGGCTTCGACAGCATGGTGATCGCTGGCGCGGTTGTCGCGCAGGGAATAGAACAGGCCCAGGCCATACAGCGCAATCATCACCACTGCCACGCCAATGCTCAGGGCTTCTACGCGCACACTGGTCTCAGGGCCAATTGAACCAGAAAACAGCGAGGGGATAAGCATAGCCAGGGTTGCCAGCACAAGCATGATGGCATTGCGGCCAGCCTGCCCGGCATTGAACTTTTGCACGCCATGCCGCGCACCACCATATACCATCGAAAGACCCATTACCAGCAGCAGGTTGCCCAGGATAGAACCGGTAATGGAGGCTTTTACCAGCTCCAACAGCCCGGCGCGCACCGCCACAATCGTGATAATTAGTTCGGCGGCATTGCCCAGGGTGGCGTTCAACAGGCCGCCAATGCGCGGGCCGGTGTAATGCGCCAGGGCCTCGGTCGCTTCCCCAATCAGCGCAGCCAGCGGGATCACCGCAGCGGCCGCCAGGATAAAAACCACCAGCGGCTGCCAGTGCAGCACATATTCACCCAGCAGGGTGAGCGGCAAAGCCAGCAACATCACGTGCAGTGGGTTCTTTTTAACATGTTTCAAAATAGCATTCATGGGCCTCTTCTCCTCAACTTAAAATCCAAGCAAGTATTTTACACACTTTTCAGTAATTTTCGGGCTTTTTCAGGCAGGAGCAAACGCAGCGCCCCGGGGTAACTCTCAATTTCAAGGCGTGTCGCTTCTTCCCCGGCTTCGCCATCCAACTGCACAGCCAACGGATGATCTGCCTCAATCACCATTTTGCGCCCGCCGAGGTGGTAGGCGTCCGTTGCGGTCAGGTGCAAGCCATAAACCATTCCAAACGCATGCCGCAAGCTGTCGACCAGGTTCGAGCCGGAGAGCATCCATAAGTCGAGCAGGCCATCATCCAGGCAGGCATTGGGTGAAAGCTCGGCCAGCCCACCCATATAACGGCGGATGTTGGTCGCCACCATTTGGACAATGCGGCCGCCCCACGAAAAGCCTTCGGCCCGTACCTGCACCTCGGCCCCCGACCAGCCCGAAGCCTGGCTGACCGCTTCGACAAAGAAATGCGGCACCGAAACATATTTCGACAATCTCTGGCGCGGTTCCATACGCCGGATGGTCAACCCATCCAGGCCCATCCCGGCCCACAACAAGAACGGTTTCCCGTTACACAACCCCATATCCACACTGTGAACAGAAGCCCGAACCAGTTCGGCTGCATTTTCTTCCAAAGCGCCAGGCCGGTACCAATCAAAGGAAGACAGACCCAGTTCCTGGGCCAGGACATTGGCAGTCCCGGCGGGTAAAATGCCCAGCGCAGTAGAAGACCCCGCCAAACCGGCGGCCACCCGCCCCATCGTGCCATCCCCGCCAACAGCAAAGACAGCCTCCACACCATCTGCCGCCGCCTGTTGAGCCAGCTCGGTAACATGGGCGCTGCTGCGAGTGGTTGCGATGCGCACCGACCAGCCCGCGGCGCGCAGCACACGCGCCGCGCGGTAGACAAACGGGCGCACGGCAATCCGCCCGGCAGCCGGATTGTAAATTAACAGGGAATTCATACCAGGATTATACTCGCACGGAATCAGAAATCTATCACGATGCAAACATCCCTCTAACACTTGCGCAAAGGCAGAGTGATAAAATACCTTTACTAATCCTGCAAAAGACTGCTTGTATTCTGCCTATGCTCCCCGATTTCCGTGTCCGACAGCGCGACTACCTGCTCGAAATCACCCGCACCATCACCCAGGAACTTGACCTGCAAAAGGTGCTTAAACGCATCCTGCGCATTTCTATTGAAATGCTGGCAGGCCAGGCCGGGCTCATCGCCCTTAAAAACGCCAACACCTGGCAAGTCGCCGCTGCGCATGGCATCCCGGCGGCTTTTTTGCGCTATCTCGAGCCGCTGCTGGCCGAAGAGCGCGTGGCCGAACTGGATGTGGCCGAACTCAACCGCATGCTGCAAGACCTGACCTACACGGCCAGCATGGGCCTGCTCAACGGCACCGCCATTTCGCTGGTCACCCACGGCCAAATCATCGGCGTCATCTTTATCTTTCGCTCCTACCCCGACCTGTTCTCGGCCAACGACAAACAGTTACTGCAATCTTTTGCCGACCAGGCCGCCATCGCCGTTTTCAACGCCCGCCTGTACAGCCAGATTATCCTTGAAAAACAACGCCTCGACGCGCTCATCGACACCGCCGCCGACGGCATCCTGATTCTCAACCCCGACCATACCATTGAACGCGTCAACGACTCGTTTGAACGCATCTACGGGCAGACGGATGACCAGCTGCGCGGCAAACGCCACGAAGAAGTCTTGCGCTGGGTGCGCAAACCCGATGGCATGACCCTTGAAGAAGCCGAAGCCAGCGGCTGGCCGTTGACCCCCAACGCCCACCTGTATGTCGAAGGGGACCTGCAACGACCCGATGGGCAGCCACCCTACGTGCCAGTAGGCATCACCTACGCCCCGCTGCTCAACCCCGAAGGCAGCCTGCGCAACATCTTTGTCACCGTGCGTGACATCACCCACTTCCGCAACGCCGACGAAATCAAAGCCACCTTTATTTCCATCGTCAGCCACGAACTCAAAACCCCGGTCGCGCTCATCAAAGGCTACGCATCCACCCTGCGGCGCGACGATGCCCGTTGGGACAAACACATCATCCAAGATTCGCTGGCTGTGATCGAAGAAGAAGCCGACCGCCTGACGCATATGATCGAAGACTTGTTGGATGCCTCGCGCCTGCAAGCTGGCGGCCTTTCCCTTAAAAGAACCGACATCTCCCTGCCCACCGTGGCCCAACGCCTCGCTGAGCGTCTGCAAACCCAAACCAAAAAACACACCATCCAGGTCGATTTCCCCGAAAACTTTCCCGTAATCCTGGCCGATGAGACCCGCATCGAACAAGTGCTCACCAACCTGATCTCCAATGCCATCAAATACTCCCCCAAAGGCCTGGTCCAAATCACCGGCGATGTGCGCCCCGAACAGGTCATCATCACCGTCAGCGATGAAGGCCCCGGCATCGACCCGCACGACATGCCGCACATCTTCGACCGTTTCTACCGCGCCGATACCGCCGTGCGCAAAACCAAAGGCGCCGGGCTCGGGTTGTACCTGGCGCGCGCCATCGTTGAAGCCCACGGCGGCCGCATTTGGGTCGACCCGCGCCCCGGCAGCGGCGCGCGCATCTGCTTTTCGCTGCTGCGATAAACCCACAGGTCCGATTGGCAATCCGACTTACCCACAAACGGGGTAAAATCAGTTTTCCTTAACCACTCGCCGAAAGGAATCTTCATGGCACAAACCATTCCCGCTCGCAGCCAGGTGGAAAGCAAATATACCTGGAATGCTGAAAGTGTCTTCCCGTCGCAATCTGCCTGGGAAGCCGAATTAAACGCCATCCTCGCCGACCTGCCTAAAGCACGCGCCCTTCAGGGTCACCTGGGCGACAACCCCACAGCCCTGGCTGATGGCCTGAATCTGGTGGAAGACTTGCTGGCGCGCATCTCAAAGGTGTATGTCTATGCCGGTTTTGCCTACAGCGTTGATACCGCCGACCAGAACGCTGCCGCCATGCAGGGCAAAGCTCAGGGGGTGTACGGGCAGGTCGCAGCCGCGACCGCTTTCGTCACGCCCGAACTGCTCTCTATTGGGCAAGAAAAACTAACCGCCTGGCTCCAGGCCGAAGTGCGGCTGGCCGCTTACGGACAGTTCATCCATAACCTGTTTCGTGTGCAAGAGCATGTGCGTTCGGCCGAAGTAGAGGAAGTGTTGGGAATGCTGGCAGACCCGTTCAGTGGGGCGCAAAACACCGCCAGCCTGCTCACCAATGCCGATTTCACCTTCCGCCCGGCTGCCGACAACGCCGGGAATGAAGTGGAACTGACCGAGGGCACCTTCCATAAGATCCTGGCGGGGGAAGACCGCACGGCGCGCAAAACTGCCTGGGAAAATTACATGGACCAGCACCTGGCCTTTAAAAACACCCTGGCCAGTAACCTGGCGACTTCTATTAAACAAAGTGTTTTTACCAGCCGCGTGCGCAAACACAGCTCGGCGCTCGAAATGTCGCTCTTTTCCAACAATATCCCGGTTTCGGTGTACCACAACCTGCTGGAGACTTTCAAACAGAACCTGCCCACCTGGCAGCGCTATTTCGAGATTCGCCGCCGTGTGCTGGGCGTAGAAACACTTGAGCCCTATGATATGTGGGCGCCGCTGGCCAAGAATCGGGTAAAAATCCCCTTTGAGAAAGCGGTCGACTGGATTGCCGAGGGATTGCTGCCCATGGGCAAAGATTATGTGGGCGTAATGCGCAACGGCTGCCTGGAAGAACGCTGGGTCGATGTTTACCCGAACCAGGGCAAGCGCACCGGGGCTTTCTCGTGGGGCACGCAAGGCACGCACCCGTTCATTATGATGTCGTATACGGATGAAATTTTTAGCGTCTCCACCCTGGCACATGAACTGGGTCACTCGATGCACTCCTACCTGACCTGGCAAAACCAACCGCCCGTCTACGCCGATTATTCGCTGTTTGTCGCCGAGGTGGCTTCCAACTTCCACCAGGCCATGGTGCGCGCGCACTTGCTTAAAACCAATCCCGATCCTCACTTCCAGATTTCACTGATCGAAGAAGCGATGGCGAATTTCTACCGTTACTTCTTCATTATGCCCACCCTGGCGCGTTTTGAACTGGAAACCCACACACGCGTGGAACAAGGCCAGCCCCTGACCGCCGATGTGATGATTAACCTGATGGCTGACCTGTTCGCCGAGGGTTTTGGCGACAAAGTGCACGTCGACCGTGAGCGCATGGGCATCACCTGGGCTTATTTCCCACACCTGTTTAGCGATTACTACGTTTATGCTTACGCTACCGGCATCTCTGGCGCGCATGCCCTTTCGGGGCGTGTGCTGCGCGGCGAGCCGAATGCCGTTGAAGACTACCTCGGCTTCCTGAAATCGGGCTCATCCCTCTATCCCGTGGAAGTGCTCAAGAAAGCCGGTGTCGACCTGACCACCCCGCAGGCAGTGGAAGAAACCTTCGCTGTCATGGCCGGTTACATTGACCGGCTCGATACCCTCACCAAGTAAAAGAAAGAACGGAATTTCTCATGGCTCAAACCCAAATTGCCTGTCCCCGCTGCCGCCAGATGATCCCCGCCCAGGTGGAGCAGATGTTCGACGTCACCTCTGACCCCGGCGCCAAACAGCGTTTGCTGGGACGGGTTTCCAACTTTGCCCGCTGCCAATTCTGCGGCTTCGAAGGCCCGCTGGCTACCCCCATCGTGTATCACGACAACGAGAAAGAATTGCTGCTGACCTACTTCCCGCCCGAACTGGGCATGCCGGTCAACGACCAGGAAAAACTGGTCGGCCCGCTGATTACACAGCTCACCAACAAGCTGCCCGCCGAAAAACGCAAAGCCTACCTGCTGCGCCCGCAAAGCTTTTTGACGCTGCAAAGCATGATCGAAAAGATCCTGGAAAAAGACGGCGTCACCAAAGAAATGCTTGATGAGCAGCAAAAGCGCCTCAACCTGATCCAGCGCCTGCTCCAGGCCACCTCGCCTGACGTGCGGCTGGAAATCATCAAACAAAATGCCGACCAGCTTGACGAAACCTTCTTCGCGCTCTTCAACCGCCTGGTCGATGCAGCCATGCAGTCGGGCCAGCAGCAGACCGCCCAGGCCATGGCCGCCCTTCAAAACGAACTGCTCTCACATTCCGAATACGGCCGCAAAGTCCAGGCGCAGATGGGTGAATTGGAAGCCGCGGTTAAAACCCTGCAAGATGCCGGCCAGGGCCTGACCCGCGAAAAACTGCTCGACATCTTCATCGAAGCCCCCAGCGAAGCCCGCCTGCAAGCCCTGGTCAGCATGACCCGCAACGGCCTCGATTATTCCTTCTTCCAGATCCTGACCGAACGCATCGACAAGGCAACGGGTGAAGAACGCGCCAAACTCGAAGGCCTGCGCAACAAGATTCTCGACTACACCAACCAGATCGACAAGGCCGTTGAAGAACAAATGAAACAGGCCGACAAGATGATCGAGACCTTGCTGGCCGCTCCCGATGTTACCCGCGCTACGATCGAAAACCTAGACGCCTTCCAAAACGATGCCACTGTGCAGGTGCTCGAAGCCAAACTGCGCGAAGCCCAGCAAAAGAACGACGGTGCGCGCCTGCAAAAGCTTCAGCAGGTGGTGGCCGTCTTGCAACAGGCCAGCACCCCACCCGAACTGGCGCTGATCAACGACCTGATCGACATCGCTGATGATGATATGCTCCTGGCCCAAAAGCTGAAGCAGCACGAAGCCGAAATTGGCGAGGAATTTACAGGAATGATCGTATCGCTGATGAACCAGGTGGAACAACAAGGCCAGCAAGACCCCAACTCTGGCGAAATCTTGAAACGGCTCGAAAAACTCTATCGCACCGTGCTCAAAAACTCAATGCAGAAAAACCTGGGCAAATAGCCCACCGGAACAAAATAAAAAGGACTGGCCTGTAAGCCAGTCCTTTTTGATTGCCCGGGTTAGACACCCAACATATCCTTGATTTGCTGAACCGAAAGCTCGTGGATTTGCCCAAGGGCCGCCACATAACGCGCTTTTTCGGGCACAATCCGGAACATCATAAAGTCTTCCGAATTAAGGGCCTGGGCCGCAGACGGGAATCGCTTAATATAACGGGCGCGCACATCCGGGCATTCCGGGTCGGAGGGCTCCATCGCCTTGGCGGTGCCGATGATCGAAATCCGCGCCAACTGCTGGGGGTCAGGATGCTTGGCCTCGTCCTCGGCCAGCATCAGGCTAACACGCGAATCCATCATCATATTTTGCGCCGGATACGTCAGCTTGCTGACATTAATATAAAAAGCCGAGTAATCGGGCGCAGGAATGAACAGGACCATCGTCACGAAGGGGTGACCATCGCGCACAGTGCCCAACGAGCCAATATTGATTTCCTTAAAGATTGCAACCAGCCTGTTTTGAGATTCAACGTTCATTTATTTTTCCTCTACTCACTCGGATTATCCAGCATAATGCCATGACCACGCACCGTCACAATGTAATTATGGCTCGGGTCCATAACCGCAAGGCGATCGCGCAAGCGCCGAATCAGTGCATCGAGGGCCTGATCGGTCACCCCCGCGGCTTGCTCATCGCCCCATACGGCCGACACCAGTTCCTGGCGCGTCACAACATTGCCGGCATTTTGATAAAGAACCCACAACAATTGAAATTGTTGCGCAGAAAGCGGTGGATTCATCTGCTTCTGGCTCACCCACACCTGCCGGGCGCGCATATCAAGCATCATCCGCCCGGTGCGCAGCGGAGCAGAATCCAACGGCATGGTGGCATCCGAGCTCAAAAACTGGAACTCCTGAACCACCGCAACTTGCAAAATATCACCATCTTGCAGCACCACCGGGCCAGTCAGCAAATTACCGTTATAATGCGTACCGTTCTTGCTACCCAGGTCTTCGACCACCACACCGCTTGCACCGGGGGTCAGGCGTGCATGAAAACGTGACACCGCCCGGTCGGCAATGACAACATCGCACCCCGCTTCACGCCCCAAAACGAGCGGTCGGTCTACGGGCCAGCGCTCCCCTTTCAGCGGGCCATTCTGGGCTACAAGGACAGGGAAATCTTGTTCTGACATAGGCTCAATCCATTATAATATAGCAGAAAAGCGTTCAACTGTGCAGAAACACGCCGAAACTCATCTTGCACACACCGCTTTACAGGAGACAAAAAAATGCCGATCCCGCTCAAGCCGGGGGAGGTCTTACGCGAACGCTATCGCGTCCGCGAGCGCATTGGCCAGGGTGGCATGGGCAACATCTACCTGGCCGACGATATGCGACTCGAGGGGCGCAAGTGTGCGCTTAAGGAGGTCGAACATGACCGCAACCTGGCTGAAAAAATCCTGAGCGAGGCCCGCGACCAATTCTTGCGCGAGGCCACTGTTCTCGCGCGCCTCGACCATCCCAACCTGCCCAAAGTCTCCGACTTTTTCTCGATTGATGAACGCGACTACCTCGTCATGGACTACGTGCCCGGCGACGACCTGCGCACCCTTATGCTGGCGGCCAAAGCTCGCAGCAACTTCCTGAACGAACGCGACGTACTCGACTGGGGCGCGCAACTGGCCGATGCGCTCACCTTCCTGCATCGCCAGGCCCCGCCCATCGTCCACCGCGACATTAAACCCTCCAACCTGAAAATCACGCCCGACGGCCTGCTCAAACTGGTCGATTTTGGGCTGGTAAAAGTGCTCGCCCCCGACGAAGAAACCATCACCATCATCCAGGGCCAGGGCACCGTGCTCTACACCCCGCTCGAACAATATGGCGGTTCCGAAAGCCACACCGACGTGCGCTCCGATATTTACGCCTTTGGAGCCACCCTGTATCACCTGCTCACCAACCAGCCGCCGGTCGATGCCCGCCAGCGCTTCCTGCATCCCGAAAGCCTCATTGCGCCGCGTAAAATCAACCCGGCCATCAGCCTGCGCACCGAAAAAGCCATCTTATGGGCCATGGAACTGCACCCCGATGAACGCCCCGATTCAATCGAATCGTTCCGTCAATACCTGTTTGGAACCAAGGAACTGCCGCAGCGGCCGCTTAGCCGCCCCCGGCGCGGACCCGCGCTGGAAGCCTTGCTGGCCCCACCTGAAAATATCCTGTTTGGGATTTCAGCCGTGCTGCTACTCCTGAGCCTGATTGCCACCCTCGGTCGCTAACCGCCAAAGCCACCCGATGGCGAATCCGATCCCCTGACCAATCAACACCGCCTGGAAAAACGCCGGAAGTCCGCGGCCATCCAACCAGTCGGCTCCCCCCGGAAAATCAAGAATCAAATAGTTATACGCCAGCAACCCGCCCGCCAACACCAGCAAGGCCCAGCGGGTCGCCCAACGCGCATCGGTGAGCTGGCTGGCAGTCCAAAATGTCAGCCCGGACCCAACCACCGTAACCAACAACACCAGCAGCCAGCCCCAAAAAGTGGGGTAACCGTTGGAAACCGTGGCAGAGGGAACCGGGGTCGGCTGGGGTGTAGGCGGTGTGACCGTCGGAGACGGAACCACCGTCGCTTGCGTAGTCGGCGTAATGATAATGACCGTTGAGCCCACTTCGCCTACATTCAACTGGATTGTATCGGAGACCCGCGCCGGTTCACTCACGGCATGGATTTCAATGGGTCCCGGCTGGTCCAGGCGGAAGGAAGCCGCCGCCGTGCCTTTGGTGGTCATCACTTCTACCTGTTGAATCAACCCGCTCTCGCCTTGAGAGAGGGTGAAACGCACCACAGTATTATCGGGAACCGGGCGCTGGTTATGGTCGAGAATCACCCCGGTGCGCAAGGAAATAGTATCGCCCACGCGAAAAACCGGGACCTGGGTTGGCTCAGGGGTCACCGGGAAATCGGCTTCGGGGGTGGGGGTGGCCGGGGGCGTATCAAGCGTCAGGCGGATGACCTGGCCTGGGTCCGGGGCAGTGGCTGAAATCAGGTCATAGCCAATCCCTGGCACCGAAACCGGCAGCGACCCGCCAGGGGTAATTTCCTGGAACAACAATCGCGCAGCCACTTCGGTAAAGGGTTCGGCTTTGCTATACAAGCCGTAATAGGCCGTTAGTTTCGAAATATCGGTGGCGTCGAGATAGTACGGGGCATTGAACGAAAACAGGATGACTTTTTTACTGCCCAGCAGCGATTGTTTTTCAGAAAGGAAACGCCGCAGCGTGGTCATCTGCGGGGAACCTTCGGGCAGGTCGAGGGTAGAAATGACCACCCATGAGGCCCGCCCCAGGTCGTTGGGCAGGTCGGGGGTCAGCAACTTATCCTGCAAGAGCAGGTTGACATCATCAAAAGAATAAGAAGATAGATGGCTGGGGGTGATAAGCCCACCCGCCAGCGGCCCATACAGGCGCTGGACGGCATTGCGCAGGTCATCTTTATTCAGGATTGGCACATCTGGGCACAATGTACACTGACGGGTAATACGCGAATCGGTAATAAAGACAATGTAATCGAGCGTGCTGGGCGGCGACGGCAACACCGCAGGGATATCGGCCATAGAGGGGCTGATGAGGGTGGCCGACTGGCGCGCTACGGCAAACACCTGTTCGCTGCCCTGTCCCAGGGCCTGCAATGCAGCCGCATCGGGCTGGAGCGCGGGTTGGTTGAAAGTGCCGTACATGTTGTACTTGGCGGCCAGGATGCGACGCGCCGATTCGTCCACGCGGCTGGCAAAGGCCGGGTCTTCACGATATTTCTGGGCAAAATATTCGAGGGTGCGCAAGACCGAGGTGTAAGTATCGGGGGCATCGGAGGAAACGATATTGCCCAGGTAAAGCAGGTCGTTGCCCGCCAGGAAGGCATCACGGGCCACCAGGCGAGCCGAGAAATTACGCAGGTCAGGGTCATAGAAACGACGTACCGCATTCGTCCCCAGGTCGTCGCTGACCACCAGGCCGCCATCCTGATGCCAGGTAGCCAGTTCGGGCAGTTCGAGCACCTGGCGCAAGGCCTGCTGGTCAAAGCTGATTGGACGGGTGGTGGCCCGGATGTTGCCCTGGAAACCCTGGTAGCGGATGTGCGAAACCAACAGCCCGTCTGCAGCGGAGGCTGAATCGGGGGCGTTGCCGGTCACGGCAAAGAAGGGAGCCAATTCTATTGATTTCAGCTCGTCGAGCGAGCGGCGAACGGTGGAAATTTCTTCGGCAGCGGGGCGGTCAGAACCGCCGCGGCCCGGAAAGTGCTTGACCACCACCACCAGGCGGTCATTCGAGCCTTCGTGCAAACCGCTGAGATAGGCGCGAGTCATTTCGCTGACCCAATACGGATCGCCGCCAAAGATACGCGTGCTCAGGTCGGAATTTACCGCCGGGTTGGGCAGGGTTAATACATCCAGCGACAGGCCAAAATAAAAATTAAAGCCCATCGCTGAGAGTTCGCGGCCCATGACTTGCCCGACATTTTTGGACAGTTCCGGATTCCAGGTCGCGCCAATCGCCATCTGGTCAGGGAGTTGAGTCAGGCCCTTGAGAATCTGGTCGTTGGGCGCGCCGCCGCCTTCCTGCGAAATACCAATAAAAAGCGGAATATAGTTATGCGGCTCGGCGGTGGAGGTTGGCAGCAGGGCCGAATCGGTTTCAATGCTTTGCAAGGTTGCAATCAGGTCATATGCGGCCTGGGGGGTGTTTTCGGCCACAAAGTTATCGTTTTCGGCGGTCAGGACCACCCCCCCGACGTGGTAATTGGTGATCAGGTCGTAAATTGGGGAATCGGCTGTGATGGTTGTGCCTTCAAATGTCACCAGGAAAAGCTGCCCCACCTTCTCTTCAGGCGTCATCTTGCGCAAAAGCTCGGTGGCCGGGTCGCGCGTTTGCGCGAAAACCGTCACCGGAGCCAGCAGCGACAAGACCAGCGCAGCCAGCAAAAAGGCAGAAAAGATACGGGATAGAAAGGACACAGCTCTCCAGGGTTAAGATCAGGCTTTGGCGTTTACGAAAACATCCAGCGCAAGCAACGGGTCATCGGTAAAGATACCATCTACCCCGGCAGCTCGCAGGCGGCGCAACTCATCCGGGTCGTTTACCGTCCAGACGTGAACGCGGCGACCCTTGCGATGGGCGCGCGCCACAGTTTCAGCATTGACATCGTCTTTCCAGGGGTGGTCGGCGTCAGTGGCGAGCAGGTCCCCGGCCAGGCGCTGCCACCAGCCGGAACCACCTTCCAGGGCCAGTTGACCACAGGGAACGGTAGGCAGCAAGCGGCGGGCGGTCATCAGGTTGGTGGGAAAAAACGAGGAGAACATAATCCGTTTTTCGAGGCCGTGCTTTTTCACCAGCCGGGCCACTTCCTGCACCAGACCGTCAAAGGGCGTGGCGTAGTTGGTCAACTCAACATTGATGAAGATTTTCTGCCCGACTGCCGCAAAAACTTCGTCGAGCGTGGGAATCTTTTCACCCCGGTACTCAGCCGAGAACCAGGCCCCGGCATCCAGCTCGCGCAGCGCCGCCAGGGGCTGGCGAGTTACCGGGCCAGAACCATTGGTCGTGCGGTTCAAGGTCTGGTCGTGATGGATGATGACCTGCCGGTCGGAGGTCAGTTTGACATCGAATTCGATGGCCTGCGCACCCTGCCTGACAGCCAGTTCAAAAGCCGCCAGGGTATTCTCAGGAGCGTGAGCCGATGCGCCGCGGTGGGCAAAAATATAGGGAGGGGTCAGTTGTTTGATCATAGGCAAAAATGAGCACGCAATGCGGAATTTTAATCCGTATTGCGTGCTGCAACGAAGTCATTTCTATATTTCCACGAAATAGGACTGCGCCGCCAGGTCGAGCAATTCCTTGCTCATGGCTGGCTCCACGCCACGGTAGCGGGCGATATCGATGAGCTGGTCACAGATATCACGCGGGTGCGAGGCGCGCAATTTACGGTTGCGCTTGATATACCACTCCTGCAAGAGATAAGCCAATCCCTGGTCGTTGTAGGGAATGCCTTTGGCCTGGGAAACGCGCTTAAAAATTTCGCGGTATTCTTCAAAGTTGGGATCGCCGATTTCAATCTTGTGGCGCAGGCGGCGCAGGAAGGCCTCGTCCACCAGGTCTTTGGGCGGCAGGTTGGTCGAAAAGACCACCAGCACATCGAAAGGCACTTCGATCTTGCGGCCGGTGTGCAGGGTCAGGAAGTCGACACGGTTTTCGAGCGGCACAATCCAACGGTTGAGCAGGTCACGCGGACGCACTTGCTGGCGGCCAAAGTCATCGATCAGGAAAATGCCACCGTTAGCCTTAACCTGGAAGGGCGCTTCGTAATATTTGTGGGTATCATCAAAGACCAGGTCCAACCCGGCCAGGGTTAATTCGCCGCCCACCACAATGAAGGGGCGGCGGATATGCACCCAGCGCGGGTCGCGCTTTTGGCCGCCGCGCAGCGAACCCGTCCCCGAAGCGGTCGAGTCGTCATCGTTGGCGCGCTGATGGTTGACCGAGTCATACATTTTGATGACCTGTCCATCGACATACAACGCGTAAGGGATGTACATATCCTGCTGTAAAATCAGGTTCCCAAAGGCACGCGCTACGCTGGTTTTACCGTTGCCGGGAGGCCCATACAAGAAAATGGACGTGCCCGAGTTCAAGGCCGGACCCAGCCGCTCAAAGGTTGTATTCGACATCACCAGCTGCGAAAGCAACTGACGCATATGCCGCTGGGTGACCGCCACACGATGGCGACTCTGCTTGCGCACCGCTTCATTGTACGTTTCAATCGGCACCGGGGCCGGACCGGCATACTGGCTGCGATCCAGCGCTTCGCGCGCGCGGGCGGTTCCCGCGCTGGTGATGGCGTACAGGTAAGAGCCTTCACCCAGGCCCGAAGCGGAAGATTTAACTTCCACAAGTTTGTCGCGTTTGAGCGTTTCCAAAATCTGGTCGGTCACGCCCGCAAACGGCAGGGCAATCTCCTCGGCCATTTTGAAGCCCGAAAGCGCACCCTGGAAATAGAGAATCTTCAGCGCCAGGTCTTGCAACCACAGCGCAGACAACCCGGTATCATCCAGGCGTGAGATGGGCGGCGGCAAAAAACCAGAAGAAGGCCCCACGCCCGAAGAAGCGGGCGGCGGAGCAGCCGGGGGGCGTTGGGGCGGCGCGGCCGGGCGTTGCTGCCCGGGTTGGGGAGGTCGAGGAGGAAAAGAATTCATTGCCATGTTCTGCCTGCCGATGAAATTGGAGTAAGTACATGAAATTATAGCATGTCCACCCGCCAGCCTTTCCAAACCGACATTACAATTTCAAACTCTTCCAGTATAATGCGGCGCATGAATTTATCAGTCATCATCCCTGTTTATAACGAAAAAGACACTGTGCGCGAGATTGTCAGCCGTGTGTTGGAGATGAAAATGGCCAGCGAGCTGGTCATCGTCGATGACGGCTCCAAAGACGGCACCCGCGAAATCCTGGCCGAGATCGATGGCAAAGACGGGGTGCGCGTCATCCTGCACCCCAAAAACCAGGGCAAAGGTGCCGCCGTGCGCACCGGGCTGCAAAGCGCCAACGGCGACATCCTGCTCATTCAGGATGCCGACCTGGAATATGACCCGCGTGAATACCCCGGCCTGCTGCGCCCCATCCAGGAAAACCTGGCCGACGTAGTCTATGGCTCGCGTTTCCTGGGCGGCGCTCGCCGTCCAATCTTGTTCTGGAACATGGTCGCCAACAAAATCCTGACCTTTATGACCAATATCCTGTACAACAACATCCTCACCGACATGGAAACCGGCTACAAAGTCTTTCGCCGCGAAGTCGTCCAGAACCTGCAACTGCGCGCCAACCGCTTCGACTTTGAGCCCGAATTCACCGCCAAAATCCTTAAACGCCATGTGCGCATTTTCGAAGTCCCAATCGCCTTTAACCCGCGTGAATATTCCGAAGGCAAAAAAATCGGTCTGCGCGACGCCTTCGAAGCCGTCTGGGCGCTGGTCAAATACCGCTTTGTGGATTAATCGACACCCCCAAACATGCAACGAGCCAGGGAAGTTTTCCCTGGCTCGTACTTTTTGCGGCCCAATCGGCGCGGAACATTCCACCCGCAGCCAGCATTCCGTTTAATTGGCCTGTTCCTTCATCCCGGTGCGTTTTACATCCTTCAGGTTTAGCTGCAACGAAACACGCCCATTAAACTCATTCGTCTCAAAGGTGTACATTACGTCCACTTTCGTCCCCATCGGCAGCTCTGGCAGCAGCGGACCCAGCCTGAACCCAATCGCATCATAAGTTACTCCCCCGTCGGTGACAGTCATCTTCAGGTGTTTGGCATCCGCGCCAACCGTACGGATTTTGCACACCGTCAACCCACGGCTGACAAACACCGCATCCGGGTTGCCATAGCCGGTCGGCTGGAGATAATCGAGGTACTTCAACACTTCGCTCTTCATCTCCGCAAGCGGCACTTCCATATCCGCTGAAAGCGACGGCCGTAAATCCTGGGCCGCCAGTTGCTTGAAAGCGATTTCTTTCAAACGCGCCCGGAGTGTTGGCAGGTTTTCATTGCGCACAGTAAAGCCAGCCGCCGCAGCATGCCCGCCATGCCTTACCAGCAAATCCTTACACTGGTCCAGCGCTTCGGTGATGTGGAATTCTGGGATCGAGCGGCACGAACAGCGGGTAGTCTCCTCGCCCACCTGGCCGACCACGGCTGGCCGGTAGAACGTCTCGACCAGGCGCGAGGCGGCCAACCCCACCACCCCCGAGTTGAAATCGGGATGCACCGCAAACATCAGGTGCGCATCGGGCTCGTCGGCCAGCGCCAACACCTCGGCCTGTTCCTGAATCTGGCGGGTGAGCGCCTGCCGCTGGCGGTTCTGCACATCCAACTGCTGGGCCAGCGTCCCGGCGGTAAAAACATCCTGGGTAGTCAACAGGTCAAAGGCAGCCAGCGCCGACTCTAACCGCCCGGCCGCATTCAGGCGCGGACCAAGCACAAAACCGATGTTCATGGCGGTTGTTTTCGGCAATGAAAGTTCGGCGACATTGGCCAGCGCAAACAACCCCTGGCGGGTGGTGGCGCGAATGCGCTGCAAACCGCGCCGCACCAACATGCGGTTCTCACCGGTCAGCGGGGCCAGGTCGGCCACCGTGCCCAGCGCCACCAGGTCCAACAGGCTGGCGAGCAGTTCATCGGCATCTGGCGGCTGAAGGCTGGCGGTCAGCGCCTGGGCCAGCTTGAAGGCAATGCCCACCCCGGCCAGGTCTTTATCGGGGTATGGGTCGCCCTCGCGTTTAGAGTTGATCACGGCCAGGGCTTCTGGCAAGTCAACATCGGGGTGGTGATGGTCGGAAATAATCAGGTCGAGGCCAATTTTCCGGGCGTGAGCGGCCTCGTCAGGGGAGCGAATCCCACAATCGACGCTAATCACCAGTTTGACACCCTGGGCCTGGAGCGTGTCGAAGGCATCTTTGTTGAGGCCATAGCCTTCTTCAAAGCGGTTGGGGATATAGCCGCGCACATCGCCGCCCAGCGCGCGCAAAGTTTGCACCAGCAGCGCGGTCGCCGTCACGCCATCGACATCGTAATCACCATAAATGGCAATTGGCTCGTGGTTTTCCAGCGCAAAACGGATCCGCTGAACCGCGACCTCCATATCCAGCATTTGCCGTGGGTCTGTATCAAAATTGGTTTCGGCGCGCAAGAAGGCGCGCGCCCCGGCATCGGTAGCGTAACCACGATTGAAAAGCAGTTGTTGCAAGATGGGCGGGAATTTTTGGAGCTCCGCACGGGCAGCAGCGGTGATAGGCGGGGGAATGATCCAACGTTTATTTTGCATGTAATATCCACAAATCCAGGGGAAAGATAGGCTGAGAGTATAAACGCGGAGTGAGGGCCGGGCAAGGGTGGAAGCGAAATAAAAAGCCCCCGCTTCATTGTGAAGCGGGGGCCGTATTTTGGTATTACGCGCTGAAAACCAGGCCCGAGGCCTTGAGCGCCGAACGGATCATCAGGTATTCGGTGATATTCTCGGCAGTGATAACCCCTACCAGCTGCCCGGCGTGGGTGACCGGCAAAACCGGCGTGCCCGATTCCTGGATGCGCATCAAGGCAATCTCAACCATCTCGTAGCTGTCCACTTCGGGCAGGTTGCCGCGCATCACCGTCGATACAGCGATGTTCTGCCCATGCTGGGTCAGCGCCGCCAGGAAGTCGTTGCGGGTGACCACTCCCAGCACGCGGCCTTCATCTACAACCGGGAAATCATGCTGCGACCCGGCCAGCACCAGCTGGGCCACCCGCGAGAGCGAGTCGCGCGGCGAAACGGTCTGGTAATCGGTTAGCATGGCCCGGCTGACCGGGATGCCGCCCAGGGCGTTCTTCATCTGCACCATGCTGGCTTCCTGGGCCGCGCCCATCCAGACAAAGAAGGCGATAAAAAGCAGGAAGGGGTTGTTGAACAAGCCCCAGAAACCAAGCACAAAGGCCAGGCCCTGCCCCACGGTCGCGGCAATCTGCGTTGCGCGGACATAGTCCATGTTCATAGCCAGGATGGCGCGCAAGACCCGACCGCCGTCCATTGGGAAAGCCGGAATCAGGTTGAAGAGCACCAGCGAAACGTTCACCAGCATCAACCTTTCCAGGAAGGAACCGCCGGTCAAGGTCAACTGATTAACCGGCACCAGGGCATTGGTCAGCACCAGCCACACAAAAAGCCCCAGGGCAATCACCACATTCACCGCCGGGCCTGCCAGCGCCACCCACAGTTCCTGGATGGGTTTATCGGGCATCCGCTCCAGCCGCGCCACCCCGCCAATCGGGTAAAGGGTAATGTCGCGGGTCTTGATGCCATAACGGCGAGCTGTCAACGCGTGCCCGTATTCGTGCAGGGTCACCGCCAGGAACAGCAGCAGGATGAAGGCCACGCCTTCAATCACTGCCGCGAGGGTGCGATTCTCTAGCCAGTAGGTCAGCCCATACCAGCCTACAATAAGCAAAAAGGTTGCGTGGACGAAGACATCGATCCCCGCAAAGGTTCCCAATTTCCACTGCCATTTCATAGGTTTTCTCCCGAATCTATTTTTTGGTAAAATCTGTACCAGAATTATCCAGATTCTAGCCTTAATATATAAGAGAAATATTATAAAAATTCAAGAACCGCATCAGATGGGAGCCACCAATGAGTGACGAACCAACATTTGACCTGGTATCCGCCAATCGATATTTTGCCGCCGAATGCTTCAACAGCGCCTGGAACATGATGGACAAATCACCGCGCACGCACGCCGAAGATGAACAAATGCTGCTGCGCGCCTTCGCGTCCTTCTTTCACTGGACACAGCGCCCCGAGTGTAGCGCTGAAAATCGCTCGATCTCACTCTGGCACATTTCGCGGGTTTATGCGCTGCTCAACCAACCCGAAAACGCCCTGCGCTATGGGGAGCAATGCCTGGCCGAAAGCCAGGCCGCCAACCTGCCGCCCTTTTACGTGGGCTATGCCTACGAGGCGCTTTCTCGCGCCGAAATGGTGGCGCAGCACAAGAAAAGCATGCAGTCCTACCTTAAGCTGGCGCGCGCATCTGCCCAACTGGTGAGCGAGGCGGAAGACCAGCAGGCCCTGCTCAACGATCTCGCAACCATTCGCTGAGGCCGCCATGAACGATCTCCTCCCCATTCTGGGCCTGGGTGTGGCTGCCATTGTGGGTTTGGTGGCTTTTGCTGCGGTGGTGAAAATGCGCGAGGTGCGCGCCGCCCAAAACTGGCACCAAACACGGGGCAAAATCACCCGCTCTGAAATACGCGCCCGCAAAAAACGCGATATAGACAACCGCGAGAAAACCGTCAGCGAACCCCGGGTGGCCTATGACTACGCCGTTAACGGCAAACGCTTTAACGCCGAACGCATCAGCCTGGCTGAAATCATCGCCGAAAGCGAGATTGAAGCGGTGCTGCAACGCTATCCTGTTGGCGCCGAAGTGACGGTTTACTACAACCCGGCCAACCCAGGTGAAGCCGTGCTCGAACGCGCCCTGCCCGCCGATTTTGGCAAAGGCCTGGGCGGGGTCTTCCTTTTCCTGGGCGGCGGCGGAGTGCTGGCTTTATTAACAGTCGCCAAAGTACCCGAACTGATTGCCCCTTACCTGCCCAACCCCCAAAATGCCCTGTTCGTCACCCTTGCGGCCGGGTTGGGAGTGTTCCTGCTGCTCTTTGGCCTGGCCCTGCAGCGACAGGCCATTGCCATGCAAACCTGGGCCTCCGTACCCGGAACTGTGCTCTCGGCCGAAATTCGCTCCTACACCCATTGGAAGGATGGCCGCCAGCGCACACTCTACACGCCCGGCATCACCTACCAGTTCAGCGTGCGCGGCCACCAGTACACCAGCGACCGTTACAGCCTGGGCGCAGAAAGCGGCTGGAGCAGCCCGCACTTTGCAGAAGGCAAAGTCCAACAACACCCGCCGGGCAGCGCTGTCACGGTCTACTACAACCCCAACGCGCCAGCCGAATCGGTGCTCGACCGGCACATCAGCGGCGGCTGGCTCATCTGGGCCCTGGCGCTGGCATTGCTGGCCCTGGCAGCGTTTAGCGCAGGATTGTTCTAGGCCCCAACCCGTCAAAATTAATGAAGAACCCGCCTTTTGTGAAGGCGGGTTCTTGGTTGTTTACATTTTGTGGCTACGGGCTAAATAATCCCAATTTCTTTGCCAGCTTTGCCAATAATTCCCATGGCGCGCTTAATCTCATCATCTTCGTGCGAGGCCAGCACAGTGGCGCGTAAACGGGACAATCCCTCCGGCACGGCCGGTGAAACCACCGGCAAGACAAAGACATCATTGCGCTGGGCGGCCTGGGTCAGGGCATAGGCGCGTTCATCGGTGCCGCACAAAACCGGCACAATGGCGGTAGTGGTCAACATGGTATCAAACCCCATGCCTTTCAGGCCGCTGATGAACAAATCGGTATTGTGATTAAGCTTCTCAATGCGCCAGGGCTCATCCAGGATCACCTTAAAAGCCTCGTTGGCCGCCGCGGCCTGCCCAGGGGGCAACGCCGCCGAAAAGATGTAGGCGCGCGAACCATGCCGCAGGAAGTCGATCAGTTCCTTTTTCCCGGCTACGTAACCACCCACCGAGGGGATGGTCTTGGAGAGCGTGCCCATCTTAATATCGACACTGCCCCACATATTGAAATGCTCTTCAATACCGCGCCCGGTCTTGCCCAACACACCCACCGAGTGCGCCTCGTCCATCATCAGGTACGCGCCATATTTGCGGCACAGTTCCACCATTTTAGGCAGGTCAATCACATCGCCATCCATGCTGAAGACCGCATCGGCCACTACCAGTTTGGTCACCCCGTCAGGGATTTGTTGGAGGCGTTTTTCCAGGTCAGCCATATCGTTGTGGCGAAAACGACGGAATTCTGCACCCGACATCAGGCAGCCATCCACAATCGAAGCGTGGTTGAGCTTGTCAGACAAAACATAATCGCCGCGCCCCATCAGGGTTGAAATCACAGTCAGGTTGGTGGCATAGCCCGAGGTGTAGGTGATGGCGTCTTCGGCATGCTTGAAATCCGCAATCGTCTCCTCCAACTCGCGGTGGATGGTCAGCGACCCTGCCAGGGTACGCACGCCATGTGTGCCGGTCCCAAACTTATCAATGGCACGCTTGGCGGCTTCGTTAATACGCGGATGACCAACCAGCCCCAGGTAACTGTATGAAGCATACATACCCATTTCGCGGCCATTAACAATCACCTTCGAACCACCGAGCACTTCCTGCACCGGCTGGTTATAAAAGTAGAAATCATGCTCGCGCATCATCTTGACGCGCTGCTGCAAAACCGCCATACGGCGGGTAATGCCATCGTCATTGCTGAAATCCATGCCCAACTCCTTGAGAAGAATGGCGCAATTGTAGCGCAAGATGGCATCTTGCGCTACAATAACCGCCCAATGACCCAAATCTTGCCTGCCACACCCCAAAATATCGCCGCCGCCGCCCAAATCATCCAAAAAGGCGGCCTGGTGGCGTTTCCCACCGAAACCGTGTACGGGTTGGGGGCCAATGCATTGGATGTGGAGGCCGTCGGCGGGATTTTTACCGCCAAAGGCCGGCCCGCCGCCGACCCGCTCATTGTCCATTTAACCGGCGTGGACCAGCTCGCGCTGGTTGCGCATTCCGTACCCCCAACAGGCTACACGCTGGCTGAGAAATTCTGGCCCGGCCCGCTGACATTAATCCTGCCCAAACAACCCAATGTCCCCCAACTGGTGACCTCCGAACTCGATACGGTCGCGGTGCGGGTCCCCAATCACCCCGTAGCCCTGGCGCTCATCCGCGAGGCCGGGCTGCCGATTGCCGCGCCCTCGGCCAACCGTTTTGGGCACACCAGCCCCACCACCGCCCAACACGTCTGGCACGACCTGCACGACCGCATCGACCTGATTCTGGATGGCGGTTCGGCCACCATTGGCGTCGAATCGACCGTGCTGGACCTATCCACCACCCCGGCGCGCATCCTGCGCCCGGGCGGCATCACACGCGAGATGCTGGAGGCCGTAATTGGGCCGGTGACGGTGCTTGGGCAAAAACGCAAACCCGAGAAAGGCCTGCCCAGCCCCGGCTTGCTCGAAAAACACTATGCGCCTCGCGCCGAGATGGTTTTATTTAGCGGTGAAAATGCCAGGGATGCGTTAGCGGCCTATTTGATGGAACAAAAGCGCGTGCGCAAGGTCGGGGTGCTGGCGGCGGACGACGAAGCCGGGGCGCTGGAAGGTGCCGGTGCGGTGGTCTATCGCCTGGGCCCCGATTTAAACAGCATTGCCCGCACTATTTACGCAGGGATGCGCTGGCTAGACGGGCAAGGCGTAGAGGTAATTTTGTGCCGTGATTACGGCGAGAGCGGGCTGGGGCTGGCAATCCGCGATCGGTTGACACGAGCGGCGGGAAAAGTCATTGGCAATTCGTAAGCAGGGAGTATCAATTACGATTTGCAAAAGGCGCAGCCGCGTTTTTCGGCCTCGACAATGGCCTGGTCAGAACTCCAGAAAAAGTTTTCTTCGCCAATTTCTTTCACCAATCCGCCCCGCTCCATCATGGTGCGGGCGTTTTCATGCACCCCGGCGAACATAAGCGTACCGCCGCGAGCATGCAACTTTTCATATAGCTGGCGCAAGGCTTCCAGGCCAGAGGTGTCGATGTTGGACACTCCGCGCATCGACAAGATTAATGCATGGGTGTCGCCCAGGTTGTTGAAGGCTTCGATAAAGTTGCCCGTGGCGGCAAAAAACAACGGGCCGGTAAGGAAAGCCACGCGCACATGCTGGCAGTTCCCGGCGTTTTGGATGCCGCGCTGACGCAGTTTTTCAGGGTCTACATCCTGGATGGTGACATCCAGGCTCGAAAGCTGGTTAAGGAAGATGGCCGCCGAAACAAGCGTGCCAATCAAAATTGCCTGGGTCAGGTCGAGCGCAACCGTGGCAAGCATGGTGATGGTGAATGCCACAATGGCGGTCTTGAAGCGTTTGCCAAACATAAAGCGGATGGCATGCCATTCGTTCATGCGCACGGCTGTCACCATCAGCACCCCGGCCAATGCGGCCAGCGGGATGCGCGCCATGACCGGGGCCAGCAAGAACATGGAGAGCAACAGGCCAATGGCATGGATGATGCTCACCAGGCGCGTTTGCCCTCCCGATTTGATGCCCACACTGGCACGAGCGATGGCGGCAGTGGCCGGGACCCCGCCGAAGAAGGGAATGACGATGTTGCCAATCCCCTGCCCGAGCAGCTCCTGGTTGGCTTGCAGGCGAATCCCGGTCATGTTCGACCCAACCGCGCCGCACAGCAGCGATTCGATAGCCCCGAGGGCGGTGATGGTCAGGGCCGGGGCAATAAAGTCGGGCAGTTGCGCCCAGGGAAGGGTGAACAGGTCCAGGCGGTCGGCCAGGAAAAGGGTTTGCGGGATCTCGCCAATCATCTTGACCGGCCAGTTGAGCACCCAGTTAAGCGCAGTCGCCAGGATAATCCCCAGCAGCGAGGCCGGGAAACGCGCGTTCAGCTTTTTGGGCCACAGCAGCATGGTCAGCACCACTACCGCCCCTAAAACGACAGCGTGCCAATCGGGCAGGAAACCGCCCTTGAAGTAGTTAATCAGCTTGAGGGCCGCCGATTCGGCCGCCTCGGTCTTAACACCCAGGAAGTTGTCGATCTGGCCAATAAAAATAATCAGGGCGATGCCGCTGGTAAAACCCGTGATGACGGGCGAA